>NZ_JBBOOE010000001.1:4099467-4431700 GCF_038002965.1 Robertmurraya sp. FSL R5-0851 | reverse complement strand
ATGAATGAAGTGAGTATCGAAAAAAGGCTAAAAAAGAAAGTGAACGAAAATGGCGGGTTAGCATTAAAACTTGTGTCGCCCGGTTTTGCAGGTGTGCCTGATCGGTTGGTGCTCTTTCCTGGTTCAAAGATTGCTTTTGTGGAATTAAAGGCACCAGCTAAAAAGCTACGGGCCTTGCAGCAAAAACGAAAAAAGCAGCTGGTAGGCTTAGGGTTTAAAGTTTTTAAGATTGATAGCTACGAGGCGGTCGATCGAATGCTAGAGGAGATGGTCCTTTGAAATATAAACCGTATAATTATCAGTCTTATGCCACCCAATGGATTATCGATAAAAAGAAATCAGCTCTTTTCCTTGAGATGGGAATGGGAAAATCAGTGTCAACACTGACTGCGATTTTGGAGCTGGTGTATGACTACTTTGATGTGGCGAAGGTTCTAGTCATTGCGCCGCTTCGAGTAGCCAGTACAACTTGGGAGGAAGAAGTGGAGAAATGGGATCACTTGAAGGACCTCCGAATTTCAAAAGTACTTGGCAGTGAAAAACAAAGAGTAGCTGCTTTATATAAAAAAGCTGACATCTACATCATCAATCGAGAGAATGTCACTTGGCTCGTGAATTGGTTTGATGCCGATTGGCCATTTGACATGGTGGTCATTGATGAATTATCCAGCTTTAAATCTTCAAAAGCCCAACGGTTCAAATCGTTAAAAAAGGTGAGGCCTTTTATTAAACGATTGGTTGGATTAACAGGAACTCCGGCACCAAACGGGTTGATTGATTTGTGGCCACAGATTTATTTACTCGACGGTGGAGAGCGATTGGGTAAGACAGTCACTGGTTATCGGGAAAAATACTTCCTTCCAGATAAGCGAAATCAAATGATGGTCTACACTTGGAAGTTAAAAGATGGAGCGGAAGATACCATTTATGAAAAGCTATCCGATATTTGTGTGAGCATGAAAGCCAAGGATTATCTCGAGTTGCCTGAACGAATGGACAATGTAATACCCGTTGAATTGCCGAAAAAGGCGAAAGAGCAGTATGACCGATTAGAAAAAGAATTGATTTTATCGATTGAAGAAGCCGATGTCTTAGCTGGATCCGCAGCAGTACTGGCGAATAAGTTATTACAAGTAGCTAACGGTGCTGTTTACGATGAAGATGGAGATGTGAAGCATATTCATGATGAAAAGCTAAAAGCTTTGGATGAATTGATGGAAGCAGCAAGTGGGAAACCAATGCTTGTGTTTTATGGTTACCAACATGATAAAGACAGGCTTTTAAAACACTTAAAGAAACTAAAGCCGAGGATCCTTCAAACAGATCAAGATATCAAGGATTGGAATCAAGGGAAGGTTCAAGTTTTGTTAGCCCACCCAGCATCTGCTGGTCATGGGCTTAACCTTCAAACGGGTGGAAATATCATCATCTGGTTTGGGCTCACTTGGAGTCTTGAACTTTACCAACAAGCAAATGCAAGATTATGGCGGCAAGGTCAAAAACAATCGGTCGTGATTCACCACATCATTGCCAAAGACACCATTGATGAACGAGTGATGAAAGCACTGGAAGATAAAGACATAAGCCAAGCGGCATTAATGGAAGCGGTCAAAGCAAGAATGAATCAATATAAAGAGGGTTTACCTCATGGATAGAATGACAGGAGGAATTGCCGGTGAACGCAAAAGAATATTTATCCCAGGCTCTTCAGCTGGATCAAAGAATAAACAGTAAACTTGTACAAGTGTCGATGTTACGAGAACTTGCTTTAAAAACAACATCCGTCCTTCAGGATGATAAAGTACAAAATACAAAACAACAATCACCGATGGAGAGTGCTCTCGTTAAGTTAATGTGCCTTGAAGAGGAAATCAATGACGACATTGATCAATTGATTGATTTAAAACGTGAGTTGGCAACCTTTGTATCTGAAATTGAGAATCAATCGTACCGATTACTTCTTGAGCTTCGTTATCTTAGTGGTAGCACTTGGGAAGAAGTCGCTGCTATCATGGGGTATGATGTACGGTGGGTCTATCGGTTGCATCGAAAGGCATTGAAAGAAGCAACGGAACGATTAGAAAGTAGCCCGGTGGAATGCATATGAAAAAGAAGATTATTCACAACACCCTTGAAGGATCAAGTTCCTTTAAGGGTTTTTGTTTGGAATTAAAAACACGCCATGAAAAGCCATTATAAGCCACCCTCTTCCTGTGATAGAGTATAAGCTATAGAAATAGAATGATACAGCCCTTGAAGGACTTACCTTCGGGGCTTTTTTAATAGGATTAAACGGAGTTGAGAGCAATGCCAAAGAAACCAAAGAAGCCGTGCAAACACAACGGTTGTCCTTTGTTAACGGATGACAAGTACTGTGAGTTTCATGCAAAGCTTCATGTAGATGATAGAGCGAACGCAAGCGAGCGTGGTTATGATAGCCGTTGGAGGAAGGCAAGCAAACGGTTCTTGAACGCCCATCCTCTTTGCAAACACTGTGAACAGAAAGGAAAGATGACTCAAGCGACGGTTGTTGACCACATCAAACCTCACCGAGGAGACCAGAGACTGTTCTGGGATGAAAGCAACTGGCAACCTTTGTGTAAGAGATGTCACGATCGTAAGACAAGAACAGAAGATCAGTATCCAGTTTACTCTTTTTAAGAGACCCATAGGGGAGGTCAAATCTCTACAACCATTTATATGGCGACCGCGCGCCCCCTTCACGTGAATTTTCGCGGAATTAAACAAGGGGGGTTACTCTTGAAGGACTGAATATGAGCTTCGCCTCAATGGTGGTAAGGGTTTGGAGTGCTTTTCATTTTGCGAAAAGGTACGATTGAGGAAATGATAAAAATGGCGTTCGTCCCTTGGCGGGACTGGGTTTTAACAGTTTTAATCGATAAACAAAAAATACGAACGAAACGCATGTTTTGGCTTGTTGAATAGCTGAATTATGCGTTTTTTTATTGTCTTTTCAAATACTGTTTACGCAGAAAGGAGTGGGAGCGGTGACTGAAGGCGAAAAACAACAAATCTATGCACTAAGGCTCAAAGGTGTTGGTTATAAAGCGATTGCTGCAGTGTTGGGGAAATCCCGTGATACTGTGCGTATTTTTTGTAAGCATAATGGCCTTGATGGCGACGCAAAAGTTGTTTCATTAAATGTGAAAGAACAAATGAAAAACCATGTGCTCTGCTCCTCCTGCGGTAAACTGCTTAAGCAAAAGGGTCGAGGAAGAGTTCGGAAGTTTTGTTCAGATGAATGCCGCCGTAAATGGTGGAATGAAAATCCTCAGGCACGAAAGAAAAGGGAAACCGCTACTTATAACTATACGTGTCCACAATGCGGGGGAAGTTTTAGTTGCTACGGAAATAAGAAGCGGAAGTTCTGCAGCCATGATTGTTATATCAAATATAGATTTTGGAGTGAAGAAGATGGAATTTAAAAAGCTGCCCATTGATGATTTGATTCCTGCTAGTTATAACCCTAGGAAGAAACTGAAACCGGGCGACAGTGAATTTGAAAAGATTAAAAACAGCATCGAGCAGTTTGGCTATGTAGAGCCTGTTATCGTCAATCAGGATATGACGGTGATTGGAGGACATCAACGAATTACCGTTTTAAAGACATTAGGTTTTACGGAAATAGACTGTGTGGTCATCGATGTTGATAAGACGAAAGAGAAGGCTCTAAACATCGCTTTAAATAAAATCAGCGGTGAGTGGAATAAAGAGCTGTTAGCTGACCTGATTCAGGATTTACAATCATTGGATTATGATGTTGCCTTTACGGGTTTTGACCCACCAGAAATTGATCAGCTGTTTAACGAGGTTCATGATAAAGACATTAAAGAAGATGATTTTGATGTTGAAAAGGAGCTATCTGAACCAGCCATAGCTCAAAAAGGTGATGTGTGGTTACTTGGGAGACATCGTTTAGTGTGTGGAGATAGTACAGACCCGGAAGTTTATGAAGTTCTTATGAATGGTCAGAAGGCAAATCTTGTCGTAACGGACCCTCCGTATAATGTAAATTACTCTTCACAAGCGGGTAGTATCCAGAACGATAATATGAAAGATGAAGAGTTTTATAACTTCTTGCTAAAAGCCTATAAGAATATGGCTGCTAGTATGGAAAAGGATGCATCCATCTACGTGTTCCATGCTGACACGGAAGGTTATAACTTCAGGAAGGCATTCAAGGATGCTGGCTTTTACTTATCTGGTGTTTGTATCTGGGCCAAGCAAAGTTTGGTTCTTGGTAGGAGTCCTTACCAGTGGAAGCATGAACCGATTTTATTTGGCTGGAGAAAAGATGGAAAGCACAATTGGTACGCAGATCGAAAGCAGAGCACCATTTGGAATTTTGATAGACCTTCTAAAAATACAATCCACCCAACCATGAAACCAGTTAGTCTATGCGCCTACCCTATTCAGAATAGCAGCATGAGCAATTGCATCGTTTTAGATCCTTTTGGTGGGAGCGGGTCCACTCTTATGGCTTGCGAACAAACCAACCGAATCTGCTATACGATTGAACTGGATGAAAAATATGCAGATGCAATTGTCAAAAGGTATATCGAACATGTGGGGACAGATGCAAATGTGTTCTTAGAAAGGGACGGACAAAAGCTATCGTATTCAGATGTTCCTAAACCTGTATTTGATGAAATATTATAGACGAACAAAGTTGCTATGCTTCAACGTGTATGGCAATATGCTACTACCTTGAAGAGATTGGAGGCAGAGTGATGGAAAGAAATCAAAAACCATCGGTCAAACTTATCGGCGAAGATGGCAATATCTTTTCTATTCTTGGACGAGTCAGCAGGGCTCTAAAAGAAAATGGAAAAGAGGAACAAACAAAAGAATTGAGTGAGCGTGTGATGGCATCTAGCTCCTACGGTGAAGCCCTCCAAATCATCATGGAATACGTTGAGGTGGAGTGATGATGAAATGAAAGCATTGTTTGGAAGGAAAGTTAGCAATCTAGCGGAGCTGAAGGAAATCACTGAAGAAGCCATCAAGCAAGGACAGCGGGGTCAAACATACATCGTAACAAAAGTAGTGGAGTTAGAAGACAGCGATTTTCATAACTTTGCGAACGACTTCTTTAACGACCAGCCTTGGATCACACGAGAAGATGGCGGAGTGAATACGAATAGGGAGGCTCGATGCATTAGAGTCATCAATAAAGAAACTGGTGAAACAGTTTTAGTAAACAGCGAAGGCTATAGTTATTCAAGATACACAGCAATTGAAAACGATTAGAGTGGGGCCTTCTTGGGCCTTTTTCTATTGGTCTATAAATATACGCATTTTGGTCAGGAATGACTTGCTATTACCTGTGTTTAGAGTGATATATGTACTACACCAAAACACAGGAGGTAATGAAAATGGATCGAAAAGAAATGGTCAAAAAGCTAGGAGAATTTTTAGGAGTAAAACCAAAGTATCTCAATGCTCCAACCTTTGCCTACGAAATTGTAACGGAAGAAGAAACCTACACCATTGACAGGCAGGGAACGATTACAACCTCAGCCGAAGAAGTGAAAACTTTTGAAGAGATTATTAACCCGCCAGAGCCTGAAGAAGAAACCAGTGTAGAACAGCCAGCGATTCTTGAATTGGATGGGATTGAGGTAACACTTCCGCTTGAGGGCCACACCGGAAACACATTAAGAAACCTAGTAAACATGCTTTATAGTAAACAGCACCTGATCATGATGGCCTTTGAAACAAACGAGCCGCTGATGGATGAAACCTTTCCAGAAGATTTGAGTGAAAGAGAAACGGGTACCTTTGATGCTTTTAAGAAGGCACATGATGAGCTTGGCCTTGAAAGGATCCCCGGATTGGCTTTCGATTTTGAAAATGAAACATTCACTATCAAACTGGCGGTGCAAAACTTGGATTCAGAAAAGGTGGCGGCCCTTCAAGACCTCGCCGCATTCATCAACCAAAATGCAAAAAAGCAAAAGCGAGCCACTTTCAAACGAGCTCAGGATGACAATCCAAAATATGCCTTTAGGACTTGGTTGATTCGCCTAGGGATGAATGGGCCAGAGTATAAAACCACGAGAAAGGCACTCCTGCAAAACCTTGAGGGAAGCGGGGCCTTTAGGAAGGTGAGTGAACCGAATGAATGAGGAAATCTATCAAGCCATGATTCAAGGACTTAAGGCAACCATCATTGAAAAAGAGGTCGTCCTTGGCGAAGCGGATGCTAAAGAAGGAGTCCTTACTATTCTCGACTTGCTAGAGGATTTGGACCAATTTTGGAACAGTGAAGAGGACTTGGATCCGAACGCTAGCGTCCTTGAAACATTCATTGAGGAAACAAGGAAGAAGTACAGTTCTGAGGTGAAGCAAGATGGATAAGTTTTTCTCACAAACACATTGTGATCGCTGTGGCGGCAGCTTAAAAAGCGGACGGATTATGTCTATGTACAATACCGATTGCATTTGCTTAAGTTGCAAGGATAAGGAATCCAAGCGGGCCGATTATGGTGAGGCGGTCGAAGCTGAACATAAGGAAATTAAGAAGGGCAATTACAATTATAAAGGCATTCAGAGCGATAATTAACTTGATAAACCCTGTGTTTAGAGTGATGTATAGACATACCAAAACACAGGGAGGTTGTTTTAATGACCAGAGATATGGTTCAGATGCTACAAGGGAATGTTGATGCAGTGAGAGGAATGGAACTGCTACTTCAGCAAAAGCGAGAATTGAAAGAAGCGGGATACAAAGAAAATGAGATGTATCTTTTGCCGGGAATGCTAGTCCTACAACTTGAAGATGGGGAAGTACGCTGGATGGTTTTTGAAGGAGAATTCAAGATGGAAATATGGAAGAACTAAAGGAATGAATCAATTGGAGTCTATCAGGAGGTAGGCTCTTTTCTTATGCCAAATTTGAAAGGAGGTGGCGCCTGTGGCTCAACGTGGAAGGAAACCCAAGCCAACTGCACTGAAGGCCTTAGAAGGCAACCCAGGGAAGCGAGATCTGAATCAGAAGGAACCGAAGCCTGAAAAGAAAGCACCAAGATGCCCATCTTGGCTGGAACCAGAAGCCAAAAAAGAGTGGCGAAGAATGGTCAAACAACTAGAGCAATTAGGAATCCTGACTGAAGTAGATATGGCTGCCTTTGCTGGATATTGCCAAGCCTATGCCAGATGGAAAGAAGCTGAAGAGTTTATCACCAAACATGGAACCATTGTCAAAACCCCTTCAGGATATTGGCAACAGGTGCCGCAGGTTTCCATTGCCCAGAGCTATTTAAAAATCATGAATCGGTTCTGTGAGCAGTTCGGATTAACTCCTTCATCGAGAAGTAGAATTGTGGCGGACAAGCCAATTGACGCTGATGATCCGATGGAATTCATGCTCTTTAAAGGTGGTGGCTAAGGTTGTATGACGAGAAAAAAGCCCAACATGCCGTCAACTTTATCAATTGTCTAAAACATACGAAGGGGCAGTGGCGTGGAGTTCCTTTCGATCTTTTGCCTTGGCAGGATGAAATCATCCGAGATATTTTTGGTACGGTTAAGGATAATGGCTATCGGCAATACAACACTGCTTACATTGAAATTCCAAAGAAGAATGGGAAAAGTGAGCTCGCCGCAGCGGTTGCCCTATTAATGACATGTGGTGATGGTGAATGGGGAGCGGAAGTTTATGGATGTGCTTCTGATCGCCAACAGGCATCGATTGTTTTTGATGTTGCCGTTGAAATGGTGGAGCAGTCCCCCGCTTTGAAAAAAAGAATCAAACCTGTTATGTCCATGAAACGATTGGTTTACAAGCCAACGAACAGCTTTTATCAAGTACTATCAGCTGAGGCTTATACGAAGCACGGTCTTAATGTTCATTCCGTTATTTTTGATGAACTACACGCCCAACCTAACCGTGAGTTATTCGATGTTATGACTAAAGGGTCTGGTGATGCACGGTTGCAACCACTCTTTTTCTTGATTACGACTGCAGGAACGGATCGAAATTCGATTTGTTATGAAGTACATCAAAAAGCGATGGACCTTTTGGAAGGAAGAAAGATTGATCCAACATTTTATCCAGTGATTTATGGAATTGAAGATAACGATGATTGGTCTGTTGAAAAGAACTGGTACAAAGCCAATCCATCTCTTGGCCATACCATTGATATAGAGAAAGTAAGAAATGCTTATATAAGTGCAAAGGAAAACCCAGCCGAAGAAAATATCTTCCGGCAGCTGCGGCTAAATCAATGGGTAAAGCAGTCAACCCGCTGGATGCAGATGGAGAAATGGGATGCTTGTGATGATCCTGTTGATTTTGATAGCCTTCGTGGAAGAGAATGTTATGCTGGCCTTGACTTATCAAGTACAACGGATATTACAGCATTTGTGTTGGTTTTCCCACCAAGGACAGAAGATGAGAAATTTATTGTACTTCCTCATTTTTGGATTCCAGATGAAAACCTAAAGTTGAGGGTAAGGCGAGACCATGTTCCTTATGACGTTTGGGAAAAACAAGGTTATATCAAAACGACTGAGGGGAACGTCATTTATTATGGCTTTATTGAAGCTTTTATTGAAGAACTTGGGAAAAAATATAACATAAAAGAAATTGCGTTTGACCGTTGGGGTGCCGTACAAATGGTGCAAAACCTAGAAGGGATGGGTTTTACCGTTATTCCATTTGGACAAGGGTACAAGGATATGTCACCTGCTTCAAAAGAGTTGATGAAAATAACCCTCGAGAAGAGAATCATTCATGGTGGAAATCCAGTATTAAGGTGGATGATGGATAACATTTTTGTTAAAACCGACGATGCTGGGAACATAAAGCCGGATAAATCGAAGAGTACTGAACGAATTGACGGTGCTGTGGCTATGATTATGGCGTTGGACCGGGCTATTCGGAATGAGAATCGAGAGAGTGTTTATGATGGTCGGGGGATTTTAATCTTATAAATTGCTGCCAGCAAGGAGGTGTGTGAATGAAAATACCATTGATATCTAGACTTTTTCAATCAAGAGATGGTCCAAAGAACAGCTTTGTGGGTAGTACCTACAGCTTTTTCTTTGGTGGTACCACAAGTGGAAAAACAGTCAATGAAAGAACAGCAATGCAAACCACTGCAGTTTATGCCTGTGTACGAATTCTAGCAGAAACCATTGCAAGTCTCCCGCTACATCTATACAGATACACTGACAATGGGAAGGAAAAAGCAGTAGAAAACAGTTTATATTACAAGCTCCATGATGAGCCAAATGCCGAGATGACTTCGTTCGTGTTTAGAGAAACACTGATGAGTCATCTTTTATTATGGGGAAATGCCTACGCCCAGATTATCCGGGATGGCAGAGGAAATGTACTATCTCTTTATCCTTTACTTCCAGATAGGATGGCGGTAGATAGAACTTCTACAGGGGAACTTTATTATGAATACCGAAAAGACACGGGTTCGGTCATCCTTCGAAGTGAGGAAGTGCTTCATATTCCTGGGCTTGGCTTTGATGGACTAGTTGGTTATTCACCGATTGCTATGGCTAAAAATGCGATTGGAATGGCCTTGGCAACCGAAGAGTATGGAGCTAGGTTCTTCGCTAATGGTGCCAATCCTGGTGGTGTATTAGAACATCCCGGTGTGGTTAAGGATCCATCGAAAATACGGGAAAGCTGGAATGCAGTTTATCAAGGATCTAACAATGCCCATCGAATTGCTGTCCTTGAAGAAGGGATGAAATTTCAAAGTATCGGTATTCCACCAGAACAAGCACAGTTTTTGGAAACAAGGAAGTTTCAGACTGAAGAAATTTGCCGGATTTTTAGAGTTCCACCTCACCTTGTGGCCAATCTAGATAAAGCGACTTTTAGTAATATTGAACATCAATCGATTAGCTTTATCGACAATACAATCATGCCTTGGGTAACTAGAATTGAACAGTCCATGAAGAAGGCCCTGTTAAGTGAAACAGATAAGAAGGAATACTTTATCAAATTTAATCTGAATGGGCGACTCCGAGGAGATGCAGGTTCAAGAGCGCAATTCTATCAAATCATGCGGCAAAACGGAGTGATGTCTGCGAATGACATCCGAGAACTAGAAGAGATGAACTTAATCCCTGAAGAGCAGGGTGGATCCAAGTACTTAGTGAACGGGAATTTTGTAGATATGTCAAAGGCCGGAGCATGGACAGAAAAGTATGAGGAGGGATAAGCCATGAGAAAGTTTTGGAACTGGGTCAAAAACGAAGATGGCCGGACACTATTTCTTGATGGTGTCATTGCTGAAGAGACATGGTTTGGCGACGAAGTCACACCGAAGCAATTTAAATCTGAACTATTCAATGAGAGCGGGGATATATCCATTTGGATTAATTCTCCTGGGGGTGATGTGTTTGCCGCTAGTCAAATTTATAACATGCTGATGGATTACAAGGGTCATGTCACTGTAAAAATTGATGGGATAGCTGCAAGTGCTGCTTCCGTTATTGCGATGGCGGGTGGAGAAGTGCTAATGTCGCCTGTTTCAATGATGATGATCCATAATCCGATGACGATAGCTTTTGGAGATACAGCTGAAATGAAAAAGGCCATTCAGATGTTGAGTGAGGTAAAGGAAAGCATCATCAATGCCTATGAATTGAAAACGGGTTTACCTAGGACAAAGCTATCAAGCTTAATGGATGCGGAAAGCTGGTTCAATTCCAAAAAGGCAATGGAGCTTGGCTTTGCTAATGGCATCCTTTTTGCAAACGAAAGTGCCCAAGCTTCTCCAGAAGAAGGAATCATCTATAGTCAGATGGCTGTGGTGAATTCATTTTTACACAAGCTGCCGCAAAAGGAAAAGAAAACAGGTACTGATATCAGCATTTTAGACAAGAGATTAGAACTCTTGAAATATTAAGGAGGAGATTTGGATGAGTAAAGTTTTAGAACTACGTGAAAAACGAGCAAAAGCATGGGAAGGTGCGAAAGCCTTTCTTGATTCGAAAAGAGGAGAAAATGGACTACTTTCCGCAGAGGATACTGCAACCTATGAAAAGATGGAGACAGAAGTCGTTAATTTAGGGAAAGAAATTGACCGATTAGAACGACAACAGGCCATTGATTTAGAACTTTCCAAGCCAATCAATCAACCGATTACTTCTAAACCAGCGGGTGTTGAAGGGCAAAAAACAGGACGAGCAACCGATGAATACAGAAATGCATTCTGGAGAGCGATGAGAAACAAAAGCAATTATGATGTACAAAATGCATTAAAGGTTGGAACGGATTCTGAAGGGGGTTACCTAGCTCCGGATGAGTTTGAACGTACCCTTATTGAATCTTTAGAAGAAGAGAACATCTTCCGCTCATTAGCGAAGGTCATCACGACTTCTTCAGGTGATCGGAAAATTCCAGTCGTTGCCTCAAAGGGAACAGCTTCATGGGTGGATGAGGAAGGCTTGATTCCTGAATCAGATGATAGCTTTGGTCAAGTTTCCATTGGGGCTTATAAGCTTGCAACGATGATCAAAGTATCAGAAGAGTTATTGAACGACAGCGTATTCAATTTAGAAGCGTATATTGCAAAAGAATTTGCCAGACGGATTGGTGCTAAGGAAGAAGAAGCGTTCTTTGTAGGAGACGGCACCGGAAAACCGACTGGCATTTTTAATGCAACGGGTGGCGCTGAACTTGGGGTCACTGGTACCTCTACAACCGCCATTTCAGTTGATGAGATTATGGATTTATTTTATTCATTAAAATCCCCTTATCGTAAAAAGGCTATCTTTATTATGAATGATGCGACAGTCAAACTGATTCGAAAATTGAAAGATGGAAATGGCCAGTACCTATGGCAACCATCCATTCAAGCGGGACAACCTGATACGATTTTAAATCGACCAGTGAAAACTTCCGCCTACGTACCAACGGTTGAAGCGGGAGCCAAGACCGTTGCATTTGGTGATTTCGGATACTATTGGGTAGCGGATCGCCAAGGTCGTTCCTTCCAGCGGTTAAATGAACTGTATGCCGCAACGGGCCAAGTTGGATTTAAAGCCACACAGCGGGTTGACGGGAAACTAATCCTCCCTGAAGCAATCAAAGTGCTGCAACAGAAAGGGTAGGTGATAGCCATGAGTAATGTAAAAAATTATACGGAACAAGGCGGCGAGAGAACAGTTATCGGTGGGACTTTGGAAATTGCTTCTGATGGGAAACTTCTATTCGATGGAGCTCAATTACAACCTGCGGTAAATCAAAAGGATTCTACTGCGACTGATGTTGCTGGTCTTGTTGCCGATTTTAATGCTCTTTTAGCCAAACTAAAAGCGGCTGGTTTGATGAAATAAGGGGGATTCAGTGATGGAGGATTTATTGCCAAAGGTAAAACAAAACCTAATCCTAAACCATGATGAAGATGACACCCTGCTTTCCAGCTTTATCACTGCCGCTGTTTCCTATGCAGAGAGTTATCAAAAGAAACCAGATGGTTTTTATAAAGAAAACCCAATGCACCCAACCACTGAACAGGCTGTCATTATGCTATCATCCCACTTTTTTGAGAGTCGGGATGGTAGCACTGGTGGCTTTTTTGCTGACAATGTGGAAGCGAGTAAACAAGTGTGGAATGTGGTTAATATGCTTCTCCGTCTAAATAAGGACGTGATCATATGAGTATTGGAAAAATGAATAGTTTTATAGAGATACATGAAGAAGTATCAATTAGGGATGAGGAAGGGTTTGTCTCGAAACAGGAGCTCCTCGTCACATCCATGAGGGCCTACAAGGAAAATCAGCATGGAAGTGAAGCATGGAAAAACAGGGCTAGCTTTAGTGAGGCTAGTTCTCTTTTTCGTTTTAGAAAACCTCGTGGCATAGAAATTACAACAGATTTGATTATTGTTTGTAAAGACCAACGTTACAACATTTTAAGTGTGGAGGATATCAAAGAGCGTGGGATGTATATGGAAGTGCTAGCACAAAGAATTGCAGGTTCGAAGGGGTGATTGGATGGCAAGAGCAGCGGTGAAAATGCCTGATGAATTTTTAGAAAAAATCTCAAAGCTCAATCGTCACTTTGATGAAATTGTTCCAAGAGTGCTAGAAAAAGGATCCAAGCCTGTTATTCAAAAAGCAAAAAACAATCTAGCAGCGAGAATTGGTCAAGGAACTAAGGAGCCATCTCAATCCACCGGGGAATTGTTAGCCTCACTTGAAACGACAAAACCTGTTCAAGATGCAAAAGGAGACTGGAATCTTCGTGTTGGTGTACCTACAACGAAAGATAGCAAAGGTGTTTCCAATGCTTTGAAAGCAGCCGTTATCGAATACGGAAAATCCGGTCAACCACCGAAACCATGGTTAAAACCAACCAAATCGGCTACGAGGAAAGCCTGTATAAGTGCCATGGAACAAGCATTGGATAGGGAGATTGAAAGATTATGAGTTTGTTAAAGGATTTAGTGGAGCTACTTGAGCCCATTGGAGTTCCAATTGAAACAGGCTTTTTTTCTAAAAAGCCACCTGAAGAGTATATCGTCATTACCCCAATGTCGGACAGGTTGGATTTTTATGCAGACAACAAGGCCCAATCCGTTATCGAAGAAGCAAGGCTTTCTCTTTTTACTAAAAAGAATTACCAGGCATTAAAAAAGCAATTAACAAAGGCTCTTTTAGTTGGAGAGATAACAATAACCGACCGGCAATATATCGGATTTGAAGATGATACTAAATATCATCACTATGCGATTGATGTACTAAAAGAATATGAAATGGAGGAAGGGTAAATGGCAACTATAGGATTGGATCGTTTGTATTACGCCAATATCACAGAGGACGAAAATGGCACCGAAACCTATGGAACACCGAAAATCCTCGCCAAAGCGATGACCGCCGAGCTAAGTGTGGAACTAATTGAAGCAATTCTTTATGCGGATGATGGAGCATCTGAAGTGGTAAAAGAATTTAAGAGCGGGACGTTAACACTTGGTATCGATGATATCGGTGCATTAGTAGCCCAGGATTTAACAGGAAGTAAAATCGACAGCAACAATGTCGTGGTTTCAAGAAGTGAAGATGGTGGGAATCCTGTGGCGATTGGGTTTCGTGCCAAGAAATCAAATGGAAAATACCGTTACTTTTGGCTTTATCGGGTTATTTTTAGCATTCCCACGACCAACCTTGCGACAAAAGGGGATTCGATTACGTTTAGCAGTCCCACCATAGAAGGAACGGTGTTTAGACGAAATAAGCTGGATGGTGAAAATAAACATCCATGGAAGGCAGAAGTGACGGAAAGTGACAATGGTGTTTCCTTAGAGACCATCAATAATTGGTTCAAAACTGTCTATGAGCCTGATTTTACACCCGTCACACCCATGATTACAATTCTTACGCAGCCAGCTGAATTGACGGATGTGGTAGAGGGTAGCATTTCTGGTAGTCTATCAGTGGTTGCAAGCACAAATACGATTCATCCTGTTACTTATCAGTGGTATGAAAATACGGTGGAAAGTACAACTGGTGGAACAACTATTAATGGGGAAACATCAGCAAGCTTTAACATTCCAAAGGATCTGACAGCGGGAACTTACTACTATTACTGTGTGCTGAATTCAACTGGTGCAAGTGCCGTTAAGTCGAATGTTGCGACAGTAAATGTTACATAGGGGGATGATGGAAAATGGGAAATGAAGCGATAGATATTGATTTTGCCGCTGAAGAAAGAAGTGCGGTCATTGAAGTTGGTGGATTGGAATACAAATTGATTCTAACCACAAAGGCAACAAAGGAAATCGCCAAACGCTATGGCGGTCTTGAAAATCTCGGAACAAAACTGATGAATACGAAAGATTTTGAAATGGCTTTAGATGAAATCGTTTGGCTCATCACGTTGTTAGCGAATCAGTCGATCCTAATTCATAATTTACGAAATAAAGATTTGAAGAAAGACCTGCTAAAAGAGGAAGAAGTTGAATTGTTGACTACTCCTTTTGAGCTGGCAGAGTACAAAAACGCAATTATGGCCAGTATGTTGAAAGGTACAAAACGGCATATACAGAGTGAACCATCAAAAAACGTGGAGGTCGGGTAAGTGATGATGAATTGTTTATCCGACTTCTTTATTATGGAACAGCTCAGCTAGATCGAAGAGAAGAAGAAGTGTGGCTGATGCCGATGGGTTATTTAATGGATTTATGGGAATGTCATAAACAGTTTACTGGCATTGCTAAACCAAAGCAGGAGCTTTTTATTGATGATGTGATTCCAGTGGGGATTTAGGTAGGGATACTTTGCGAAGAAGGGAGGTGGAGTCGTGGCTGATAATTTTGGCCTCCGCATTGGTGTTGAGGGAGAAAAAGACTTTAAAAATGCTTTGAGGGATATCAATCAAAATTTCAAAGTATTAGCCAGTGAAATGAAACTTGTAACCTCGCAGTTTGACCGACAAGACAGATCCATTGAAGCTCTTACAGCAAGAAATGGAACGCTCACCAAGTCAGTAGATGCCCAAAAAGACAAAATCAGCACGTTAGAAGCCGCATTAAGAAATGCTGCAGATTCATTTGGAGAGACAGACAAACGAACCCAAAACTGGCAAATTCAGCTGAATAACGCAAAGTCTGAACTGATGAAGATGGAGCGGGAACTTGAGAATAACAATCAAGCCATACAAGAGTTGAATGAAGGGTTCAATGATGCTGAAGGAGAAGTTGAGGAGTTTGCTGATGAAGTACAGAATGCAGCGGATCAGACTGAAGATGCTTCTGGTCGTTTTGAAAAGTTGGGTGGCGTTTTAAAAGGAATCGGAGCAACGATTGGTGCAGCGGTAGCCGCTATTGGAACCGCTGCGGTTGCTACAGGGGCAAGCCTGATTAAACTTGGTGATGAGTACAACATGGCCGTCAATCAAATTTCTGCTTCAACTGGCGCAACAGGTGCCGAACTAGAAGAGCTGGGAGAAATTGCTCAAAATGTGTACAAACATAATTTCGGTGACAGCTTGGATGATGTGGCAGTAGGAATTTCAGAGGTACAAAAGATAACCGGACTCATGGGTGAAGAGCTAGAAAAAGCCACCGAGTCCGGTTTTGCTTTGAGGAAAACTTTTGACTTCGATATGCAGGAATCGGCAAGGGCAGCCAGTGCTCTTATGAAAAACTTTGGCATCTCTGCAGATGAAGCCTATAACATTATTGCTGTTGGTGCTCAAAACGGTGCCGATAAAAATGGCGATCTATTAGATACCTTGAATGAATACTCCGTACAATATGCTTCACTTGGCCTTAGTGCCGATGAATTTATTGCTAGTTTAGTAGCGGGGGCAGAAAGTGGAGCTTTCAGTATTGATAAGGTTGGGGATGCCGTAAAAGAATTTAACATCCGGGCAAAAGACGGTAGTAAGTCAAGTATGGAGGCTTTCACTGCTCTTGGGCTTAATGCAGAAGAAATGACGAAGCAGTTTGCTCAAGGTGGGGAAACAGCCAATGCCGCCTTTTTTAGTGTCATTCAAAAACTTCAAGAAATTGAAGATCCGCTTCTTAAAAACACAATTGGTGTGCAGTTGTTTGGTACACAGTTTGAAGATTTAGAAGCTAGTATATTACCAGTTCTTGGTGGGATAAAAGATAGTACCATTGCAAGCGGAGACGCACTGGCCCAAATTACAGAGGTCAAATACGATAACCTGACTGATGGCATTGAGGGGGTAAAACGCTCCTTACAAGGCGTATTTTTGCCTGCTGTGAGCGAAGTGTCTGCAGGGATCACTGATTTATTTTCTGGCTTATCGAATGGGATTAATGAAGCAGATGGGGATTTTGAAAAAATTGCAGAGGTGATTGGCGAGACTGTCGCCGGTATTACAGAACTTATCACAGAGCAATTGCCTCAGTTCGTTACGTTAGGACTTCAAATTATTATGTCCTTAGTTGGTGCAATCGTAGAAAACCTCCCAATGATCATTGATTCCGCCATGCAAATCGTGACGACTCTACTCCAAGGGATTATAGAGGCTCTACCTCAAATCACAGAAGGAGCACTTTACCTTGTTCTTAGTTTGGTAGAGGGTATTCTCGCCAACCTCCCTGCCTTAATCGAAGCTGCATTAACTATGGTCGTGACTCTAGCAACTGGGATTGGTGAGGCTTTACCTAACCTTATTCCATCCATAGTATCAGCGATTCTATTAATTGTAGAAACGATCATAAACAATCTCGACATGGTTTTGGAGGCGGCTTTTAAAATTATAGAAGGTTTAGCCGTAGGAATTATCAATGCTCTGCCTAGACTCATAGAAGCATTGCCAGCTATTATTTCATCAATCATTACCTTTATTACCGGGAATATCCCTAAGATTATTGAGTTGGGTATTTCATTGATCATTCAGTTGGCAGCGGGATTAGTCCGAGCTATCCCTCAGCTTGTGGCGCAATTACCGCAGATTATTTCTGCAATCATCGTTGGAATTGGAAAAGCGGCTGTTTCCATCGGTCAAGTGGGAGTGAATATTGTACGTGGGCTTTGGAATGGGATTGCTTCCATGATTGGCTGGATAAAAGATAAGGTTAGCGGTTTTGTCGGTGGCATCGTTAGTAGTGTAAAAGGTGTCCTTGGGATTCGTTCACCTTCACGAGTTTTTGCTGGTATCGGTGAAAACATGGGTGAAGGGATTGGTGTTGGTTTTTCAGATGCCATGAAAGGTGTGGAAAAGGATATGGAAGAAGCCATTCCTACTGACTTTGGCCTTGACCTCAATAGCGAAGTAAGCGCTACTGCAAAAGGGACGGATGGAACCACATTCGATGTCACGATTCCACTTACGATTGACGGCAATGTCCTAACAAGAATTATCGCCCAGCTTCAGTGGAATCGAAATACAGTAACCGTTAGAAACTTAGGAGTTGCAGGTTCGTAAAAGGAGGGCAGATTGGTGATTGACATTTATGCGGGGAATACACTCATTCAATCCATTCGAAAGGTCATGACTGCGAATGTAAGAGAGACACTCGAGGGAGAGTTTACCTTGTCCTTTACTGTGCTAGCCAAGTCTGCTCTTGCTTTAAAAACGAAGCAACTCGCTAAGCTAAATAATCAGTATTTTGAAATTGTACAAATAGCGAAGTCGTTACAAGGTAGCCTTCCAGTCTGTTCTGTCACGTGTGAGCATGTCTCTTACATTTTAAATGACGAGATTTTTAATATAGATGCGTTTGATTTTACGGGAGCTCCTGCGGCTGGATTAAATCAGCTATTATCAGGAACTCCTTTTTCAGCCGGAACAGTAGATTTTACTGAGAGCTGTACAATGAAAATTAATCAGGAAGTATCAAGACGGGCAGCTTTGATGCAGTATATCGCTATCCTTGGTGGCGAAATAGAATACGATGGCTACAAGATTAATATTCGCAAACACCGGGGCAGTAGCGACTATCAACTCGTAATGGGTAGTAAAAACGTCACCAATGTAGCTGTATCCCACGATTCTCGAGAAAATGCTTCTTCATATGATATTTCTTTTTTCAAACTGATGAGTCTAGCAGTAGGGGATAATGTCCATATCGTTTTCAAGCCTCTTGGTATTGATGTCAAAACGAGGATCATCTCTTTAGAATACAATCCTTTTTATCGATATGACATTCGGGTTGAGGTTGGACGCTATAAGCCTAGCATTTCAGATACTTTTTATAGAATTGAAAGTTCCATGAGTAAAGTGGAAAGTTCGCTCACTGATGTTGGAAGTTCAGTTGAAGGGCTTCAATTTAAAATGGACCAGCTCGGAGTATCCTACACCATTGTAAAAAGTCTGTCTGTGGATGCGGGCTTTATTAATGTGACCTATGAAGTGGAAAAGGGAGATACCCATCAATATCACGCAAAATACAACTACACAACGGATAGCAATGGAAGAATTACAAGTATTACGTTAGAGGATATTTTTTCAGAGCTACTGTTGAAAGAGGTATCAACTTTATTGGTGGATACTTCGAGATTTGAAATTACGTATGTCGATGGTGAAAAGGCTAGTTATACCTACACGACCGATAGTAGTGGTCGGATTACTGGAATTAAAAAGGTGGTGGGATAGGGCATGAGTTATCATAGTAATTTTAATAATACACTAGCCATCTGGACTGCTTTTGGAGGCAGGGGTGAACTCATTCTTCCCATCCCCACCTTAAGTTGGCAAAGGAAATATTATAATGATTTTGGCTATACCAAGTATGGAAGTGAAACAAGAATTGATGTTCACGACAATGGGAACGCACAGATTGCCGTGTATCGTGCAAAGACCCCATATATGTCCTATTACAATAAAGCCACTGGAAAATGGACCGTGGTGAATGTTTCTTGGTGGAATAACGGTGCCCCAGAAATTTTATGGGCAGGCGATGGTGTGTTTTTAGCCAAAATTATAGGCTTGGCCAATATTATCGCTTCATTTGATGGCATCACCTGGTATAATGCTGGTTACTGTCAGGGGGCACAGAACTCCATGACCACTGGAGCATATGACAGCAATAGGGGAGCCGGAGTGGTTAGTTGGTGGTATTATAAGTCTCCCGTATATTACAACTTTGCTTCATTAACACAAAGAGTGGCTTGGACTTTGGTAGGTGCTGACGGGACTTCCGTTCCTATTTTTAGCTATATGACAGCACATAAAGGAAGATTTATCGGAATCGTTGGAGGTGATCGGTCGATTGCATCGGCAAGCACTTCAAGCCCTGGTTCTTGGTCTACGACTATTTCAGAGGATTTAAATACATATTATATGTATGTCCGCTCGGTTCACGATAAACTTTTCGTCATGAAATATCGATATGTTAGTGGAATCTTTCATGTGAATTTGTGTGTCATGAACGATAGTGCTACGGAGCTGACGGAAACAAACCTATCGCATGTCGGAAATCTAGCCAATAACAAAATTCCGAATCCACAGAACATCATCTGGATGGAGGATTGGGGGAAATATGCTCTTTTCAATGAAGGCATGCTTTATGTATCGGCTGATGGTCTGACTTGGGAAGGAGTCGAACAACCGGGATTTACAACAACTAATTCGGATACATTCGGTGGAGCTATTTATGTTCCTGGGGATGGGTTTTATGTGAAAGCCAGTGGTTATGTGTATTATGCTCCGTATTAAATAATGAAAATACAGGCGCTTTGTGGCTCTCTTGTCACAGGCGTCTTTTTATATAGATTAAAACGGATTGGAGAGCGAGGGGAGAAACATGGCAATAAAAGAACTTTGGATTGTTTTACAAACGGTAATTGCTGCAGTGGGCGGTTGGTTGGGCTGGTTCCTTGGGGGACTTGATGGATTTTTATATGCTCTTATTATTTTTGTCATTGTAGACTATATTACTGGAATTATGGTGGCCATTATTAATAAAGAGCTTTCCAGTGAAATTGGTGCTCGAGGGATTTTCAAAAAGATCCTTATTTTTATACTTGTCGGGATAGCTCATATCATTGACAGCCGACTGATTGGTGAGGGCAGTGTTATTCGAACAGCCGTCATCTTTTTTTATCTCTCCAATGAGGGCATCAGCATAATGGAAAATGGCTCAAGAATCGGGCTTCCAATTCCACAAAAATTGAAAGATGTCTTAGCACAATTACATGGCAAGGGAGAAGATAAGAATGAAACTAAACGCTAAATATATGACAAGAAACGATTGTTTTACAGTTGGGAAGAAAATCTCACCAAAAGGAATTATGGTTCACTCGACTGCAACTCCTGGTGTGATGGCAGCAGACTGGTTTAGTCGCTGGAATAAGTCGTACAAGTCGGGTGAAACCAATCGTCAAGTTTGTGTTCATGCTTTTGTTGATGATAAAGAAGTATGGCAGTACTTACCTTGGAACCATAGAGGTTGGCATTGCGGTGGTACAGGGAACAATACGCACATAGGTTTTGAAATTTGCGAACCGGGTGGCTTTTCTTATGGTAAAGGCTCAACGATGGTTGGCTACAATGTTGCAAAGAACGAGTCCTATTTTAGAAAGGCTTGGCAGAATGCAGTAGATCTTTGTGTGATGCTTTGCCAGGAATATGAATTAACAGAAGAAGATATTATTTGCCATTCTGAAGGAGCAAAAAAAGGTATTGCAAGCAATCATGGGGATGTGATGCATTGGTTTCCGAAGCATGGGGAAAGCATGAATTCCTTCCGTGCGGCTGTTAAAGTTGCGCTTAATAAAACAGGCGGTAAACCTACTATTAATCAATCAACATCTATTCAGGTGGGAGATGTGGTGGAGGTAAAATCTTCAGCAAGTACTTATTATCCCGGTGGTGCTAGTATCCCAGCTTGGGTCAAAACTGGCTCTTATCATAAAGTGACCCAGATTATTTCGAATGGTAAGCCAGTTGTTAAAGGCGGTAAGAATTGTGTGCTATTAGGTAAAAAGGTCGATAAGAAGACGAATAAGGAATCTGCAGGGATTATGAGTTGGATTGATGTAGGTGCTTTGAATGTTGTTAAATCTAGTAAGCCTCCAGACAATCAAAAACTTTATAGGGTGCAAGTGGGGGCCTTCACCAATAAAGGGAATGCAGAAACATTACTAAAGAAGTTGAAATCTGCCGGATTTACTGATGCATTTTTAAAATAAGGCTATACAAAATAGGGCTGGTATGTGCTGACATATCGGCTCTTTTTTATGGATTTTTATCTACTTATTCTCTTGCTATTTAGCCCCTTCTAAGTGATATATACTATAACCCAAAAAGCTGAAGAACCTTGATACAAAGCGACTTCAGCAGATTTTTTTGGGAGCCATGATTGAATAGAAGAAGCCTAGTGTTGAGAAACGAGGATGAAAATTGAAAGGAGGCAACAGCATGGCAGAAGCATTATTTGGTTCATTTGGACAAGGAGTTGGTGGTATTTCATTAATGGAGCTACCTCCAGAGAAACCTAAACAACTGAGAGTGGCTGCATATGTACGAGTCAGCAGCCTTTCAGATGAACAAGAAGGATCTTTTGATAACCAAAAAACGCATTACACTCAATTAATTCGCTCCACACCGGGTTGGAAGATGGTTGACATTTATACAGACCATGGACGAACAGGAACATCGATGGCTAAAAGGCCAGGATTTAATCGAATGATACGGCACGCTACCGAAAAGAAAATTGATCTTATTCTTTGCAAGTCGGTATCAAGATTTGCGAGGAATGTACTTGACGCAATTAATACGATACGGAAACTGCGACAACTTGGAGTGCGCATTATATTTGATAAAGAGAATATTGACACAGATGATATGGCAAGCGAGTTTATTTTGACCATGCTTTCCGCAACAGCACAGGAAGAAAGCAGAAGCATTTCGGAGAATATAACTTGGGCTAAAACTAAGAGGTTTGAAAGAGGTGAACCGATCTTTGTAAAGAAACTCGGCTATGAACTAAATGAAAGAAAAGAGTGGGTTGTAGTAGAAGAGGAAGCCCAAATTGTTCGAGAGGCTTTTAATGAAATCTTGAACGGCAAGACACTCTCCCAAATATGCAAACAGTTCATCAGAAAGAAATATAAAAAAACGAACGGACGCACAGACTGGTCATCACCAACCTTAAAGTTAATGCTACAAAACAGTGATTATACGGGGGATGTTATTTGCCAAAAAACATATGTGGAAGATCACCTTTCTCATAAACAGCAATTAAACACAGGTGAACGAACTCAATATTTCATCGAGAACCACCACGAACCCATTGTAAGTCAAGAAGTATTTGAAGCAGTCCAAAGAGAACTGGAGAGGCGCAACAAACCAAATCCTAATAAAAAGACGAAACGCTATCCACTATCGAGCAGAATCCAATGTGGAGTTTGTGGAGGAAATCTGCACCGATTTGTCTGCCGAGAGAGAGTTACATGGCGTTGTGAAAATAGCAGAAAAAGCAAAGAGCTTTGTAAGATGCAAGGAATCCAAGAAACGATAATTTTAAAAGCAATGCAAGAAGCTTTTCTCGAACGCTATCGGTCAATAAGGAAGGTAATTGATATAGATCGTATGCAAAAGGACCTGACTAGGGCAGTCGCCGCAAGAGATTTTTCTTACAACCAACTGCGCTTAGATTTAGAACGGATTTTATTAGAAGAAAATGTAGCCCTTATAAACGCCAATGGAACAGAAGCAGAGAAATCAAAAGAAGTACTTGAGGAACTGTCACGCAAACGTGAAGCTATTGAGAAGGAGTTAAGAGTAAAAGAAGAATGGTGGGAACTTCTGGATCAGGATGTCGCTTTTCGCAAAGCAGCACTAATAAAGCTTAGGGAAATGGATGCAGTTAGAAATCCAATAAAACTATTACATGAAGAGATGAAACAAACTGCATTTTTAAGGGCATGGGTAGTTCGCATAAAAGCGATATCACCAATGTCCTTTTGTATGCATTGGATTGACGGTAAAGAAACCATTATTGATTTTGGGAAAGGAGATCATGATATTGACTAACCATCAAAGCCCTTCAAGGGTTCGGATAATTCCGGCAAAGGCTAGAACGAGCCGGACGGAAGCGAATCCTGGTGGACAAAAGAAACGGATTGCAGTTTATGCCCGAGTATCCACTGACTCAGAAATGCAGGCAAGCAGTTATGAACTCCAAGTGGATCATTACAAAGATTATGTAAGTAAAAACCCTGCTTGGATACTCGCAGATGTGTATGCAGATGAAGGGATATCAGGGACCTCGACGAAGAACCGTACAGAATTTAATCGAATGATCCAAGACTGTGAAGAAGGGCGGATTGACTATATTTTGACCAAGTCAATCAGTCGCTTCGCGAGAAACACTCTTGACTGCATATCAATTATCAGGCGTTTGAAGAGTCTAAGGCCAGCCGTGGGTGTTTTCTTTGAAAAGGAAAATATTGACACATTAGATTCAAAGTCAGAGCTTTTCCTAACGATTTTATCCTCAATGGCACAGGAAGAAAGCCGCAGCGTAAGTGAAAATACGAAATGGGGCGTTCAGAAGAGATTCCAACAAGGTATCGTACACATGCCGACTACCTTCTTCTTGGGCTATGATACCGATGAGGACGGAGAAATTGTGATTAACGAGGAACAAGCTGAAGTAGTCAGACGAATTTTTCGAGAGTATTTAGAAGGAAAAGGGTGTCCAAGCATTGCAAAAGGCCTAACAAGAGATGGATTAAAGACAGGAAAGGGAAATAAAACGTGGACGTCAGATGCGGTTTATAAAATCTTGAAACAAGAGAAGTACCAAGGCCACTGTTTAGCACAGAAGACCGTTACGATTGATTTTTTATCGCATAAACGCGTTCGCAACCGAGATATTCAACCACAGTATTTTGTAAAGAACACCCACCCAGCCATTATCAGCGAAGAAACCTTTGAAGCCGTTCAACAAGAAATGAAAAGGCGAAGTTTGATGATGCGGGACCCGGATAACAAATACCGGCAGCACTTTAGCGGACACAGCCCATTTTCCAATCAGTACTATTGCGGAGAATGTGGAAGGCCGGTGATACGAAGAAGGATGACTTCAAGCAGGAAGGGGGAGAAGTATTACATTTCTGCATGGCAATGCCGAGTGACTGCAGGGCTAGATCGAGACTATAAAGATTGTAAAACAAGTTATGTTCATGAGACAGACCTTGAAAATGCCTTTATGAAAATTATGAGGGGAATGAAAGAAAACCTCGATGAAGTAATAGAAGAAGCGAAACAAGCCATTCAAAAAGCATCCCTCTCGCCACCGGAACAACAACGGCTGGAGGAGTTGAACACGCAAATTGAAGCGATAACCGACCGCATTAGTGACTTGGCTGCAAGAGAGTCCGCCACCAGCGATGCCATTTACGATGCGACATTAAGGCACTTGATTTATGAACAAGAAATTCTCCAACAGGAGCGGGACAGCCTAGAGGACAACATGCAAGAACAACTTTATTTAGAAAAGCAATTTCAATCGCTCCTAGTCTTATTAGAAGAAACTGAGAAACTAGAGGACTTTGATGTAACGCTTTTCAAAAAGACAATCGAACGGGGCATTATTTATAAGGAACGAATAGTTGAATTTCAATTTAAATGCGGGGTGAAACGGACCCTCTGTGTAAGAGAACGAAAGACACCCAAGAAGAAATAAGCAAAATTTAATCAAATAAACATAAACCTCTTTCCACCCATAAAAAGAACTTGAAAGTTCTCGGGATGTGAGTGATAGATGGACACGAGCCATTATCACTTATAGGAAAGGGGTTTTTATATTGGATGAAATTCAAAAAGGTATGTGGGTCCGAACGTTGTGGGATCCAGTCAAGGCAAGGGAAGAAAGTCCGTTAATCGGAAACCATGAAGTGAAGGTAGCTGCTTATTGTCGAGTAAGTACAGATTTAGAAAAGCAACTGCATTCGCTAGAGAACCAAGTGCAACATTATACGCATCTCATTCGAAGTAAGCCGAACTGGAAGTTTGTTGGTGTGTATTTTGATAACGGCACGAGTGGTGGGAATGCCAATAAGCAGAAAGGGTTACAACGACTTATCCGCCACTGCCATGAAGGACGTGTCGATTTTATTTTGACCAAAAATGTGTCTCGCTTCACACGGAATGCGGAGCATCTTATCACGATTGTAGAAGAGCTAAAGGCGAAGGGAGTCGGCGTGTACTTTGAAGAGCAAAAGGTAGATACCTCGGTTGAATACAATCAATTTCTGCTAAGCACCTATGCAGCTCTGGCACAAGAAGAAATTGAAACGATCTCCGCCTCTGTCAAATGGGGCTATGAAAAAAGTTTGCAAAAAGGAAAGCCAAAGTTTGTAGCGACCTACGGCTATCGTAAAATCACAAAAGATGGACAGCCCACCCTTGAAATCAACGAGGAACAGGCAGGGGTAGTTCGTTTGATATACGATTGGTATTTACAAGATTGGTCCATCCAAGACATCGTGAGAGAACTTATACGTCTGGAGATTCCAACCATGAAGGGCGGAAAAGTGTGGAGGACAAAAAGTGTTAAATATATGTTGCAGAATCCTACCTATACCGGTAATAAGGTTGCCAGACTTCATTCTATTGATTTGTTTACCAAGAAAAAAACGATTAACAAGGATGACCCCATTACGATTGAAAATACCCATCCAGCCATTATCAGTATTGATGTCTTTGATCGGGCTCAGGAAAAGTTTAGTTTGGACCATAAATCTCCACGTAAGCGACCTACTCCCACAGAACCACATGCTTTTCAGAAACAAATCATCTGCCAGCATTGTGGAAAACTTATAAGAGTTCATAAAAGGAAGATCGGTAATATCTGGCGGTGTAATGCAAGAAAAGCTGGTGTTTGCGAGGGACCAGAATTACAAGAACATCAATTACAAACCATGATGCTAAAGGCTTTTGAGAAAAAGTTCTTGAAAGATGAAAATGTTCAAATCGGTGCTTTAAAGAAAATCCTGACCGTTGCCAATCAACAAGACCATTTCGAGTTCCATCGGTTAAAGTGGCTGACGGAAATGGAGATGGCTCGAACTACGGATACCGATGAAGAGCTGAAGGAAAAAGAAGAAGCGTATCGTGCATTTGAAGTGCATATTGAAAGCATAGAAGAAGGACGATCTTATCGGACCAGTACCATTCGATGGTTGGATTCCATTCAGAATATGGAGACTTTTTACGAACAAGTTACTCTAGAACATTTGAGAGCATGGATTTTAAACGCATCGGTAACTACTGAAACAGACTATGAGGTGAAATGGTTGGATGGAACGGTGACGACCATAGGCTCACCATTAATAAAAGATATAGACTCATCACCGACTGAAGAAAGCCAAAGAACAAAGGAGGTGACTTCTGAATTGAAAATACTGAATGAGAAAGGCGATTTGCTTATTAAGGAAAAGGAACAAAAGAAAGCATCGATTCCAAAAAGAGAAGTACAGAAGATTGAACCCAACAACAGTAAAGCGATATTGCAGACGATTGAAGCATCGATGGAGGGGGTGAATAAACAACCTTCTTCCCAACTAAATACTATAGAACCGTTGCGAACAGCAGCTTATTGCCGTGTTTCAACTGACCGTTTAGAGCAGCAATCAAGCCTGAAAACACAGGTCGCATACTATACTTATTTGATTTGGAAAAACCCAAACTATCAATTTGCAGGCATCTATGCAGACGAGGGAATATCGGGGCGTTCAATGAAAAATCGGGATGAATTGAATCGGCTCATTCAAGAATGTGAGCGTGGGCGAATTGACGTTATTTTGGTTAAGTCCGTTTCCAGACTAAGCCGAGATATTCAAGATACATTGGAAATCACGAGATATCTTCGTCAGCTTCCTAATCCAACCTACATCTACTTTGAACGTGAAAATATATGGACTTCGGACCCTCAAGCAGACCTTATGTTATCCATTTTCGGAAGCATTGCACAAGAGGAAAGTATTAGCATGGGTAGATCCTCGGCTTGGGGCATCCGCAGTATGGCCAAGCGGGGTATTATCCATCAGAAAAGACCGAACTATGGTTATACGATTGATGATAACTACCGTTGGCACATAGTGAAAGAAGAAGCGAGCGTGGTCCGGCGCATCTTTAGAGAAGTAAGAAAAGGAGTCACAGTGTCTCAAATCGCAGTGGATTTAAGTGAAAAAAAGCTTCCGAGCCCAACTGGTAATTTAACCTGGGGAGTAAGAACGATTACAAACATTTTAAGAAATGTAGTTTATAAAGGGGATATTTTATTCCAGCAAACTGTATCTCTTCAAAACGGTCAAAAGAAAATCGTTCCAAATGAAGGGCAAGAACCTCAATATTATATTGAACAACATCATGAACCGATCATTTCAAAGAAAAAATGGGAGGAAGTACAGAGGATATTAGATGAGCGAGCGGAAGAGGTAAAGAAGAAACGTTCAGCTCCCTTGCCAGAAATTAATGAAAATAAAAATGAAACATTCTTAGGGAAGATGAATTGTGGGGAATGTTCCAAACAAGTGGTCCATTATGTGAAGAAAAGGCCGAAAAAAGATGGTGACTATTATCAACATTTCTGGGTCTGTTACCGAGCGGGCTATCCACACTATCATGTTCATGATCCTTGTGATTCGATGGCTTTTAAACAAGACTATTATGAACAGCATTTTAGACACCTTTTAACAAATATTTATGAAGATTCCACTTTCTATCAAAAGGCAGAGCAGGCGATTGAACAGTTGGACTTATCCCCTGAAGAGAAAGTCAAAGAAACGCACCTAGAACAAGAAGTGAACGTATTAAATCAAGAACTTTATGAGGTGGTCGATGAAAGCCTTCATGGTCAGGGTCGAGATACAGAACGAGTGGACCAATTGACTGAAAAGCTATGTGCCATGTATGAGAGTCTTGCGGCTTTTCGAGTTGGAAGGAGAAAGCGGAAGAAGAACGAAAAACACTCAAGCGTTTTATGAAAAACTTGAAGGCTTATATAAAAAGTGAATCAAAAGCCTTTCCCGGCGAGATTTATACAGATGTTGTGGACCATGCGGCTGTATATAAAGATGGCAGCATTGTGTATCATTTGCGCTTTGGGTTGGAATGGACGACCGACGAGGTGTATTCTACTTTTCAGGAACAATGTGAAAGGGAGCGGCGGGCGAAGGCAAAAGCAAAATATGAAGCATTTTTGAAAGGGCCAGAAGTGGCTGCTCTTCTCGAATACTGTCATGAACCTAGGACGGTGAAAGAGATGTTGACATTTATGTTGGAAAGAAAACAAATGGGGAAAACAACCCTTGTCGATCGAGTGGTTATGCCTTTGTTTAAAGAAGGGACGTTTGAGCGCTTCAAAGTACAGGGACAAAGGAAGAATATCAGGGAGTATGCGTATAGAGTAAAGGAAAATAGGTAATCTGCTAATCTAGCAATCTATTAAAAATGGATTAGATTCCATTGGTTATGGGCTGGATGGATAAATGCATTGGAGAAGTATTGCGGAACCCATTGAGTAGGCTTGTGCAGAGCCACTTGGTGGGTTTTTAGTAATATTTTTAGACAAAATTAAAAGAGGACCAGACGCATCCAGTCCCCTTAAGTGTAAGCCGAAGCTGTACACCGCTATTAGTTATATATTATGATACTACAGTTTGTCCTATTCGTAAAGTACAAGCCTAAATATAATTCGTTAAGCTAGTTATTTTGTTTCTAAAATCGGACCCCATTATAGAGGTGTGAACCGGTATTGGTATGGCATCTCTAAGCTTTTCAGATTCCGCATGAAACTTTCGAACAATTTGTTTCAATTCAGTTTTGGTTACTCCAAGTTTTTTAAGAAGAAAAATCACAATGATAAAGTAATCCACAATGTTATCAAATGTAATATTTGTAATACCAGTCTCGCTTTGCAAGTATTCCTTCAAGCGTGAAGGCGGGTTTGTCTTTTTGAATCTGCAATCAAAGACAACGGAGTTATGTGCAACAGCATTACGCAGTTCCTTAATTAGAAAAATGATATCTTCAACAATTCTACCATTTTGATTATGGTTAGTTGTATGCATGCCTAAATCCTCTGCGATTGCAATCCTTGTGTCCTGGTTTAAACATTGTAAGAAAAAACCGAATTCCCCAAGATTAATTACCTCAAATATTGCCCATAGTGGTATCGGCTTATTGGTATGGAAAAAGTGTGAAATTACGGCTTTTTGTTCTGAGTAATTATAACTGATTTGTTGGTGGATTTTATTCCTTAAATCAAGCCGTTTTTTCATTTTATCCCTATACTTACTATTACCCGTATTTTCTTTCTTATAATCATTTAATAGGTGTGAAAAAACAAAATCAAAGTCTACCGGCCCTATTCCAATCAGGGTATTTAGTGTATAATTTTTAATTGCTGTTTCAATGAACATGATTCGTGGATATAAAATCGTTTTAAGGTTTGTATCAAATTCATAGACACCAACGACTTCATCGAAATTGGTGAATGGTATTTGATTACTGGCATGACCAATAAAACGATATCCTTTGTATCCGTGATAGTAACCTAAATTCAACAAATCCCTTTTCTGTTTGCTGCCACTAATTTCAATGCCATGCTTGTCCCTAAGGTGACGCATTAACCCATTGGTTGTTTTTCCTCTTACCAAAATATATCCGCTCCCATATAAAACTATTAACTTAATTATAAGGGTTATTTTATGAAAAAACTATAACTCTATATCAATAGGGATTGTAGGAGAGAAATCTTCATTAATTATATAGTAGAAAAAAGACCAATCAGGCTCATCTCCAAACTAGGAGGTGGGCCATTTTTTTGCGTTTTATGGGGTGAAATTCGCTATAAAAATGAACCGAGGAATTAGAAGGAAAGAGGAGTGAAATTAACCGTCTATTATATAGTAGAAACTCGGATATTTTAATCTATATTTTGCGTATTTTTATCCATCCCGCTCCACGGCGCGTCTGGTCTATAAGCCAACCAACAGTTTTTATCAAGTACTATCAGCTGAAGCTTATACGAAGCACGGACTCAATGTTCATGCGGTTATTTTTGACGAATTGCATGCCCAACCGAATCGAGAGCTATATGACGTTATGACGAAAGGGTCTGGAGATGCTCGCCTCCAGCCGCTCTTCTTTTTGATTACGACAGCGGGTACTGACCGAAATTCGATTTGTTATGAAGTGCATCAAAAAGCGGTGGATATTTTAGAAGGAAGAAAGGTTGACCCGACTTTTTATCCAGTAATTTATGGAATTGATGATAATGATGATTGGACTGCTGAAAAGAACTGGTATAAAGCCAATCCATCCCTTGGCCATACCATTGACATAGAGAAAGTAAGAAATGCGTTTATTAGTGCAAAAGAAAATCCCGCCGAAGAAAACATCTTCAGGCAACTGAGGCTCAATCAATGGGTGAAGCAATCGACCCGCTGGATGCAGATGGAGAAGTGGGATGCTTGTGACGATCCGATTGATCTTGATAGTCTTCGTGGAAGAGAATGTTTTGCAGGGCTTGACCTTTCAAGTACAACAGATATTTCCGCCTTTGTGTTGGTTTTTCCACCTAGGACAGATGACGAGAAATTCATTGTTCTCCCTTACTTCTGGATTCCCGACGAAAACCTGAAATTGCGGGTAAGGAGAGATCATGTGCCCTATGACATTTGGGAAAAGCAAGGTTACATCAAAACAACTGAGGGTAACGTGATTCATTATGGATTCATTGAGGCATTTATTGAGGAGCTGGGAATGAAATACAACATTAAGGAAATTGCCTTTGACCGATGGGGAGCAGTTCAAATGGTACAAAACCTAGAAGGGATGGGCTTCACGGTCGTTCCATTTGGACAAGGGTATAAGGATATGTCGCCAGCATCAAAAGAGTTGATGAAAATTACCCTTGAGAAACGAATCGTTCACGGTGGAAATCCGGTTTTACGATGGATGATGGATAACATCTTTGTGAAAACAGACCCGGCGGGCAACATTAAGCCGGATAAAGAGAAAAGTACAGAACGAATTGACGGTGCGGTGGCATTGATTATGGCATTGGACCGGGCGATTCGGAATGAAAATCGAGAGAGTGTTTATAATGGGCGGGGGATATTGATTCTCTAATTTAGGAAGTGAAACTATGAAAATACCGTTTTTATCAAAACTATTTCAATCAAGGGCCAGCCCCCAAAATAATCTTTTTGGCAGTACCTACAGCTTTTTCTTTGGTACGACCACAAGCGGGAAAGCGGTCAACGAAAGAACAGCCATGCAGACCACAGCGGTCTATGCCTGTGTGCGGATTCTAGCTGAGACGATTGCTAGCCTTCCGCTTCATCTTTATCAGTATACCAATAACGGTAAGGAAAAAGCGCTGGACCACAGCTTATATTACAAGCTCCATGATGAGCCCAATTCAGAGATGACTTCGTTCGTGTTTAGGGAAACACTGATGAGTCATCTTTTATTATGGGGAAATGCTTATGCTCAGATTATCAGGGATGGTAGAGGCAATGTGCTTTCACTTTATCCGCTTTTGCCTGACCGGATGACGGTGGACCGAACTTCTACTGGGGAACTTTACTATGAATACCGAATGGACACGGGCACCGCAATCCTTCGAAGGGAGGAAGTCCTTCATATTCCTGGGCTCGGATTTGATGGTTTGGTGGGCTACTCTCCGATAGCGATGGCCAAAAATGCAATTGGAATGGCAATTGCGACTGAAGAGTATGGAGCGAAGTTTTTTGCTAATGGTGCAAGCCCCGGCGGTGTCTTGGAGCATCCAGGTGTCGTAAAGGACCCTGCCAAAATCCGAGAAAGCTGGAATGCGGTGTATCAAGGAAGCGGCAATGCCCATCGAATTGCAGTCCTTGAAGAAGGAATGAAGTTTCAAAGCATTGGCATTCCACCTGAGCAAGCACAATTTTTAGAAACAAGAAAGTTTCAGACAGAAGAGATCTGCCGAATCTTTCGGGTTCCACCTCATCTTGTGGCCAATCTTGATAAAGCGACCTTCAGCAATATTGAACACCAATCGATTAGCTTTATTGATAATACGATCATGCCTTGGGTCACTCGAATCGAACAGTCCATGAAAAAGGCGTTGTTGAGTGAGGCTGACAAGAAAAAGTACTTTATTAAATTTAATTTAAATGGGCGGCTCAGAGGAGATGCAGGATCCAGAGCGCAATTTTATCAGATCATGCGGCAAAACGGGGTAATGTCAGCGAACGATATCCGCGAACTGGAAGAGATGAACTTAATCCCGGAAGAACAGGGTGGAAACAAGTACTTAGTGAATGGGAATTTTGTAGATATGTCAAAAGCAGGTGCTTGGACAGAACAGTATGAGGAGGGATAAACCTTGAAGAAGTTTTGGAATTGGGTCAAGAACGAAGAAGGCAGGACCCTTTATCTTGATGGCGTCATTGCTGAAGAATCGTGGTTTGGTGATGAAGTCACACCGAGACAGTTTAAGTCAGAACTAATGAATGAGGGTGGCGATATCACCATCTGGATTAATTCGCCTGGAGGTGATGTGTTTGCAGCCAGTCAAATCTACAACATGCTCATGGATTACAAAGGTCATGTGACTGTGAAAATTGATGGAATAGCTGCTAGTGCCGCCTCGGTCATTGCGATGGCTGGCGGAGATGTTTTCATGTCGCCAGTTTCGATGATGATGATTCATAATCCGATGACCATTGCCTTTGGTGATACAGCTGAAATGAAAAAAGCCATTGATATGTTGAGTGAGGTAAAAGAAAGCATCATAAATGCCTATGAATTAAAAACCGGTCTTTCAAGGATAAAACTCTCACACATGATGGATGCGGAGAGCTGGTTTAACTCCAAAAAGGCAGTGGAACTTGGATTTGCCGATGGCATCATGTTTCAAAATGAAAGCGAAGAAGCCCCACCAGAGGAAGGAATGATTTATAGCCAAATGGCAGTTGTGAATTCATTCCTGCACAAGTTACCGCAAAGGGAAAAGAAAACAGGCACAGATATCAGCATTTTGGACAAGAGACTCGAACTCTTGAAATTTTAAGGAGGAGACAAACAATATGAGTAAAGTTTTAGAACTTCGTGAAAAACGAGCAAAAGCATGGGAAGCAGCCAAGGCATTTCTTGATTCAAAAAGAGGAGAAGATGGCATTCTTTCAGCAGAAGATACGACCACTTATGAAAGGATGGAAGCGGAGGTTGTGAATCTCGGAAAAGAAATCGACCGTCTTGAACGACAACAGGCCATTGACCTGGAGCTTTCTAAACCTTTAAACAATCCGATCACCTCAAAACCCACAGGAACTGAGGGGCAAAAAACAGGACGAGCTACCGATGAATACAAGGATGCCTTCTGGAAGGCGATGAGAAACAAAAGCAGTTTTGACGTACAAAACTCCTTGAAAATTGGAACAGATTCTGAAGGAGGTTACCTTGCTCCAGATGAATTTGAACGAACACTTATTGAGGCTCTAGAAGAGGAAAATATCTTCCGTTCCTTAGCCAAGGTCATCACCACTTCATCAGGTGATCGTAAAATTCCGGTTGTGGCATCCAAAGGAACAGCATCATGGGTGGATGAAGAAGGGTTAATTCCAGAGTCAGATGACAGCTTTGGTCAAGTTTCCATTGGAGCTTACAAGTTAGCGACAATGATTAAAGTATCAGAAGAGTTATTGAACGACAGTGTTTTTAATTTAGAAGCCTATATTGCAAAAGAATTTGCCAGACGGATTGGTGCCAAGGAAGAGGAAGCATTCCTCGTGGGAGATGGTACCGGAAAGCCGACTGGCATTTTTAATGCAACCGGTGGAGCTGAACTTGGAATCACAGCCGCATCAGCAACTGCTATTACTGTGGATGAGATCATGGATTTATTCTATTCATTAAAATCGCCATATCGTAAAAAGGCAATCTTTGTTATGAACGATGCCACAATCAAACTCATTCGTAAGCTAAAAGACGGCAATGGCCAATATCTCTGGCAACCATCTATCCAGGCAGGACAACCAGACACGATTTTAAATCGTCCGGTGAAAACTTCCGCTTACGTCCCAACGGTTGCTGCAGGAGCCAAGACGATCGCTTTTGGTGACTTCGGGTATTACTGGGTAGCTGACCGCCAAGGTCGTTCTTTCCAACGATTGAATGAACTATATGCCGCAACAGGACAAGTAGGGTTTAAGGCATCGCAGCGGGTAGATGGAAAGTTAATTCTTCCTGAAGCAATTAAAGTACTTCAGCAGAAAGCGTAGGTGAGGCTTAATGAGTAATGTAAAAAACTATACTGAGCAAGGCGGCGAGAGGACTGTTATTGGAGGCACTTTAGAAATTACTTCTGAAGGCAAGTTGTTGTTTGGAGGTACAGAAGTCCAACCAGCCGATAACCAAGCGGATAGTACAGCGGTGGATGTCGCTGGGCTAGTGGTGGATTTTAATGCACTATTAGCCAAGTTAAAAGCTGCCGGTTTAATGAATTCACAATAGGAGGTAAGCGGTGATGGAGAACTTACTCTCAAAAGTGAAACAAAATCTGATCATAGAACATAACGAAGATGATACTCTGCTTAACAGCTTCATCACCGCCGCTGTTTCCTATGCGGAGAGTTATCAAAAGAAACCAGAGGGCTTTTATGCGGAAAACCCAATGAGTCCAACGACCGAACAAGCCGTCATCATGCTATCTTCCCACTTTTATGAGAGTCGGGATGGGAGCACGGGCGGCTTTTTTGCGGATAATGTGGAAGCGAGTAAGCAAGTTTGGAATGTGGTTAATACGCTTCTCCGCCTTAATAGGGACGTGATCATATGAGCTTTGGGAAAATGAATAGCTTTATAGAAATATATGAGAATGTATCCATCAGGGATGAAGAAGGGTTTGTATCCATCAGGGATGAAGAAGGGTTTGTATCCAAACAAGACCTGCTTGTCACATCTATGAGAGCTTATAAGGAAAATCGCCATGGAAGTGAAGCGTGGAAGAATAGGGCTAGCTTTAGTGAGGCTAGTTCTCTTTTTCGTTTTAGAAAACCTAGAGGCATCAATATTACGACTGAATTCATCATTGTTTGCAAAGATGAACGCTATAACATATTAAGTGTTGAGGATATCAAAGGGCGGGGCATGTATGTGGAGGTACTAGCTGAAAAAGTAACTGGATCGAAGGGGTGATGGGATGGCAAGAGCAGCAGTGAAAATGCCGGATGCGTTTTTAGAAAGAATCTCCAAGTTAAACAATCGCTTTGATGAAATCGTTCCAAGAGTGTTAGAAAAAGGGGCTGAGCCCGTTATTCAGAAAGCAAAAACAAACTTAGCTGCTAGAATTGGACAAGGAACAAAAGAGCCTTCTCAATCCACTGGTGAATTGTTAGCCTCTCTTGAAGCGACAAAGCCTACGCAAAATGCAAACGGAGACTGGAATTTGCGAGTAGGAGTCCCGACAACAAAAGACAGCAAAGGAGTATCCAATGCCTTGAAGGCGGCCGTACTCGAGTATGGAAAATCAGGTCAGCCTCCTAGGCCTTGGTTAAAACCAACCAAATCAGCAACAAGAAAAGCTTGTGTTGAAGCGATGGAAAAGGCGCTGGAGAAGGAGATTGAAAAACTATGAGTCTTTTAAAAGACATCATGGACCTGCTAGAACCTGTGGGCATTCCAATTGAAACAGGTGTTTTTTCGGGAAAGCCTCCTGATGAATATATCGTCATTACTCCTATGTCAGATCGATTGGATTTTTACGCGGACAACCAGGCCCATAACATTATTGAGGAAGCAAGACTTTCACTTTTTACGAAAAGAAATTATCAGGCATTGAAAAAACAATTAACAAAGGTATTTCTAGCTGGAGGCATGACTATCACAGACCGGCAATATATCGGGTTTGAACATGATACGAAGTACCATCACTATGCAATAGATGTTTTGAAAGAATATGAAATGGAGGATGAGTAAATGGCAACGATAGGATTGGATCGATTGTTTTATGCCAACATCACGGAAGATGAGAATGGCAATGAAACTTATGGAACGCCTAAGATCTTGGCAAAAGCCATGACTGCCGAACTTAGTGTCGAGCTGATGGAAGCCATTCTGTATGCGGATGACGGGGCAGCGGAAGTAGTGAAAGAGTTTAATAGCGGCACGCTAACTCTTGGGATTGATGATATTGGCCCGCTGGTAGCCCAGGATTTAACAGGTAGCAAAATTGACAGCAATAATGTCGTGATATCAAGGAGTGAGGATGGTGGAAAGCCTGTGGCAGTTGGGTTTCGTGCAAAAAAATCAAACGGAAAGTACCGATATTTTTGGCTGTATCGCGTTATCTTTAGCATTCCTACAACTTCCCTTGCGACCAAAGGTGAATCGATTACCTTTAGTAGTCCCACCATAGAAGGAACGGTGTTTAGGCGAAACAAACTGGATGCAGAAAACAAGCATCCATGGAAGGCGGAAGTGACGGAAGGGGATAATGGCGTATCTCAAGAAACCATTACAAATTGGTTTTCCACCGTTTACGAGCCGGATTTTTCACCCGTTACGCCAACCATCACCATTACATCTCAGCCAGCTGATTTAACGGAAGTGGTGGCAGGAAGTATTTCTGGTAGTTTATCGGTGGTTGCAACGACTAACACTAGCAATCCAATCACGTATCAGTGGTATGAAAACACTGTTGATAGTACAGTCGGTGGAACCATTATCAATGGGGAAACATCAGCCAGCTTTGACATCCCAACTGATCTTACAGCAGGAACTTATTATTATTACTGCGTGTTAAGTTCTGTTGGTGCTAATAGTGTTACCACGACTGTAGCGACCGTGACGGTATCATAGGCTGGAAAGGATGATGAAAAGTGAGTAATAAAACTGTAGAGACGGCACCATTAGATATTGATTTTGCAGCAGAAGAAAGAAGTGCTGTAATTGATATTGGTGGTACGGAATATAAATTGATTTTAACCACAAAGGCCACGAAAGAAATCGCGAAACGCTATGGTGGCCTTGAGAACCTTGGTGCCAAGCTGATGAATACGAAAGACTTTGAACTTGCACTAGATGAAATCGTCTGGCTCATAACCTTATTAGCAAATCAGTCGATTCTCATTCATAATTTACGAAATAAAGATGCGAAGAAAGAACTGCTGACAGAGGAGGATGTGGAATTATTGACCACTCCTTTTGAGTTGGCAGAGTACAAAAATGCGATCATGGCCAGCATGTTGAAAGGAACTAAACGACATATTGAGAGTGAGCCATCAAAAAACGTGGAAGTCGGGTAAGCGATGATGAATTGTTTATCCGACTGATTTATTATGGCACGGCCCAATTAAATCGAAGTGAAGAAGAAGTGTGGCTTTTGCCTTTAGGACATCTGATGGACTTATGGGAATGCCATAAGCAGTTTACTGGAATAGCTAAACCAAAGCAGGAAATCTTCATTGATGATGTGATTCCGGTGGGGATTTAGGGGTCTGGAAAAATTTTTTCAATAGCTAAAAAGTGCCCTGAGTCCTTGGAAAATCAGGTTTTTTCTCCTATCACACCACAAATCACAATACACAGTCACAGTCTTGACTTACAAAAAAGTATTTGTGATACAATCCGAAAAAAGGGAAAGGGGTTGTAGTGATGGAGATTCCAAAGCTTGAGGATTTTATGAAAGAGATTGATAGACTGAAGGTAGATGCAAGGGAATGTGGGGAAAGCAGCATTGAAGTTTGTAGTGGTACGCTCCATAAAATGATGGGAGATCATAAAGGGAAGAATGCTAGAATGGCCAGCTGTTGTAGAGCAATGTATAAGAGCATGAAACCTGGAGATGAAGTCGTTCAATTACCAAATCCAAAGGCTGGTAATACGGAAACAAAGGGATTTGGTTCTAGATTAATCATTCGTTACTATCTGTAACAGAGCAATAGGCACTCTATAAAAGGGTGTCTTTTTTATGCCCTAAATGAGAGGAGGTGGAGTCGTGGCAGATAATTTCGGGCTTCGGATCGGTGTTGAAGGGGAGAAAGATTTTAAAAATGCGTTGAGGGATATCAACCGGAATTTCAAGGTGTTAGGCAGTGAAATGAATCTTGTTGCTGCTCAGTTTGATAAGCAAGATCAATCTCTTGAAGCGTTGACTGCTAGAAACAGTGTTCTGAACAAGTCCGTAGATGCTCAGAAAGAAAAAATCGAAACATTAGAAGCTGCTCTTAGAAATGCTGCTGAATCATTTGGAGAAACGGACAGACGAACACAAAACTGGCAGATTCAGCTGAATAATGCGAAATCCGAATTAATGAAGATGGAGAAGGAGCTTGATAATAATAACCAAGCCATTCAAACGCTGAACGAGGGGTTTAATGAGGCTGAAGATGAGGCAGAGCAGTTTGCGGATGAGGTACAAAATGCCGCCGACCAAACAGAGAATGCCTCTGGTCGTTTTGAAAAGTTGGGCGGTGTTTTAAAAGGAATTGGGGTAACGATTGGGGCAGCCGTAGCCGCCATTGGTACTGCCGCAGTCGCTGCTGGGGCAAGCCTTATCAAGCTCGGTGATGAGTACAATATGGCGGTCAATCAGATTTCTGCCTCCACAGGTGCTACCGGGGCAGAGCTTGAGGAGTTAGGTGAGGTTGCTCAAAACGTGTACAAGCACAACTTTGGTGACAACTTGGAGGATGTGGCCAATGGGATTTCTGAAGTACAAAAGATAACCGGACTTATGGGCGAGGAACTTGAAAAAGCCACAGAGTCCGGCTTTGCTTTGCGGGATACTTTTGGCTTTGATATGCAAGAATCAGCCAGAGCTGCAGGTGCTCTTATGAAAAACTTTGGGATTTCCGCCGATGAAGCTTACAACATTATTGCAACTGGTGCTCAAAATGGGGCCGACAAAAATGGCGACCTGTTAGATACCTTGAACGAATACTCCGTTCAATATGCATCACTCGGGTTAAGTGCAGATGAGTTTATTGCTAGTTTGGTTGCCGGTGCAGAAAGCGGTGCTTTTAGTATTGATAAGGTCGGGGATGCAGTTAAAGAGTTTAATATCCGAGCAAAAGACGGTAGTAAGACGAGTATCGAGGCTTTTACCGCTCTAGGTCTTAATGCAGAAGAGATGATGAGCAAGTTTGCTGAAGGTGGAGAGACCGCGAATGCTGCTTTTTTCACTGTGGTTGAAAGACTACAGGAAATTGAAGATCCGCTCCTCAAAAATACGATTGGTGTTCAGTTATTTGGTACGCAGTTTGAAGATTTGGAGGCCAATGTACTACCTGTTCTTGCAGGCATCAAAGATAGCACCATTGCAAGTGGGGATGCATTGAATCAAATCAAAGAAGTGAAATATGACAACCTAACCGAGGGGCTTGAAGGTGTGAAGCGTTCCTTACAAGGGGTGTTTTTACCTGCTGTCAGTGAAGTGTCATCAGGGATAACGGACTTATTTTCGAACCTTACGAATGGTATCAATGCAGCGGAAGGGGATTTCAGTAAAATTTCAGAGGTTATTGGTGAAACCATGAGGGGAATAACCGATTTGATCGCTTCACAGCTTCCACAGTTGGTGACATTAGGGCTTCAAATCATCATGTCGATTGCGGGAGCGATTATTGATAATCTTCCCACCATTATCGATTCAGCTATGCAAATTGTCACGACATTGCTTCAAGGAATTATCGAAGCACTTCCTCAGATAACAGAGGGGGCATTATACCTCGTTTTGTCATTAGTAGAAGGAATTCTTGCTAACTTACCAGCCTTGGTTGAAGCTGCTTTAACCATGATTATTACGCTTGCGACTGGAATTGGAGAAGCTTTACCGAATCTCATTCCTTCTATTGTTGCAGCCATTCTTTTAATTGTAGAAACCATCCTGAATAACCTCGATAAGGTTTTAGAGGCGGCTTTTAAAATTATTGAAGGATTGGCGATGGGACTGATTAATGCCTTACCTAGATTAATCGAAGCTTTGCCAACCTTGATAGCAACGATTATCAATTTTATTACAGCCAATCTACCAAAGATTGTTGAAATGGGGATTAAGCTTATTATTCAATTAGCAGCTGGACTAATTCGAGCTATACCTCAACTATTGGCGCAATTACCAGCCATTGTTTCTGCCATTCTTGTTGGAATTGGAAAAGCCGCCCTTTCAATTGGACAGGTTGGAGTAAACATTGTCCGAGGTCTTTGGAATGGAATTGCTTCGATGGTTGGGTGGATCAAAGAAAAGGTTAGCAACTTTGTCGGTGGCATTGTGAGTAGTGTCAAAGGTATCCTCGGAATCCACTCTCCTTCAAGAGTATTTGCAGGAATTGGTGAGAACATGGGGGCAGGAATTGGTGTAGGGTTTACAGACGCTATGCGAAATGTAGAAAAGGATATGGAAGGAGCCATTCCGACCGATTTTAACCTAGACATGAATAGTGTGGTGAGTGGCGTTGAAGGTGGAAATAGCGGTGCTGCATTTGATGTTACGATTCCCTTGACTATCGATGGGAATGTGTTAACTCGAATTATTGCACAGCTTCAATGGAATCAGAACACGGTCACTGTTAGAAATTTAGGAATCGCTGGCTCGTAAAAGGAGGGCAGATTGGTGATTGAAATTTATGCGGGAAACACGCTCATTCAAACAATTCGTAAGGTCATGACAGCGAATGTCAGAGAAACACTTGAAGGGGAATTTACTCTATCCTTTACTGTTCTAGCCAAGTCTGCCCTCGCTCTAAAAACAAAGCAGCTGGCCAAGCTAAACAATCAATATTTTGAAATTGTTCAAATCAATAAATCGCTTCAGAGCAGCTTACCTATTTGTTCGGTGACATGTGAACACGTGTCATACATTTTGAATGATGAGATATATAAAATAGATACTTTTGATTTTACAGGTGACCCGGCAACTGGTTTGAATCAGCTTCTTATAGGGACGCCTTTTTCAGCTGGAACGGTTGAATTTACAGAAAGCTGTACGATGAAGATTAATCAGGAGGTCACAAGGAGAGCGGCTCTCATGCAGTATATTGCGATTGTCGGTGGTGAAATCGAATACGATGGCTACCAGATTAATATTCGACAACACCGTGGTAGCCTGGATTATATACCTGTAATGGATACAAAAAATGTGACCGATGTTTCTGTTTCTCATGACTCCAGAGAAAATGCTTCTTCGTACCATATTTCCTTTTTTAAGCTGCAAAATTTATCAGTCGGTGATCATGTGCACATTGTTTTTAAACCTTTAGGAATTGATGTGAAAACGAGGATTATTTCTTTAGAATACAATCCCTTTTATCGCTATGATATCCGAGTGGAGGTGGGAAACTACAGGCCGAGCATTTCAGATACGTTTTATCGAATAGAAAATTCGTTAAACACTGTGGAGAGCTCATTGAATCAAGTTGGAAATTCTGTAGATGGACTGCAATATCAAGTCGATCAGCTGGAAGTTTCGTACACGGTTGTAAAGGAACTCTCCATTGATGCGGGCTTTATTAACGTCACGTATGAAGTAGAAAAAGGGGATACCCATCAATATCATGCACAATATTCCTATACAACAGATACGAACGGTAGAATCACAAGTATTACCTTAGAGGATATTTTTTCAGAATTGTTGCTGAAGGAAGTATCCACATTGATGGTAGATACTATGAGGTTTGAAGTGACGTATGTGGATGGAGAAACGGCAAGTTATAATTACACGACAGATAGCAGTGGAAGAATTACAGCAATTGAAAAGGTGGAATGATGTGCAGTGTAATAATGATTGCAAAATAAAAGATAACTTAGCCCTGCATCATTGGTAGCGAGGGAAGTTATCTTAATATCTGTATGACTTTCCAGACCTGCAAAAAAGCCGCAGTGGGAAAAGAAAACTTGCTTATATAGTATTTCTGGCTGCTTTAGGTGAATTAAACAGTCTCTATTTCTTTTTTGTCCATGGCATCAACAAAATCAGCTACGGATTTTACTAATGTAGAGGCTTTAAAAGTCCGTTGTGTTCTTTTAAATGTAGCTAAATCTCTTGATCCGTAAACACCAAGGCTCACTTTGGGATTTACACTTTTGATCCGTTGAAGAGCTTGTTTTGCTTCTGCACTTGTCGATAATTCCAGAATAACTTTTGCTTTAGTACCACGGTGTGTTGAACAAATGTAAACCTTACTCATTATTACCACCCTTTCTTTTGGAATTTTTTATTAGAATTCATATCCAAAGTCAATCGAATAAGCTTTTTCGTATAAATAGTCAACATAAGACTTTGTTCCAATATCTCCTGGAGCAGAAGGAACATTTTCTAACCATTGCCTTAGTGAAACTGCATAATCAGTTAAGAATTCATCATCTTGAGTTTTATATATATTATCATGTAGATAGTCATTTAACAATGCGTCTGGTCGTGTCCAAAATTGGATTTCAATGGGGAAAGCCAAGTTATGTTTCATTCTAATGTTAACATGGATGCCTTTGTACCCATCATCGTTACTCTTTCCGCTTCTTTGGTCATGAATACGGCAGTCAATATTATCGGAAGGGCAACTTTCTGCAAAATTATTTGCAATCTCTAACAGCCCATTTGAATCTGTTCTTATTATGAATCTAAACCCAATAATGTCATTACATACTTTATAAAGTTGTCTGACTTGTGTTTGATTCATTAGTTTATTTTGGATAGAATTTTCTGTTTTGTAGCGATATAAGAAATCAACTTCTTGGTTGATATTATTCATGTCTTCTTCTAAGTGCATGATTTCATCTAAAGTATCAACAATAAGTTTATCTTTCTCTTCTATAATCGTGTTAAATAAATCGTCATCATACTCGCGTAATTTTTTTGCTAAGCTAAAGCTCAATCCATGACGTTTATAAATATTTTCAATGCTATACCAAATTTTATCAAAAGGTACCATAATAATCCTCCGAACAAGGTAAAACGATGTATATAAATATTTTATCACAGTACCTATGTGATGCGCTTGTCTAAATACAAGATTCTCTTATTATTACCATATTCAATAAAATGAATTCAAGTTAACCATTTCTATAGGAGTATTTAACTTGCAATCAAAAATTTACTTGTTGCAGCCACTTGCCCATACGAGTAAGTAATTCATTTGGAAATGCCCTCATTATTTCAGTTGGTTAGGGGGGGATTTTTATACTCAAACGGAGGAGGAATTCATGAGTTATGAACGGAATTTTAATAATACAGTAGCCATTTGGACCGCTTTTGGCGGCAGGGGCAGCATCATTCTTCCTACACCCACTTTAAATTGGCAAAAGAAATACTACTCGGATTTTGGGTATACACAATACGGTAGTGAAACGAAAATAGATGTGCATGATAATGGAAACGCTCAGATTGCTGTTTATCATGCGAAAACACCGTATATGTCCTATTTTGATCAAACCACTAAGCAATGGACAGTGGTTAGTGTCTCATGGTGGAGCTATGGAGCACCTGTTATCTTGTGGGCAGGTGATGGTGTGTTTCTCGCTAAAATTACAGGATTGGCGAATATTATTGCCTCCTTTGATGGTATCACTTGGTATAATGCGGGTTATTGCCAAGGGGCTCAAAACTCGATGACGACAGGAGCCTATGACACCAGCCGAGGTTCTGGGGTTGTCAGTTGGTGGTACTATAAATCGCCTGTCTACTACAGCTTTGATTCATTAATGGATAGAACAGCATGGACATTAGTGGGGGCTGATGGAACTTCTGTACCGATTTTTAGCTACATGACAGCACACCAAGGGAACTTTATCGGCATTGTGGGTGGTGATAAGTCTATTGCTATCGCAAGTTCAGCAACCCCAGGATCATGGACGACAACCATTCCAGAAGATTTAAATGAAACACATTATATGTATATTCGCTCGATTAACAATAAACTGTTTGTGATGAAATATCGTTATGTGAGTGGTGTCTTTCATGTGAAACTCTGCGTGATGAATGACAACGCCACTGAGATTACGGAAACCAACCTTTCTCATGTTGGAGATTTGGCTGATAACCGTATCCCTAATCCAGAAAACATCATCTGGATGCAAGATTGGGGAAAATATGCTCTTTTTATGGAAAGCATGCTATATGTGTCTGTTGATGGTCTAACATGGGAAGGGGTCGAGCAGCCGGGTTTTACAACAACCAATTCAGATACCTTTGGTGGAGCAATCTATGTTCCGGGAGATGGATTTTATGTGAAGGCGAGTGGGTATGTGTATTATGCGCAGTATTAAAAGCAATAGAAAATTTAATATGCACCAAGTTCACTTGTTAATGGTTTTATGGTAATCTAAAGCTGTAATAATGGTGGTTAGGCACCAGAAAAACTTGATATTCTTCCTGGACTACGGGAGCCAGGTCGCTGGCAGGCAGCAGAAAAACTTGTCATTTATGATCAAACGTTTATGTGTCACTGGGCAAGCAGTGTATTAACCTGATATTCTTACCAGACTAGGGGAGATGGTTCGTTGGCAAGCAACAGAAAAACCTAACATCTTAATTTTATAATCGATTTGGAAGAGTTAGAGTTATTTCCGTCGACAATGTAGGGATTAGAAAATTTTCTAGTCCTTTTTATTTTGCAAAAAAAAGTTGGGAGGGAATAAGTAAATGAAAGAGTTATGGACGTATTTACAAATAATGATTGCTTCATTGGGAGGATGGTTAGGGTGGTTTCTGGGTGGTCTAGATGGTTTTTTATACGCCCTCATTATTTTTGTCATTGTAGACTACATCACAGGACTGATGGTTGCGATTATCAATCGTGAGCTTTCCAGTGAAATAGGTGGTCGAGGAATCTTAAAGAAACTTCTTATTTTTATTCTAGTTGCTATTGCACATATCATTGATAGCCGTTTGATTGGTGAGGGCAGCATCATTCGCACAGCCGTCATCTTTTTTTATCTTTCAAATGAAGGGATTAGCATCATTGAAAATGCTGCAAGAATTGGACTTCCGGTACCTCAGAAATTGAAAGATGTCTTATCTCAATTACATGGTGAGGAGGGAAATAAGAATGAAACTAAGCACTAGGTTTATGACAAGAAATGACTGTTTCACAGCGGGAAAGAAAATCATTCCAAGAGGTATTATGGTCCACTCCACTGCAACACCAGGAGTCATGGCAGCAGATTGGTTTAGCCGGTGGAATAAATCCTACAAAGCTGGTGAAACAAGCAGGCAGGTCGCTGTTCATGCTTTTGTTGATGATCAAGGGGTGTGGCAGTACTTGCCTTGGAATCACCGAGGGTGGCATTGCGGAGGAACAGGGAACAATACGCACATTGGCTTTGAAATTTGTGAGCCGAGTGGTTTTTCTTACGGGAAAGTATCTACGATGGTTGGCTACAATGTTTCAAAGAATGAGGCCTATTTTAGAAAGGCTTGGCAAAATGCCGTGGAGCTTTGTGTGATGCTTTGCCAACAATATGATTTAACAGAGAAAGATATTATTTGTCATTCAGAAGGAGCTGAAAAAGGAATTGCAAGTAATCATGGGGACGTCATGCATTGGTTCCCGAAGCACGGAGAAAATATGGATTCCTTTCGGGCAGCAGTGAGGGCAGCTTTAAATAAATCACCGGATTTACCTACAGGGATTCAGGTAGGGGATTTGGTAGAGGTAAAAGCATCAGCCAATTCCTATTATCCCGGTGGGGCAACCATTCCTACTTGGGTAAAAACTGATTCATATCATGAAGTGTCACAGGTTGTTTCAAATGGGAAGCCTGTTGTAAAAGGGGGTAAGACCTGTGTACTCCTTGGCAAGAAAGTGAATAAAAAGACTGGGGTAAAATCTGCGGGTATTATGAGTTGGATTGATAAGGATGCCCTTATAATCATCAAAGGCTTTGCTCAAGGAGTGGCAAAACCAAGTGGAGCGCAGAAATACTATCGGGTACAGGTAGGAGCTTTTGCTGATCAAGATAATGCTGAGGCACTTTTGAAAAAAGTAAAATCAGCTGGATTTCCTGATGCTTTTATTAGATATCAATGAAAATAATTTTGCTATTTTGGACTGGTATGTACGGACATATCGGTCCTTTTTTAATGGAATTTATCTAATTATTCTCTTGCTATATACCCCAGTTTGAGTGATATATACTGTAACCCAAATAGCTGAAAACCTTTTAACCATGCGGGTTTCAGCAATGTTTTTTAAAAACTAGGCTGATTGAATGGTTAAATGACTATTACCTTAATAATCAGGTAGAACGAAGGAAGGAGGAAGTCAAATGGGAGAAACCTTGTTTGGCCAAACATTGACAGACAATGGAGAATTAAGTGAGTTTACATCAAATTACCTACTAACAAAGCAAGGAACTGAAGTAAAGTTAAAACCTTTGAAGGTAGCAGCTTATGTGAGAGTTAGTACCCTCTCGGATGAACAGGAAGATTCATTGGAGAATCAAACTAGCTACTATGCTAGACATATTCGTTCAAACCCAAATTATAGAATGGTAGGAATTTATACGGATCACGGAAAAAGTGGGACATTAACTTCAAGCCGCTCTGGATTTAACCGATTAATTCGACATGCACTGGAAGGAAAAATAGACTTGATTCTTTGCAAAAGTGTTTCCCGCTTTGCGAGAAATGTTCTGGATACGTTGGAGACAGTTCGAATGTTGAAGGAGAATGGGGTCAGATTAATCTTCGAAAAAGAAGATCTTGATACCGAGAACATGCAAAGCGAGTTTATATTAACGATGATGGCGGCAGTGGCTCAAGAAGAAAGTCGCAGTATTTCCGAAAATATCAAATGGGCTAATGTCAAACGGCTGGAAAGAGGGCAGCCAAAGTTTCATCGTGTACTTGGGTATGGTCAAGATAAATATAAAAATTGGATAGTTAATCAAGAAGAAGCAGGTATTGTGAAAGAGGCATTTGAACTATGTGTTGAAGGGTACACACCACCAGAGATTGCTAGAATCTTTATAAGAAAAGGCTATAAAACTATTAAAGGCAAGAATGAGTGGTCTGGAACAGCGATAAGGGAAATGCTGAAAAATATTAATTATGTTGGCGATGTTCTGGGGCAGAAAACTTATAGTAAGGATCACATAAGCCATGCATCTATAAAAAACAAGGGCGAGAAAAATTTATACCTAATCAGTGATCATCACGAACCAATTGTGGATAGGGAAACTTTTAAAAGAGCTCAAGAAAAACTGAAGCAAAGAGCTAAGCCAAATAAGGAAGGGAAAAGGAATAGATACCCCTTATCTAGCAGAATTGTATGTGGAAAATGTGGTGGAAACTTGCAAAGGTTCGTATGTAGAGGGGTAGTTACGTGGAGATGTGGAAAAAGAACTAAGAGCCATGAGCTTTGCACGATGGAAGGCATTAAAGAGGAATATGTTCATTCAGCAATGTTAGCGGCATTAAAAGCAAAGTATGAGCCAACGGAGCAAGATGAGGAACCAAGAAAAACTATCCTTAAAATGATGAAGGATATAAATAACATCGAAATAAAAGGTGATGCCGAATATAACCAACTTCGCATTAAACTGGAAAAAACCCTTTATGAAGAGAGTAATGCACTCCTTGAAGGGCAAGATGAGAAAATTGAGTACTTAAGATCTATGAGGATTGCAACAGAGCTAGAAATAAAGGAAAAAGAGGAGTGGTGGAATCTTATTGAAGCTGATACGGACTTAAGAAAAAACGTATTTGAAAAACTAAGAAACATGTCTTTTACAAGTATATCCTTTGATAGCTTAGTGGAAGAATTAAATGAAATCGAATGTATGAGAGCATGGGTGATACGTGTAAAGGCACTATCACCTTTTCTATTTTCTTTCACATTTGTGACCGGGGAGAACATAGAAGTGGAATTTTAAAGGAGTGGAACAAAATTGAGTGAAATACGTTCACCTAAAGTTAGGGTTATACCTGCAAAAGTTAGGACAGGACGAAATGAACCCAATGCAGGCGGTGTAAAAAAGCGGGTAGCCGCATATGCAAGGATTTCTACAAATGACCCATCCCAAGCGGGAAGTTATGAACTCCAGGTTGCTCATTACACGGAATTTATTCAAAGCAATCCAAACTGGGAGTTAGTGAAGGTATACTGTGATGAAGGTATATCTGGTACTTCAACAAAAAAGCGGCTAGGATTTCAAAATTTGATAAATGATTGTGTTGAAGGAAAAATTGATTATATCTTGACTAAGAGCATCAGTAGATTTGCCAGAAATACTCTAGACTGCCTCAGATATATTCGTGAGCTGAAGGCATTAGGAATTGGCCTCTATTTCGAGAAGGAAAATATTGACACCCTGGATACTAAGAGTGAATTATTTCTAACCATTTTATCTTCAATGGCCCAAGAAGAATCACGGTCAATTAGTGAGAACACCCGCTGGGGAATTAAGAAACGATTTCAAAGAGGCATAGCGCATATTCCAACAACTTATTTCTTAGGCTACGATACAGATGAGAATGGAAACCTAGTCATTAATGAAAAAGAAGCAGCGATAATCAAGCGGATCTATTACGACTTTTTGAATGGAAAAGGGACAGTAACTATTGCCAAAGAATTAATGCGGGATGGGATATTAACCGCAAGAGGAAATAAAACATGGACCTCCGATTCCGTTTATAAAATATTAACAAACGAAAAATTTTGTGGCAATGCACTTTTACAAAAAACGGTAACTGTAGATTACTTAACCCACAAACGCATCCGAAATGACGGAAGAGAGCAACAATATTTTATTCGAAACCATCACCCCGCCATTATTCCAGAGGAAGATTGGAATGCGGTCCAACAGGAGATGAAAAGAAGAAGTAATATGTTTAGAAACCCGGATGGGAAATACAAACAGGCTTATTCAAATAAATCTTGTTTCTCCAATATTTTATTTTGCGAGGAGTGCGGCCATCCCATTGTTCGCCGAAGGCTTACTTCGGAAAGGAATGGAGAGAAGTTTCTTTATACCGCATGGCAATGCAGAACCAGGATCCACCCCAAGAAATATAACGTAAATTGTAAAGCGAAATTTGTTTGGGAATCTGCACTTGAACGTGAATTCATGGCATTACTCCAAGACTTAAAGGAAAGAAAGGAAGAATTGATTCAAGAAGCTCATAAAGTCATTAAAGAATATGACTTAAGTTCAGCTGAAAAAGCTCGCAAAATGAATCTCGAAGCCCAAATTGAACAAATCAACGAACGAATTTCAGAGCTAGCCGAACAAAGTAACTCTACTGTCGCAAGTGTTTATGAAGCCTCTATCAACCATTTATACTATGAACAAGAGTTGCTTCAGTCCGAACACGATGAACTGAGTAATAAGCAACAAGAAAGTAAACATATGGAGCGGCATTTGGAGACCTTACTTACCTTCCTATACGAACTTAATGAGTCAGAATTTAATGAGGACATTTTTAGACAGGTTATTCAGCGAGGCACCATCAACCACAATCAGAAAGTCACGCTGGAATTTAAATGCGGGATTAAAAGAATGTTCATAGCTCTACGACAAAAATAAAATTTTAATAGAAACAAACCCCTTGAACTTTTATTGAGGATGAGTGATAGATAACATACCTTCAACAGATGAAGGAAGATCATTATTCTGATAAAAGGGAAGGGGTTTTTGTGTTTGTCGAAGGACATTCTAAAAGATTATGAATGGAACGAGGTTCTGTGGAAGCCATTAAAGCGGGAAAAGAATGGCTTAATTGAATCGGAACGTAATATGGTCCAGGTAGCAGCTTATGTTAGAACAAGCAAAAAGATTAGTTCACAAATGCAGTCTTTGGAAAATCAAATTGATTATTTTACCCGATTTGTCCAAACAAGCCCTCATTATAAATTAGTCTCCATTTATTACGATGAAGGTGTCTCTGGCACCAAAATGAAAAATAGGTTAGGGCTTACTAGATTATTGAGGCATTGTAGAGAAGGGAAAATTGATTATATTGTTGCAAAAAGCATTTCTAGGTTTTCAAGAAATGTGAAAGAACTTATGGAATTGGTGCGGGAGTTAAATGAACTGAAAGTAGGTTTGTATTTTCAAAAGGAAAATCTCGATACCTCCAAGGAATTTAATGAGTTTTTACTAGCGACCTATGCTGCTCTTGCTCAAAATGAGGTGGAAACGCTCTCGCATAATGTTAGTTGGGGGTATGAGAAAAAAGCATTAAGAGGCTCACCGAAGTTTGAAAGAATTCTTGGATATCGTGTTACCTATCATCAAAAAAAGACTTATATCAGCGTTGATGAAGAAGAAGCAAAGATTGTAAAGAAGATCTATGAATTATTTCTTGGAGGAGCTGCACTTAATGAAATTGCACGTTATTTGATGCAAGAAGGGATTCAAACCTCTAAAGGAGGCACGATTTGGGATGGGTCAGTTGTTAAAAAGATACTCACCAATGTGGCCTATACCGGAAATCGATATGCCTACTTTCAAACAAATTCCCTTTTGGAGAATGGGAAACCGACGGATGTACCGAGCTACTACATTGAAAATAGCCATCCAGCTATTATTGATTCAGCCATGTTTGAGGAAGTGCAAAAACGGTTTAAACCAGCAGAGCGTAAAAAGAAAAATAAAAAAGCGGATTTCCGGTCGTTATCAGGACGAGTTATGTGTGGAATATGCGGATGTAATTATCAGTTCTTAACCGACTATGCGACACCTTGTTGGCGGTGCAGGGGGAGTAAAAGTGGGATTTGTGATTCTATTAAAATGTATGAGTCAGAGATTCTTGGCATGATGAAAACAGCTTTTCGAGAACGATTTAACAGCGATTCTTTAGCCCTAAGGGATATTTTTGATCCGATGAAGCGTCTTCATGAACACGATTACTTCGAACATCGACGATTACTATATTTTAGCGACATTCGCCTTGTTAAAGAAGAAGAGAAAATAGCATCAAAAGAGGAAATGGATGTTATTACAGCTAAAAAACATCAGCTAGAAGAAGAGTTTTTTCACTTTGAGAGATACGTCAAAAAAATAGAAGAAGATAGACCTTATCGTGAAAAATCCCTCTCGTGGATGGAAAGCCTTCAATCACTAGAAGAATTTTTCGAGAAAGCCACCATTGATTATTTTCGGGCATGGGTCGTGAACATGACCATATATTCAAATGATACGTTTATTGTTCATTGGTTTGACCAAGAAGAAACAAAGGTTGGTGAAGGTCCTATGCCGGAACCACCTAAAACCTTGAGGAATCAAAAGAGAAAAGAAAAATCTATACCACAAGACATTGAATATGAAGGGAAGGGGGAGGGTGATGTGCTTGTTGCGCCCATTAAAAGAGATGCGAATTCAACATCGCCTGTTAGTTTAACAAAGCAAATTAAAAAAGAAGAAAAGAATATGTGGAAGGTTGAACAGTCACTTCAAACGCAAACGAAACAACAAACGCTCAGAACGGCTAGTTATTGCAGGGTCTCAACAGAACAGGATGCCCAACAAATCAGTCTGGAATCACAAGTCGCGTATTATACTTATTTGATTTTGAAGAATCCAAAGATGAGCTTTGCCGGTATTTTTGCGGACAAAGGATTATCAGGAATACAATCTAAAAATCGAACAGAATTTAATCGTTTGATGCAAAAGTGTAAGCAAGGAAAAGTTGATCAAATTTTGACCAAGTCCATATCAAGATTTGCGAGGAATACGGTCGACGCTTTGTATTATGTGAGGATGTTGAAGTCGCTCAATCCACCAGTTTACGTGCATTTTGAACGCGAAAATATTCATACAGCCGATAAAGATAGTGATTTAATGTTAACGGTTCTTAGCAGTATGGCTCAAGAAGAAGCTGTCAACGTGGGAACTAGTAGTCAATGGGGTAAACAGAAGTTAGCCGAAATAGGGATAGTAAGGCCAAGTCGATTTCCGTATGGCTATACTCCTGATGAACATAAGAATTGGTGCATCGAACCCAAACAAGCGGCAGTGGTGAAACGCATATACGAATCTTATACAGCAGGAAAAAGCATCGGACGTATTGCTAGAGAGCTAAGCGAGGATGGTATTGAAACGGCCAATGGAAATAAATATTGGCATCCGAACACAGTAGGAAAAATGTTAGCATCACCCGTTTACAAAGGTTGCATACTTTATCAACAAACATATATAAAAGATCCATTTACGAGGAAGCAAGTCGTCAATCAAGGGGAACTGCCCCAATATTATATCGAGGACCACCATCCACCTATAATTACACCGGAAGATTGGGAGAAGGTCCAAACCATCCGAAAGTCGAACCAACCTAAAGTAACTCGTTCCTCAGTCAATGCTCAACATCCATTTCGCCAGAATTTTCGGTGTGGTGAGTGTGGAGGGGTTATCAGTCAGTACGAAAGTTACGATAGACAAAAGGATGCAAACAAGAAGAAAGCTCGAAGCTATTGGAGGTGCCGTGTCGCCAATGGTAAAAACTTTTCCGCTACATGCACTTCCCAAAGTTTTAGAGAAGAGTATGTTGAGCATAACTTTATGAGTGCTTTGTTGGCCATGAAGGCCGATGATCGACTAGAACAAAAGGTAAGAGAGGTAATTGAGAGGACCAACCTTACAACAGAAGAACTCGCCGAAGTAAAAGAGATAGAAGCGGTAATGGAACAACTCAATCAAGAACTGTATGAGGCAGTAGATGAAGAGCTTAATCAAGCGGGACAAGATACCAAGCGGGTCGAAGCACTAACAAATGAAATTGTGAAGTTGAAAAATCAGCTTGATGCTTATGAAGAACGGCGGGAACTAGTTGCAAAATATCGTGAGGAATTCAAGTGGTTAGTGAATGAATTAAAAGAAATAGATGACTTCAATCCTCTAAAACAACGTACCCCTTTCCGGACGGACTTATTTGAACGGATTGTTGAAAGTGGAGTGATTCACTCAGATGGTCGAATTGTATATCAATTAAAGTTAGGTGTTGAATGGGAGGAATACTTGGAAGAGAAATGCTCCTACAAACTAAAGGTGAAGAGAAAACGGAAGAAAAGAAAATAACGGGAAACAAGCAACCCACCGAGTTGGCGTCTAGGTTTTAGATGGCTACTTGGTGGGTTTATTTTATTGCTAGATTAATAGGAACTTTGTCTTTTATAATTTATAAACATGGTAAAATTAGTTAATAGGAATTTTATGAGAGGAGAGTAAATAAAGTGGCTAAAAAGAAATCTAGAAATAAAAAGGGAGCTAGGAAGAAACAGAATAAAAGACAAATCAAAGACAATTATAGTTTTAAGGAAATGGATATGACCTTTGAAGGTGCAAGAGATTTTCAACAATTATATTTATTAGCAAAACAGTTCGGGTTTAGGGAACCGAAATTTGAAGAAGCATTTCAACGATTTGAAGAGTCTTACAAACAATATAGGGCATTAAAGGTTATACCGGACAGGTTCAACCATTTCTTTGCTAAAAAAGGTTGGATTGCATTCGAGAATTTAAGCTTTCCTTTAATGGAAAAGTGTGTCCAACTTGCAGAACAGGGAAAGCCTGATGAAGCAGAAGATGTTTTAGTTGAATATTTTACTAGTAGGGAGCAAGTAAATTTTTTAGCCACAAGACTTATGGCTTTAAAAGAATTCAGTCCTAGAAGGGCTTTGTTGTCAAATGCCCTAGAAGATCACTTTTGCGAAAGATATCATGCAAGTGTACCTTTATTTTTGATGATGATAGATGGGTTCGTGAACGACTTTGAACATATTGGTTTCTTTGCAGAAAATGTTGAACTTACAGTGTGGGACACGATTGCAGCTCATGATAGTGGTCTAGGTACCATTGCAAAAATATTTGGCAAAAGTCGCAAGAAAACAACAGATGAGGAAGTTACATTACCATTTAGAAATGGAATTTTACATGGCAGAGATTTAGGTTATGCCAATAAAAAGGTTTCCTCAAAAGCACTTTCTACATTACTTGCATTAAGGGATTGGGCAGACGCAATTAAAGCTGGGAAAAAAGGAATCGATAAAGAATTTGTCCCACCAACATTTGAAGAGTCAATGCAACAGGTTGCAAGCTCATTAGAACAATTTCAGGAAAATCAAAAACAGCGTGAGCATATGAACAATTGGGTAAAAAGAGATTTAACCGTTGGGGAGGATTTACCTGAAAAGGGAGATGTCAATGATTATACCGAAAACACTCCGGAAAGGGCTCTGATAGGGTTTCTCTATTATTTAGAAAAGAAAAACTTTGGATACATGGCAAAGATGGTATCAAAACATTTTACAGAAGATAAAACAAATGGAAAACTAGCAGGTGAACTCCATGAAGTTTTTGAAAAAAAGAAATTGATGGATTTTAAATTAGTAAACATTTATGATAACGCACCTGCCATTAGTGAAATAGAAGTGTTACTAGAATTCGAAAGAGAAGAAGACAACACTCATTTTGAAGTATTACATAAATTTAGAATGTGTTATGAAGATGAAAATGGTGAAACTGTTCCTCGTGGATATAAAGAGGCAGAATGGAAAATAATGATTCATACTATTCGGGAATTAGAATACTCTCATATAAGAAGGGGTAACTCGAAGTAGTAACCCCAAAATTTAATACAAGAAGCACGTCATTAATTGCTCATTGCCTAAGAAGGTGGTGGGCTTTTTTGTTTTGACCATTTTCATTTATCTAACAGCCATACTCTTCAAATGTCCTGAATAGTTACTATGGTTAGATAAAAATTGCCGGTTTTTATCTATATTTTGCGTTTTTGAATTAGATAAGATTCTATATATAGTTTTTTATCTAACTAGTATCATGGGGTACGAAATGGGGAGTACAGAAGCGATTCCAACAAGGAATAGTTCATATGCCGACCACGTTTTTCCTAGGCTATGACACAACTGAAGATGGAGAAATAGTTATCGACGAAGAACAGGCTGAGGTGGTAAGGAGAATTTTTCGAGAATTCCTAGAAGGAAAAGGATGTCCAACCATTGCAAAAGGTTTAATGAGAGATGGATTAAAGACTGGTAAGGGGAATACAACGTGGACGGGAGATTCGGTCTACAAAATCTTGAGGCAAGAGAAGTACCAAGGCCATTGTTTAGCACAGAAAACGATTACAACTAGCTACCTCACCCATAAGCGCATCCGCAACAGAGGACATCAGCCACAGTACTATGTAAAGAATACTCATCCAGCGATTATTAGCGAAGAAACCTTTGAAGCCGTTCAACAAGAAATGAAAAGGCGAAGGTTGATGATGAGGGACCCGGATAAAAAATATCGGCAGCATTTTAGTGGAGTTAGCCCATTTTCCAATGAGTTCTTTTGCGGCGAATGCGGTAGGCCAGCCATAAGAAGACGAATGACTTCTAGCAGGAAAGGGGAGAAATATTATATTTCTGCTTGGCAATGCCGAGTGACCGCAGGACGAGATCCAGATTATAAAGACTGTAAAACGAGCTACGTTCACGAAACCGATTTAGAAAATGTCTTTATGAAAATAATGAGGGCGATGAAAGAAAACATTAGTGAAGTAAAGCAAGAAGCGAAACAAGCTATCGAAAAAGCATCCCTCTCGCCACCGGAACAACAAAGGTTGGAGGAGCTGAATACACAAATTGAAATCATAACCAACCGCATTAGTGACCTAGCTGCAAAAGAATCAGCTACCAGCGATGCCATTTACGATGCAACATTAAGGCATTTGATTTACGAACAAGAAATTCTCCAACAGGAGAGGGACAGTCTGGAAGAAAACATGCAAGAACAACTGTATTTAGAGAAGCAATTCCAATACCTTCTAGACTCATTAGAAGAAGCTGAGGAATTAGAACATTTTGATGTGAATCTTTTCAAAAATACAGTTGAACGAGGCATTATATACAAAGAGCGGATGGTTGAATTTCAATTTAAGTGCGGAGTGAAACGGACCATCTGTGCGAGAGAACGAAAGACACCCAAAAAGAAATAAGCTTAATCTAATCGAATAAACATAAACCTCTTTCCACCCGGAAAAAGAACTTGAAAGTTCTTGGGATGTGAGTGATAGATGGACACGATCTATTATCGCTTATAGGAAAGGGGTTTTTTGTTTATGGATGCATTTCAAAAAGGAATGTGGACCAAAACATTATGGGATCCAGTGAAAGAAAGAGAGGAAAGTCCATTACATGGTGAGAAGCAAGTTAAAGTCGCAGCTTATTGTCGAGTGAGTACCGACTTTGAAAATCAGATTCGCTCGCTGGAGAATCAGGTGCACCACTATACCCATTTGATTAGAAGCAAACCAAACTGGAAGTTTGTAGGTGTGTATTTTGATAGTGGTACTAGCGGTAGTAATGCTAAAAAGCAACGAGGACTGCAGCGATTGCTTCGCCATTGCGATGAAGGTAGAGTCGAATTTATTCTTACAAAAGATGTATCCCGCCTAACGAGAAACGCAGAACATTTAATGGAAATCGTAGAGGAGCTTAAAGCGAAAGGGGTAGGAATTTATTTTGAAAAAGAACAAATTGACACCTCTATTACTTACAATCAATTTTTACTCACAACTTATGCAGCTCTTGCACAAGAAGAAATCGAGAACCTATCTACCTCAACAAAATGGGGATACGAAAAAAAGTTTCAAAAAGGTGAAGCTAAATTTTCTAGACTATATGGCTATAACTTGGTTCGAGGAGAGTCAGGAAATACACTTGAGATTAATGAGCAAGAAGCGGCGGTTGTTCGTAACATTTTTGACTGGTTTCTACAAGGATGGTCGAGGGCTGAAATTACAAGAGAGTTATACAGACAGGGGATTAAAACTGCTAACGGAAAAGATAGATGGTTGCCTTCCAATATCAAAAAAATGCTAACGACTTACACATACACGGGAAATATGATGACAAGAACCGTGACCAGAGACCTTTTCACTCACAAAATGACTTATCACGATCGAGAGGAGATTGAGATAGAAAACACCCACCCTCCAATCATCAGTCGGGAAGTTTTTGATGAAGTGCAGAGGCATATAGAAAGCAACAAAAGAAATACAGGAATACCAACGAAGAGAAATCGACCGGCATTCTCCCAAAAGCTCATCTGTCATGCCTGTGGATATCGATATAAATTTTTTCCTAGTCCTAGAATTGATTATTGGAAGTGCGCTTCAACTAATGCAAAAACATGCAATGCCCCAAATATAAATGAAGAACAGTTAAAACAGATGGCATTACAAGCGATGAGCTTAAAATATGGATTGAATCATTCGGATAGTCTTGCCCAGTTTCAGAAAGAACTTAAAGCGACCAATCAGCAGGACCATTTTGAATTTCATCGCTTGAAATGGTTAACGGAATTGGAGATAGCAAAGGAAAGTAATGAGGATCCAGAAAAGATAATTTCCTTAGAAAAAGAATACCAAGAATTTGAAAAACAGGTTGCTCAAATAGAGGATGATCGTCCTTTTCGTGTGAAGACATTGGAATGGCTAGAAAAACTACAATCAATGGAAGAGTTTCATCAAAACGTAACGACGGAATACTTACGTGCATGGATTCACCAAGTTACCATTGAATCGGAAAAAGACTTTCAAGTTGAGTGGTTTGATGGGACAAGCCTGACGGTCGGTCAACTATCTAAAAAATCGATTCATACAACTCAGAAAGATAACTCAAAGAAAAAAGCGAGCCCCAAGAAGGAGGTGAATCAAGAACTGACCCTTCTCGATGAACATGGGGCTTTAAAAGAGAAGAGGGAAAAAGAAATGAATACTACGGTTGAGCGTGAAGTACAAAAGATTGAACCAGGTGAAGGGAAGGCTATTCTTGAAACGATTGAGAACGCACGGATAGGAAACGAAAAGCCTGACCATTTGCAAAAAACTCAACTACTCAAGACAGCTGCTTACTGCAGGGTTTCTACCGATCGATTAGAACAGAAAATGAGTTTGAAAACACAGGTAGCCTACTATACGTATCTCATTTTAAAAGACCCATCATACGAATTTGCAGGGATCTATGTAGATGAAGGAATTACTGGCCGTTCCTTAGAAAAACGAGAACAATTAAACCAACTCTTAAAGGATTGTGAACGAGGACTTGTAAACGTCATCATCACAAAATCAATTTCTCGCTTTAGCCGGAATGCATTAGATACACTATCTATCGCACGGCATCTGAAGGAATTACCAAATCCTGTGTATATTTATTTTGAGAAAGAAAACATTTGGACATCGGATCCTCAATCAGAATTGATGATGTCCATCTACGGTGCAATTGCCCAAGAAGAAGTTGTGAACGTAGGAAAGAGCATTGCCTGGGGACATAGAAGTCAGGCAAAACGGGGCATTATTCATTGGAGGAAAGCTGTTTATGGTTATAGTATAGATGAACAATATCGCTGGCATGTTCAACCAGAACAAGCCAAAATCATCAAACGTATTTTTAGGGAAGTGTTGAATGGGAAAACCGTTAATACAATTTGTGAAAACTTAGCTAGAGATGGTATTAAAACAGCGACAGGAAAAGACTATTGGAATCCTAAATCTGTGATGGCGATGTTAACAAATGAAGTGTATAAAGGTGATTATTTATTTCAAAAACACGTGACCGTTGACACACTACAATCCAAGGTTATCCGTAATCAGGGAGAGGAACCACAATATTATATTGAAAATCATCATGAAGCAATCATTAAGCCAAAGGACTGGGACCGGGTTCAAGATATATTAGAAGAACGAAAACAAAATAAAGGATTTATCAGTGAGGGACATCAGAAGTATGAAAAAGATGAAATGAAAAATGAAGCTTTTATTGAAAAACTGTATTGTGGTGAATGTGGATATTTGATGGGGCATAGACGGCACGTAGAGAGACGATGGAAAAAACCTTTTGAAACGCATTTCTGGGTGTGTTGTCGCCATGATCAGAGATATAGAACTGAACGATGCGATACAAGGCGTATTCGCCAGGATTATTTAGAGTGGAACTTCATCCACTTTTTAAAACAAATTCATGACAATCCGGATTTTACGAATAAGGCCATGAATTGGATTGCGAGATTGGAACTAACAAAGGAAGAGGAAAGAGAAAGAATTATGTTGCGTGAAAGAATGGAAACACAAAACCAAACTTTGTACAAAGCTGTGGAAGAAGGAATTCACGAAAATGGACAAAACACTCAACTCGTGGATTCATTGACAGAAGAATTGGTAGAGCTGCATGACCGATTAAAGCAATTCAGTGATCGGGAAAAACGTGCAGAGCAGGAACGAAATTTGTTTAAGGAAATCATGAAAAAGGTGAAAAGGTATGTGGAAGGAGGAAGCGAGGAATTTCCTGACGATTTGTTTCAAGAATTTATTAGTCGAGCAGAAGTGTGTAAAGATGGAAAGGTCACCTACCATCTCATAATTGAACTGGAACAAAAAATGCCAGAAACCTATGCCGATTATGTTGAGTTAAAAAGGCAGCAAAAGAAGCAGAAAACAAAGGAAAAACATGAGGCGTTACTGAAAGGGCCTGTGGTGGAAGAGCTGTTAGTATTTTGCGAGGAGCCAAAATCAGTTAAAGAGATTGTGGACTTTATGAATGAGAGGATGGAGATTTCTGATACGCACACCTTCCAAGTTATTTTGAGACCGTTAATGAAGCAGGGTAAATTAGAAAGATTCAAAGCACCGGAAAAGGGTGGAACTAGAGAAGTGTTTCATTATCAGGTCTGCAAGGAATAGTTTTGCAGAGTTAATAACTTAATAGAGTAATAGATTAATGTGGCGCATCTCCGATTGTGGAGGTGGGCCATTTTTTGCGTTTTATGAAAGGAGTCATTCGTTATGGTATTTGGAATAGACTGAAAAATATTTTATTAAAGGGTTTGACAATTTTAAAAGTGACGTATATGATAGGTACATAAAATTCGTTACGGTTCGTGACGGAGTGGAGGGATTGCGAGTGAATATTTTCCAAATTAAAACCAAGCCGCATGATAAGGAAAGACTTAATGAATTCGTACAGGGGAAGTTTATTGCAATAGGTTGGCCAGGGATTGGTGATCTTGCTGGGGTTGAAAAAGAAGAAATTCGACAGAGACTTGAACAACGCTATACGTACAAAAATGCTCGTAGCTTAGGGAATGATCTCGGAAATGTGTGGGCTTTCGTTAATACGATGCAGGAAGGTGACCTTGTGTTATTCAATGGGCATCAGGATTATGTTTATATTGTGAAGGTCGGGCCGTATCGATATGAGGAGCAGTATGACAATGAAGAGGGAATGGCCCATCAAAGAGCATTTGAACTGATAAAAGTTGCGAAGAGGGACGATCTGAACCCCAAGATACAGGAGCTTCTTCGTAACCGTAGTGCTGTGACCAAGTTTAAGTATCCGTTAGAAGATGCTGAGTTGGATGAAATACCAGCAAATGAAATCCTTAACTTCAATTCAAAAATAACGGTAGATAAAGCGGCTATAGAAAAAGCCCTTAATATCCTTTATTTAGAGCTTGAATCAAACGATTCCGACCGGCGATTTAAAGCAGCAATTGAACTGTTACAGTTTGCCAAATAAATTATTAGTTTTTAATAAGTTCTCTAGGAGGGATAACCTTTGACGGATATTACAATGGATTTTGTAACTGATTGGCAAAATGAAATGATTAAAGAGATGGAAGAAGAGGGGTTGCGATTTAAGAAATCACTACCCAAAGATAGTTTACTTATTAAATATTTCACCTATTGTAGAAAAAGAGGGCTTCAAAAACCCTATAATATTTTTAAATCCAATGAATTTAACTGCCCAGAGGAATATCAAAAAGGGCTAAGTAATTTAGAAGAAATTCTTAAAAGTGGCGGAGATATATCACCGTACCTAAGCAAAGATGTAGAAAAGTTGAAAAATGATTTAATGTTTAATGACTGGGGTGTATTACATCTTCATCTGGGGGAAAAATTGGAGAGTAATAACAAGTATATTGAGCGGACGGGTCCTTTGTTATTTTTGTATTTTAAAGGGGAAAATGTGTATTTTATTAATATTTTTCAACATCAGGATTGGACTAAAAAAGAAGTCCTTCAGATTATGTATTCCAATTGGCCCGAATTAATACAACCATACATTATGAAAATTGATGGTTTCCAGGGCCTTCATCCAGAATATACAGAAGATGACCACTTAAAACTAAGAAAAGCTGGAATTACAGTAATGTTAGAGTTGGTGAATGAAAATGGTGAAAAGTTCCCAATAATCCCAACAGGCATGGGAATAACTGCATCTGGTGATTCTATGAATGATGTTAGGCATTATCAACATCAAATTAAAGAAATTCGTAGTTTAGAAGATATGGTTAGAAGCAATATAGATTTTGTAAAGCAAACCATGAAATCACTTAATGTGAATATACCGACATCACTAAGTTTCAAATTAGTTTATAAGGATGGCAGGTTTCAGGTTCAAGAGGAAAATACGGGGCTGTTTTTTGATTTGAAATAAAGAGTTTATTAGACCAAATATTATAGAAGTAAATCTTTAAATATTGCTCATCTCCATTTGGGGGTGGGCATTTTTTTAGTTTAATAGCTTAATAATCAAGAGAATTGCTAATCAATGATAGAGGTCAAGTGAAATGAGAAAGAAGGGCTAAATTATTGCGCTATATAATAGTAGAAACTCGGATTATTTAATCTATATTTTGCGTATTTTTATCCATTCAGCCTCACGGCGTTATTAATACATAAGTGAAATCCAAATTTAAAAATTTTAAAAATAATTCAAAATATATTGAATTTCGTAAAATAATCTGATAAATTAATTGTAAATCGATTTCGGAAATCGGTTTACAAAACCGATTTCCAAATTTAAAACGCTTACATAAATAGAGAAGGTGAATTATGAGAGTTACAATTGCTGATGTGGCAAAACATGCCGGAGTCTCAAAATCGACTGTTTCTAGAATTCTAAACGGTAACTATGGACAAAATACTCAAGAAACAATTGATAAAGTTTTAAGAATAATTAAAGAATTAGATTATCGTCCGAATATGCTTGCACAAAGTTTAAAGTCAATGAAAACAAATGTAATCGGAATTATCTTATCAAATTTAAAAAACCCATTCTGGGCAAGAGTACTTGAAGGTGTTGAAGATACTTGCCGGTTAAATGGTTATAGCTTAATGATTTGTAACTCAAATGAGGATCCATTATTAGAAGATGAACATATAAAAGGGTTTCAGATGAAACAAGTTGACGGAATTATTATAAATCCGACTGTGAAAAACGACTTTCTTTATAAAAGTATAGTAGAAAAGCAGTTCCCTTTTGTTACCATAAACCGAAAGATTTTCGGGTTAGATGTTGATCTTGTAACAATGGATAATGTTGCAGGGGCATTCGCTGGTGTGGAGCATTTGCTACGAAATGGGAAAAAGTCAATTGCCTTATTTGTGTACACACCTGATAATATTAGTCCAAGATTAGATCGAATAGAAGGTTATAAGAAAGCGCTAACAAAAAATGGTGTGATGGTAGAAGATTCATTGATTCATATTATTGAAGAGAAGAAGGGCATGGTAAAAGAAACTGTAAAACGAATTTTATCTGAAAACTACAATCGTCCTGAAGCCATTTTTTCTACGAATAATATGATGACACTGGAAATATTAGAAGGAATCAAAGAACTAGGACTAAACGTACCTGATGATATTTCGTTATTGGGATATGACGAAACGGTATGGTCTATGCACTTAGATCCTCCTTTAACAACAGTAAATCAGCCATCATATGAAATGGGTGAACTTGCTGCTAAAAGATTAATAGAATTAATCGAAAAAAAGGGGGATAAAGAACCGACAATTAATGTTTTGCAACCCAATTTAATTATAAGAGAGTCGTGTGGAACAAAAAAGGAGCATTCCTGTTAGAAGGATTTTCGGGGACTTGAACAAAAAAGAGCCCTCTTGGTATGATACGGGGTGTCAAATCTGCAGAATTGACCCCTAACTTAGTTAACCAAGGAGGACTCCAAATTGGATTTTAAACAAAATCAGAAAATAAATCAAGTCACCGAAAGAACACTTGTTGTAGGAATCGATATTGCCAAGAGCACGCACTACGCTTGCTTTGTGGATGACCGTGGACGAGTGCTCCGTAAGTCATTCTCTGTATCACAATCTAGAGATGGTTTTGAGCTTTTCTATCAACGGGTTTTGGCCGCAATGAAAGAAAATGAAAAAACAGAAGTGATTGTTGGTATTGAACCAACAGGCCATTACTGGCTCAACTTAGCTTATTTTTTAGAAGAGCGAGGCATTCCACTTGTCATGACGAATCCAATGCACGTCAAGCGTTCAAAGGAATTGGATGATAATCTGCCAACGAAACATGACCGTAAAGATGCGCTCGTCATCGCTCGATTAGTTAAAGACGGACGCTTTAGCTATCCACGTATCTTAAAAGGTATGGAGGCTGAACTTCGTGCTGGATCAACGTTTAGAAGTAAGTTGACAGAGGAATTAGGTGCTGTCAAAAACATGATGATACGCTGGTTAGATCGCTATTTTCCTGAGTTCACTCAAGTCTTTCCGACATTTGGCAAGATGGCGATGGCCGCACTAGAATGTACCCCATTTCCGAGTGATCTTCACCAGAAACAAGCTGATGAAGTTTTATCTCTTTATCGAAAGGTCGATGGGTTAAAATCCCCTCAAAAACCAAAAGCAGTGCGCCTTATTGAGATCGCTGCTAGCTCTATTGGAGTAACAGAAGGACACGAGATGGCCCGTATTGAAATCACCACGCTTGTCCGCCGTTACCATCAACTAGAACAAGATATCGAAAGTATTACGCAACACTTAGTTGAGCTTGTAAAAACATCTGTAGAATATGAATGGCTCTCAACGGTTCCGGGGCTTGGAGACACAACTATCGTTGATCTTTTAGCTGAAATCGGTAGCTTTTTACATTATCAAGATCCACGCCAACTAATCAAACTCGCGGGATTAACGTTACGTGAAAATTCCTCCGGTCAGCACAAAGGACAAAAACGCATCTCCAAACGAGGAAGAAGAAAGCTGCGTGCCCTCCTTTTCCGAGTGATGATGCCCATGATTCGCCATAATGAGGCCTTTCGCAAACTGCATGAATATTACACAACTCGTACGGTTAATCCGTTACGTAAGAAGCAATCCATCGTGGTTCTATGCGGGAAACTACTAAAAGTATTACACGGAATCAGCACGAAGCACAAAGCGTTTGACGCACAGCGAATGATGAGGGATATTCCCAGTCTCGTAGAGGCTGCTTAAAACCCTACATCCCCTTAAAAGAACTAGACAACAGGATGACACGGAGAAGCTGGCATTATTTTCACCATTCGACCTAGAGTCCCTAAAGGAGCTTCGCTAGCCTCTGCCTTATGACTAGACCGAACGAAGGAATGTAGGCACACAGATGCCCAGAGACATGGGAGGGTACGTCATCATAAGCTACGCAGAGATCCATTGTGCATCGTATATTTCACCAGCACTACTTACCACTATTCTCCAGTAGTGACCGCGTAGCGTACCCATGGGATGGAATAGATTCACATATTATCAAAATACTGTTAAAGGTCATGTCGAAAAATATTTTTTTGACACTCAACCAACGGCTCAAACCGTTGATAAATCAATATTTATAGAGGGAGGAGATTTATAGTGAGTAACATCGGATTTAGAATTTTACCAATAACCAAGAGAGTGGATAAAGGAATAATTGAGCAGTTCCGTAATGTAGTTACACCTCATATTAGCGATAATTTAAACCGTTTACATTCAATTGGTCCTAAGTTGAGGCCTTATCACAAGGAGGGAAAGCTTCTTGGAACTGCTATTACAGTAAAAACAAGACCTGGTGATAATCTCATGGTTCATAAGGCAATTGATATTGCTGAACCAGGGGATGTCATAGTTGTGGATGCAGGCGGAGACACAACAAATGCGATTGTCGGAGAGATTATGCTAGAAATCTCGAAGAAACGTGGGATTGTGGGTTTTGTTATCGATGGAGCGATTCGTGACACTGGTGCTTTTATGAAAGGTGATTTCCCGGTTTATGCAAAAGGAGTTACACATAGAGGACCATATAAAGACGGACCTGGTGAAATTAATGTTTCAATTTCTGTGGGAGGTATGGTTGTTCACCCAGGAGATCTTCTTGTAGGTGATGAAGACGGGCTTGCAGTAGTTCCAGTCGAGAAAGCGGAGGAAGTGCTTGAGCTTGTTAAAAAACAAGAGCTTAAAGAACAAAAAATGTTTCAGGAAATTGCAAATGGAACCCTTGATCGGACTTGGATTGACAAAACTCTAAAAGAGAAAGGGTGTGAATATGTTGAGTTTGCCGACAAGATTTAACTGGAAAAAGCTACAAGATTTCTGTTCAAATGTGTTTATTGCAGAAGGAGTAAAAAAAGAAGTAGCTGATGTAGTTGCTGACACACTAATTCAAGCTGATTTACGCGGGGTTGAATCACATGGTGTAGTACGAACAGCTATTTATCTTAAACGCATTGAAAAAGACATGATTGATCCATTCGCAGAAGTTGAAATAGAAAATGAAGGCATTGCTACTGCTCTTGTTAATGGGAAAAATCAATTTGGTTCAGTAGTTGGGACAAAGGCACTTGAGCTTGCCATTAAGAAGGCGAAAGAGAATGGAGCTGCTCTTATAGGGGTTAAAGGTTCAAATCATTTTGGAACTGGTGCTTATTATGCATTGAAAGCAATTGAACAAGAAATGATGCTACTTGTTGTATCAAATGCTTCACAAACAATGCCTCCAACTGGTGGAATTAGACCGTTTATAGGGACAAATCCAATTGCAGTTGGTGTACCGGCTGGTGAAGCAGTACCATTTATTATGGATATGGCTACAAGTTTAGTAGCTCGTGGGAAAATCATTGTTGCTGATCAAAGAGGTGAGTCAATTCCTCTTGGGTGGGCAATTGATAAAGATGGTAATCCGACAACTGATGCAGAAGCAGCTCTTAAAGGTTCTGTACTTCCAATGGGAGGACCAAAAGGTTATGCAATCTCTATGTTCATCGATATTTTAGCAGGTGTTCTTACAGGTGCAGGTTTTGGAAAGTACGTTAATAACATGTATGAAAACTGGGATGATCCACAAAATGTAGGACATTTCTTTATAGCTATTGATATTAAAAAATTCATTCCTATAGAGTTATTCAAACAAAGAATGGACCAATACATTAGTGAAATTAAAGCAGAGCCAAAAGCTCCTAATGTGGAAGAGATTTTTATTCCTGGAGAGCTTGAGCATCGTAAAGTGATTGAAAAGAAGACTAATGGTATTGAACTTCCATTAAATGTTGTAAAAGAGCTTCAAAAAATTGGTGAAAGATACGGTTTAGACATAACACAAGCACAATTCACAACGAATACACAGGAGGTAACGAATAATGGTTAATCAATTTCGCTATGAAGTTCCAACTGCAATTGAATTTGGAAACGGTGTAATCAATGATTTAGCAAAACATGTAAAAACATTAAATGGTACTAGGGTATTAGTTGTCGGGGATCCGGGTGTTGTACAAGCTGGAGTGGTTGATAAATTAACGAAGCCTCTTGAGGATAACGGAATTCCATATGTTACATTCTCTGAAATTGAGCCAGATCCTGCCATACAATCAGTAGAGAAGGGTCTACTACTAGCGAAAGAAGAAGGTTGTGACATTGTTGTTGGTGTAGGAGGAGGAAGCTCACTCGATACTGCAAAGGCAATCGGATTAATGCTTACAAATTCAGGTCATATTCGTGATTATGTAGGAATTAATATGGTACCTAATCAAGCAGCACCAATGATTGCAGTACCAACAACAGCTGGTACAGGAAGTGAATTAACCATTTGGTCAGTGCTTTCAGATAAAAAAGCAAAAGTGAAAGTAAGTGTTGGTAGTATTTATAACATGCCTAAATTAGCGCTTTGTGATCCAGAACTAACAACATCCTTACCGAAGCACATTACAGCTGCAACTGGCATGGATGCTTTAACACATGCTTTAGAGTCATATGTAAATAAAGCGACTCAGCCTATTTCAGAAGGTCTTTCCGTTCAATCAATGAAAATGATTGCTAAGAATTTACGATTAGCCGTTGTTCAAGGTGAGAATGTTGAAGCACGTTATCAAATGTTATTAGCTAGTTTAATTGCTGCAATGGCATTCAATACGACTAGATTAGGACTGTCTCATGCTCTTGCATTACCATTAGGAGCGCATTTTAAAATCCCACATGGTATAGTAAATGCTATTTTGTTACCAGAAGTAATGCAATTTAACATTATTGGTAACGTGGAAAAGTTTGCAGAAATAGCAACTATTTTCGGAGAAAATACACATGGATTAACAAATAGAGAGGCAGCAGAAAAAGCTGTAACTGCAATTCGTCAATTAAAGATGGATGTTGGAATCACGCAAACTTTATCTGATTATGGTGTTAGAGAAGAGCATCTTGACATGATTGCCGAGGAAGCGATGCTTTCAGGAAATGTAGTTGTTAATCCAGTACAACCAACATTAGAGGATTTAAAAAATATTTGTAGAGCGTCTATGGCTCCAGTCGAGAAAGAAGTATTTACGAACTAAAAACGATCTTTTGGGAGGGAATAGCATGACTATTGTCAACGATGAGATAAAAGGTATGGAAGCTTGGTTAGAAACGCTCCAACCAAAAGTTTATGGTAACTTTATCGGTGGAGAATGGGTAGATAGCAATACTAGTAAGACATTTTCAATCTATAACTCTGCTAAGAAAGATCAATTATTAGCATCGTTTCAAGATTCAAATGATTATGATGTTGACCAAGCTGTTAAGGCTGCAAATGAAGCTTTTAAAAATTGGTCAAAAGTCCCAGGACCTGACAGGGGTGCTTTATTATATAAATTTGCAGACTTATTAGAAAAAAATATTGAAGAACTAGCTTTTATGTTATCAGCAGAGCAAGGAAAAGTGTTCAATGAGTCAATTGGTGAAGTTTACCGTGCAGCAAAAGAAACTAGATTTGCTGCTGGAGAAGCATTCCGTATTGACGGGAACACTCTACCAGGCGAGAGACCAAATGTGTGGAATTCTACAGTAAGACAGCCAATAGGGGTTATTGCTGCCATCGCACCATGGAACTTCCCGGTAGTCACTCCGGTTAGAAAAATAGCTCCAGCCCTAGCATTTGGTTGTACCGTTGTTTTTAAACCAGCTTCTGCAACACCATGGACATCAGCAAGATTAATGGAACTATTTGCTGAAGCAGGTTTTCCGAAAGGTGTTGTAAATCTAGTAGTAGGTGGAGGCTCTAAAGTTGGTACGCCTTTAGTTAATCATCCACTCGTAAAAGGGATTAGTTTTACCGGATCAACGAATCTCGGAATTCAAATCAATGAATCTGCTGGCAAAAGACTAGTGAAAACACAATTGGAATTAGGTGGAAAAAATCCTGCAGTTGTACTGGATTATGAAAATGTTGAAGAGGTTGCAAAACAAATTGTAAGTGCAGCGTTTGCAGTAAGCGGTCAACGTTGTACTGCGATTAGCAGAGTAATTGTTCACAAAAATTTGAAAGAAGACCTTACAGATGCCATTCTGCATGAAATGAAACAACTTCAAGTTGGTCCTGCGTGGGAAAAAGGAGTAACAATGGGTCCGCTAATGGATAAAAATCAGTTAGAAGCTGTACAAAAATATGTTCAAATTGGGAAAGAAGAAGGGGCTACATTACTATACGGTGGCGAACAGCTTCAAGGTGGAAAATATGATGATGGTTATTATTTAGCACCAACTCTTTTTGAAAACGTTACAACTGAAATGAGAATTGCAAAAGAAGAAATCTTTGGTCCAGTTCTTTCAATTATTACAGTGAACGACGAAACAGAAGCGTTTGAAGTAGCAAATTCTGTTGCATACGGATTAGCTGCTTCCATCTTTACAAACAATCTTTCTTCAGCATATGAGTTTGCAGATAAAGTTGAAAGCGGAATGGTCCATATAAATCACGGAACTGCTAGTGCAGCACATCTACCGTTTGGTGGGGTAAAACAATCAGGATTTGGAGCCTATTCAATTGGACACTCCAATATTGAATTCTTTACAAATATAAAGGCAGTTTATTTTCAGTATTAATTGATTGCTAAACATTTGTAGTCGTTAATATATAAACTATCAATAATTAAAAAAAGAAAGAAGGTATGGAAAATGAAAATGAGAAGATGGTTTACAGGTTTATCAGCATTTGCTTTATCAGTAGGAGTTTTAGCAGGATGTAATTCTGAAAATACATCTGGAGAAGTAAAAGAAAATGGATCAAAAGAAGATGTAGTAGTTGAACTAAAATTAGGACATGTTTGGCCAAATTCAGAAATTCATGCTCAAGCTGCTGAGAAATTTGTTGAAGAAGTAGAAGAATTATCAGAGGGTTCATTAAAAATAGAATTATTCGAAGATGGCACTTTAGGTGCAGATAAAGACTTATTAGAAGGATTAAAAGTTGGAACAACTGATATTTGGGTTGGAGGAGCGGGTGTACTTTCTGGATCATCTGATACAGCAAAAATTTTCACAGTTCCTTTCCTTTTTGATAATCAAGAGCACTTTGATAAAGTATACAGCGGTGAAGTTGGACAAGAGATTTCAGATAAAATTTTAGAAGAATCAGGATACAAAGTATTATCCTACTGGGAGCGCGGTGCTCGGTGGTTAACAGTAAATAAAGAAGTAAAAACACCAGAAGATCTAGCAGGATTAAAAATCCGTGTACCAGAAAGCCCAGTATTTGTTAAATCTTTCGAACAATTAGGTGCAGCTCCAACACCAATGGCATTTGGGGAAGTATTTACGTCCTTACAACAAGGAGTAATTGATGGGCAAGAAAACCCACTTTCATTAATCTATAACTCTAAGTTTAATGAAGTCGTTGACTATCTAGTAAAAACTGAACATGTTCGTGAACCTATTTCACTAGTCATTAGTGATACAACATTTAACAAACTAAGCCCAGAGCATCAAGAGATTTTAGAAAAGGCGGCTAATGGCGAGGCTAAAAAATATGCTGCAGATACGATAATTTCTGGAGATAGTGAATATCTGAAGCAACTGCAAGATGCTGGTATGAAGCTTGTTGAACCGGATCTTGCTGCTTTCCAAGCTAAGCTTGATGGATTTGTAGATAAGAATTTCCCGGAAGTCAAAGAAATCTTTGAAAAAGTACGCTCTGAAAAGTAATTCAAGTCTATCAGGTAGAATGTAGCGAGGGGAAATCCCTCCCCTTTCCTTTCTACAAGTTTCATATTCTTTTAATTAGAATATGAAACTTGTAGAAAGTTTAATCTTAATTTTACGATGTTAGGAGGAGGCTATATGAGAGGGTTTATTAATCTAGTAGATTTATTAAATCATTGGCTATTTAACTTTTTAGCGATTGTTTTTGGAGGAATAGCCATTCTAACCGTATACCAAGTTTTTGCTCGTTATGTATTAAATAGCCCTTTAGTTTGGTCAGAAGAGATTATAAAGTACTTAATGATCTGGATTGTATTATTAGGAACGGCCATTGCATTGAGAAAAGGATTACTGATTTCTGTTGAAATTGTCTTACATATCGTTCCTAAGAAAATCCAAAAAGTAATGCAGATTATTATAACGTTATTTAACATCACGTTTTTATTTTTGTTAGTACAATATGGGTTTACTATTCTTGAAACCATTCAAGGGCAAACAACGGGAGCTATTGAATTGCCAGTTTCTTGGACATATGCTGCCATTCCAGTTGCAAGCATAATCGCATTAGTAAATTGTATTGCCGTTTTTATAGAGATATTTATATCTAAGGATGAATCCGGGGTGGACAACAATGGCACTACTATTATTCATTAGTCTTATTATTCTATTTGCATTAGGGGTACCAGTTGCCTTTTCAATGGGTTTATCCTCAATATTTGCTATGACAAGTGAAGATATCTCGATTCAAGTTGCAGTCCAAAAGATTTTTTCTTCCATGAATTCATTTCCACTGATGGCGATCCCTTTCTTTATATTAGCGGGTAGCTTGATGGAAGCTGCTGGAATTTCAAAAAGATTGATAGATTTGGCGAATTCCCTTGTGGGGAAACTTACAGGCGGGTTAGCTATAGTTAGCGTTTTAACAGCCATGTTTTTCTCTTCGATCTCAGGCTCTAGTGCTGCCACGGTTGCTGCGATTGGTAGTATTTTAATTCCAGCAATGGTCAAAAGAGGATTCCCTAAACCATTTTCAACTTCTGTTCAAGCTGTTTCAGGAGAATTAGGGGTCATTATTCCTCCTTCCATTCCAATGATTATTTTTGCTTTGACTGCAGGTGTATCCATCTCCATTGGTGATTTGTTTATGGCTGGGGTTATGCCAGGAGTATTAATTGGCGGATCCCTCATGTTAACAATATTTGCCATTAGTAAAATAAAGGGATATGGGAAAGAAACTTTAAACCAGTCAAATATTGCTGAAGATGCAGCATTAATGACTACAAAGGGAAGATTAAAAGCTTTTAAGCAGGCAATTCTACCTTTACTTATGCCAGTAATTATTTTAGGCGGTATTTATGGCGGTGTTTTCACACCAACAGAGGCAGCGGCTGTCGCTGTAGCATATGCCTTTATTTTGGGAGCATTTGTATATCGTAGTCTAACAATTAAAAGTATAATGGAAGTTTTGCGTAACTCTGTTATATCGACTTCGATCATCATGTTTATTATTGCTAATGCAGGGCTTTTAGGGTGGGTTTTAACGGCTGAGAAGGTTCCAGCAACTGTTTCTCAATGGTTTATCTCTGTATCAGATAGTCCGATCATATTTTTATTACTTGTAAACGTTTTATTATTATTTGTAGGGATGTTCTTAGAAACAGGTGCTGCGATTGTTATTATGGCACCGATATTAACTCCTGTGGCCATTTCATTTGGTATAGACCCAATTCATTTTGGAATCATTATGATTGTAAATCTCGCGGTAGGAATGCTTACTCCTCCAATAGGAGTCAATCTGTTTGTGGCATGTCAAATTGGGAAACTCAGAATAGATCAAATTCTAAAGCCGCTTATACCATTCTATATTGTATTATTGGTTGATATCATATTGATTTCATACTTACCAGCAATTTCATTATGGCTTCCTAATTTCTTAAAGTAGAAAATGGGTAGTGTCAAAACTTCTATGAAAAAGTAACCTGAGGGTTTGTTTTTCTCTCTTTTTTGTATTGGAAGTACCCGCAATCGCTCTTGACAAACACGCCAATGGTTTGAGATTCCCTTATCAAGGGCGAAGGGGACAAAAAGAAGGCATGCCAAATAGCCCTTGGTTTTTTCCATTTTAAACCATTATAGGAGGGAACTTTATGAAAATAGTGGTAGCTCCAGATTCTTTTAAAGGATCTATTTCTGCCCGTGATATTTGTACTGCTGTGGAAAAAGGTGTGTTACGTGTTTTTCCGCAAGCTTCTGTTGTTAGATTGCCCTTAGCAGATGGTGGAGAAGGAACATTGGATAACCTTGTATTTGCCTCTGGTGGTACAAAATTCGAAGTAAAAGTGAAAGGTCCACTTGGAAAACCCGTTAAAGCATCAATAGGTATTTTAGGTGATGAAGAAACAGCTGTTATTGAAATGGCTCAAGCATCTGGGTTACCTCTTGTTTCAGAAGATGAAAAAAATCCCTTACTTGCAACTAGCTATGGCACTGGAGAGCTTATTAAATATGCTCTTGATCGAAACTATCGAAAATTCATTATCGGACTCGGTGGTAGTGCAACAAATGATGGCGGCACAGGTATGTTAAAAGCGTTAGGTGTAAGATTTTTGAATTCTGACGGAAAAGAACTGCCTGAAGGTGGAGGGGCTCTATTAAGTCTTGACCACTTTGATGATTCAGACTTAGACCCACGGATAAAGGAGTCATCATTTTTAATTGCAAGTGATGTAACGAACCCTTTATGTGGATTGAATGGAGCTTCTGCCATTTTTGGACCACAAAAAGGGGCATCCACAGAGGATGTAACCTTACTCGATCAGGCATTGCTGAATTTTAGTGAAATTACTCAAAAACAAAAAGAAATCGACCTCTGTCAAATTGTTGGTGGAGGAGCAGCTGGTGGTATGGGTGCAGCATTGGTTGCATTTTTAGATGCCTCAATCCAGTCAGGAATAGACGTTATAATGGAAGCGATTAAATTCGAAGAAATAATAAAGGATGCCAATTTTATTATTACCGGTGAAGGGAAGCTAGATAGCCAAACTCTTTCAGGTAAAGTAATTGCAGGTGTGAGTAAAGTGGCTAAAAAAAGGCGAATACCTGTTATTGCACTATGTGGAGGACTACAAATTAATAGTACACAAATGGATGAACTTGGCATAATAGGTGGTTTCTCTATTGTCCCTGGTCCATGTTCTCTTGAAAGTGCAATGCAGAATTCAGCAAAGTGGACGGAAGAACGAACAGAACAAATCCTGCGTATAACAAAGGTCTTTTATAGGTTAGGAGAGGAAGGATTATAGTTGAAACCAAAAATATTTATTACTAGAAAAATACCAACCCATGTTATTAATCATTTAGAAGAGGTTTGTGAGGTTTCGATTTGGGAACATAAAGATATACCCGTTCCACGTGAAGTTTTAGAAGAAAAAATCGTGGATATTGATGGATTATATTGTCTATTAACAGATGCAATCGATCTTGAATTGCTTCAAAAAGCTACCAATCTTAAAGTGATTGGTAATATGGCAGTGGGGTTTAACAATATTGATGTTGAAGCAGCTACGAAAAGGGGTATTATTGTTACGAATACTCCAGGAGTTTTAACAGAAACAACAGCAGATTTAACATTTGCGTTATTAATGGCTACTGCAAGAAGAATACCGGAGGCTTCCGATTTTTTAAGAGAAGGAAAATGGAGTACCTGGTCTCCTATGCTTCTTACAGGTCAGGATATTTACAACTCTACTTTGGGAATTATTGGCCTAGGAAGAATTGGAGAAGCACTTGCTAAAAGAGCCAAAGGCTTCAATATGAATATATTGTACCATAATCGAAGTAGAAAAATAGAGGCGGAACAGGAATTAGGACTTGAATATTGTTCATTAGAGAATCTTTTGAAAAGGTCAGATTACATTTGTGTTATGACTCCATACACTCCAGAAACGAAAAAAATGATAAGAAAAGAGCATTTCAAAATTATGAAGGAAACTTCGATTTTAATAAACACAGCCCGTGGTGGCATCGTAAACGAAAATGATCTTTATCATGCATTAAAAGATGGAGAAATATGGGCAGCTGGTCTAGATGTTTTTGAACAAGAGCCAGTAGTGTTGGATCATCCATTGTTATCTTTACCTAACGTAGTTACACTACCTCATATTGGAAGTGCAAGTATTGGCACAAGAACTAAAATGGCAGAAGTAGTAGCAGAAAACTTGCTTCAAGCTTTGAATGGTAAAATTCCAACAAACATTGTGAATAAAGAACTGATTGCTAAGTAGTAAATAAATATATACCCACTACAAGAAATCAGGATGAAAAAGATGGATGTATATTTATTAGGATAAAATTTTACTGAAAAAAGGTTTTTACTTGCAACTTCTTTTATTGTACAACCTTTTATCCACAACTAAATAGGAAGCTAATTATATATTAAACTGGTTAAGTGCACCTAGGACAAAAATGAGACTCCTGATAAGAATTATACAATTATTGAACTTGTTTTGTTCGGGATCCTTTTTTGATTACCACTAATAATTGATTGTAAAAAAATTTTTTAAAGAGTGATTCTATGGACAAGCACCATTTCCAATTTGCCGAGATACTTTAAAACGTCAAGCAATTTTAATGAAGTTAGTGCTTTTATTATACGCGACATTCTTTAAAAGGGAGAAGTAGACGATCTGTAACCAATCAAAAGTGGGTGTAAACACTTATGGGAATAAACAGTAATCTAGAAACTAAAATGCGATCGCCTGGAGATAAGATTTTTAAAGCTTTAGAAGCTAAAGTAAGAAAGCTTCAAATGGAAAATGAGTATTTAAAAAAGTTAATAGCATTAAATCAAACCAAGGAAAAATCACCAAACGACGAAAATGCATAAATTATCTATAAGAGTTTCCGGTTTATGCACTTTTATAAAGTTTGCAGATATTCCACGTAGGACGTAATAAAATACTTTATCAACTTTACTGGACACCCTTTAGCGTCAATTCCGGCAGGTATGTCAGAAAACAACCTACCTGTTGGCATGCAGATTATTGAGAAGCGATATGCAGATGCAGATGTATATCCTAACAGCCATGTTAAAACCTTGGGTTCATATCTATAATATTTATCAAGAACTGACTTTAGTTAACCCGTCTTTGTTTCAGGGTTCAAAAAAATATATACCAAATATGCAAAAGCGTCTAATTCTAAAAAAGAGAGTTGGGCGCTTTTTCTTTTTTAACATTTTAGTAAGAAGGAAGAGTATAACGATAGTTCAAGATGGGGAACTTAATCACAATAAATTTTAAAAATACCTTAGAGGTGATTTTATGTTGGTGAAATTTAGAGATAAAGAAGAGCCTTATATTTTCTTTCAAAAAGAATACAAAGATATTTTACCAATAATTGAAATGGTTAAGTAAAAGGCCTTTATAAACATATTCCTTGATGAGGAAGGGACGGAAAGGGTGTTTGCTAGATTTTATCGATATGAATTTACAATAGAAGTCAATTCAATGTCAGACAGAGATACCTTGTTAGTTTTCCTTGATTGTGATGAAAAAGTGCTTATATATTAACAGGATATATCTTATGAAGATTAAATGACTAACATTTGGTTGCTACTAGGTAGGATTTAACATTAGAGGTTGACCTGATAATTAGAATATATCCACCACACATCATATGAAAATTGGTTTAAGGCAACAAAAATATCGATGCTTTAAACATAGCCAACTTACTTTAATAAAACGCTTTGTTGAAAGTTATGAATGAAAATTCTCAAGAGAAATGATCTATGAGCTGCTAAGTAATGATTACCTTTCAGAGATGGTCGAGATGCTAAAGAGTACTGGCACTATGTGAAGATAAAATGTATTAGAAAGTACATAATCTGTAATAGTTCATAATAATAATAGGCCTCCTTAAATCCTTTTTAGGTCCTTTTCTAATATCAGTGAGAAAAGATGTTAGTAGGTTTTAAGGATTATTTTGACAATGAAAAATATTGTCCATTGAACCTGTTGTATACACTTTTTTATTAATAATCTTCTTTAATTTGAAGAAATGAAAAAAATATAAAATTTAAAGAATGGAGGCAGCAGGAAAATGACAAGTTCAAATTATCTAAATTTGGAAAAAACAGTGTTTAAAATGTATTTACAATACCCTTATGCCAGGAAAGGTATTAGTTTATGTTTCGGAGTTGGAAAAAAACACTATTTTTCTAGCCCTATTACAGTGAAGATTAAGGTTAGAAGCTCTTGAGTAAAGACAAAAATAGATTAATGGGTGAATCACTAAAGAAAAAATTAATGTGTTCATTAACTTAATTAATAACAGCAGATTTGCTAACAAAAGAAAAATACCAGCTTGAGGAGGATTGGAGATAAAATCAAATCTTTTTTAGATTAACCTCATCCATAGAAAAAAAACCCCCTTTTTTACAAGAAATGCAATCTATTGGTAACGTAACGTCAAAGCGTTCTTTACTTGAATTATGCATATATCGTTACTGGTAATGGTTAGTAGTTCCCTAGGACCTAGATTTATGAAATTAATTAACGTGTTAAAATCGAGATACACTTTAACGTTTGGAGTGTACATATAAGATCCTCTCTATATTTTTTATTAGTGTGGCCAATGATAAATAGAATATGTACAGTTGAACCTAAAGGTGTTGTAGGAATTTTAGTAACGAAAATAAATCAAGTAATGTATATAAAAAAAGAGTAAGATTCATAAATAAAAGCGAAGAGGATTTTTAACAAATATGTGTGAAAGTTATATTTTGAAAATTTCTTTGTAAAAAGGGGGTTACCGAAATTTATAAAATCTAACTTGGATAAACGTTCAGAGAACTCATTCTATGAGGTCTCTGTAGAAATGCTAATTTAAATATGTTCAATATCGCTTGGATAAATATGTACAAAGTTGCTTTCTTTTTACATACTAGTCATGAGGTGACTAGCAATGTATCTATCATTAAACGTTGACGTTGATTTTGAGATTAATAGCCTTTCAGACTTACCAAAATTCAAGCAAATAATGGAGCATATAAAAATGAAAATTAATAAGAGCAAATTGGCAGAGGAATTGGGGGTGGATCGCCGAACGGTTGATAAGTACCTAAACGGTTTTATCCCTAAGAGGACGAGAAAAAAGTCTTCAAAAATTGATGAATACTATGAAATAGTCGCTGCCCTTTTATCAGAGGATTCCAAGCAGGTATTTTATTATCGAAGAGTGCTGTGGCAGTATTTAAAGGATAATCACGGATTGGAGTGTGGAGCTTCCACATTTCGTGCTTACATATCACGCACACCTGAATTCAATGCCTACTTTGAGGAAGACAAGCGCATCCCTTCTCCTAAAGGGACTGTTCGTTATGAAACTCCGCCAGGCAAACAAGCCCAACTAGATTGGAAGGAAAATATTTTGTATGAGACAAAGGATGGTGAACAGGTCGAGATAAATGTAGCCGCACTCATATTATCTACTTCAAGAATACGAGCATTTCATATGAGTATATCAAAATCACAAAGTACTTTGTTTTCCTTCTTAACAGAAGCTTTTGAGGCTTTTGGAGGTGTTCCTGCGGAACTCCTGACGGATAATATGAAAACCGTGATGGATGAAGCTAGAACAGAACATTATCCAGGGAAAGTGAATTCGAAGTTTGAGCAGTTCGCAAAAGATTATGGCTTTAAGGTTAGGGCGTGTATTGCTGGACGGCCAAGGACAAAGGGGAAAATAGAAACGACCATGAAACTATTGGATGAAATACACGCTTATCAAGGCCAACTCACGTTAGAGGAGCTACATCAGTTTATCCAGGATTTAGCCAACCGAGTGAATCACCAGATCCACCAAGGAACAGGAAAAATTCCAATAATGGAATTTAAAAAAGAAAGGAATCAATTACTCCAGCTACCAACTGAACGAGTAAGAGATTCCTACCGTATCAAGCATACACTTGTAAAAGTCAATGCATCGAACATGATTTCCTACAAATCCAACCAGTACTCCGTACCACCAGAATATCAAGGAAAGAAAGTAGGCTTACAGGTGTATGATGACCACTTATGGATTTATTATAACATGAAACTCATTGCACAACATCCAATAAGCAAAGCCAAGCTCAATTATCAGGAGGCCCATTATAAAGAAGGCTTGGCTGTGTCAGTCCCCTACTACCCTGAGATTGATGATTTGGCTAAGAAAAATCTAGCAACCATTGGAGAGGTGTATAAGTAATGAGTTCAGCAACGAATTATCAACAGTTATTACGAAACTTAGAGTATCTAAAACTAAAGCAAATGACGCTACATTTAAATGAAGTGGTTGATTTTGGTGTGCAAAATCAAATGTCTTTTATTGATACATTAATTAAGCTAACAAATTATGAGATTGATGTACGAGAGCAAAATATGACGCAGTCCATGGTAAAGGTCGCAGGTTTTCCACATTTGAAGGAAATAAAGGATTTTGATTTTAACTTTCAAACATCAGTTAATCAACAGCAAATCTTAGACTTTCTCACCCTTCGGTTTATTGAGTTAAACGAAAATATTGTATTTTTAGGACCAAGTGGAGTGGGGAATTATCGAAAGTTTTTGTTTATGGAAAGATATTAGTAATTAGGCGTAACATTCGTAGCTGGCATAACAAATATCTTTCCATAATACTCCAAAATTCCTATCGACAAAATTCCTCCAGCCACTTTAATAAATCTGTATCCTCATCCCAAACAGGGGTATCTTGCTTCACAACCTCCATATATGCGGCTTCTAATGCATTTCTTTTTATTTCCGTATTTGCTCTTAAATATATATCAGTTGTAGTAACATTTACGTGTCCTAGTAAATCCCTTATATAAATTAGATTTACACCAGCCTCCAATAAATGCATAGCTTTTGTATGCCTGATCATGTGAGGATGAAGTCTGTCAGAGAACAGAACATCTGAATGATTTTCCTTAGCCTGTTTTAAATACTTTTCTAAAATGTATGTGATTCCAGGCCTTGTAAATGCGCGTCTATTGCTATTAAAGAAAAGTGGATAATCTTGTTTTCCATTTTCCAATAGTTTGTTTTCTTTCATGTAATTCTCCAACAGAACTCTTGTTTTATCCATAATAGGTACACTTCTTCGTTTATTTCCTTTGCCGGTTAAAGTAATTGTGGCTGGTTTCGTAAGTCTGACATCTCTTGTTTTTAAATCAATTAATTCTTGTACTCGTGCCCCTGTATCATATAGAGTAGCCATTAACGTTAAATCTCGACGCCCTTTTTTCTTGGTAGTATCAGGTTGTTCTAATATATACCTTAAAGATTCCTGTGAGAGGAATTCAACCGTCTTTATCTCCCTTTTTTTAAAGGGAATTCCTAATATTTTTTGACATTCAAATATATTTTCAGGGTGTTCTGACTGTGCATAACGGTAGAAACTATGGATTGCTGCTAGTCTTTGATTACGGGTGTTAATTCCGACGTTACGCGACTTTTCAAGCCAAAGGAGAAAGTCTCTAATTTTTTCTGCTTTAATTTTTTCAAAGGTAAGGTACTCTGGCCTGATTTTCAATTCTAAATTAAAATAAATTAGCACTTGTTTAAAGGTATCCCGATAGGACTTTATCGTATTAGTACTAACATTACGATGGCTAGGAAGGTAATCGGAAAGGAATCGTGTTAGTGTTCTGGCAAAATCAGTCTGTTTCACTGAACGATACCTCCGGTATTAAAGTTGAAAAATTCTGTTCAACTGATGCAATAATTTTTGGATATAAATCAGCAGTCAGTCTTAAGTAATGTTGTGTACCTCTTAAATCAACGTGTCCTAAAAATGCAGAAAGATAGGGAAGGAGATTCGTAATATCTTCTTCATCTAAGACCCATTTTTTCAAACAATGGACCGCAAAAGTGTGCCTAAAATCATGAAGTCTTGGTCCCTTTCCACTATGGGATATTCCAGCCTTCCACAATATCTCTCTAAATAGGTTATATATAGTACTTTCCTTATAATGTCCTCCGTAAGGGGATTGGAATAAATAAGTATCACTGGACTTTAGGTTATGAGTTTCTTTTACATACAAACGACAACGCTTCGTCAATGAATCTGTCATTGGAACATTTCGTTCTTTTCCAAATTTCGTATCCCGAATGAATAAAGTCCCATTACCCAAATCAACATCTTTTAGTTTTAAATTCAATGCTTCTGAAATCCGGAGGCCACAACCATATAACATACGGAACAGAAAAGGTAAGGTCAGATGTCTGTTGGGAGAAACATCTGAAAAAGGATAAATGTCGCATGTGGTAAAAATGTTCTTCAACTCTATTTCAGAAAAAATGTAAGGAACATAAGAATATCTATCAATCGAAATAGTTGCAGCTGGAAAAATGTATGCCTGATACCCAAGACGAACCATATATTTAGCGAGCCCTCGTATGATAGAGATTCTTCCATTTCTAGTACTGACAGTCTCATTTGGCCTTTTTTCTGTCCAAAGAAATACTAATTCTTTCGAAAGTTTTATATCTATTAAGTTTTCATTGGCAGCCAATGTGTCAAATTGTTTCAAAAGAGAAGATCCTTTTTTGTACTTATAGCCAACAGATCTCTTTTCCTCAATGTATCCATCAATCAATGGACCAAGAATACTTTGAAACACTACAGATTTCTTAGACATTCTTAAGCACCTCCTCTGGATCAATGGCACATTTCCTTAACCCATCCATTCCTGTATGCAGATAGACATTGGTAGATTTAGAATTAAAATGTCCTAGGATCTCAGAGATTACTGGTAATGGGGTTCCCTGCTCAAGCAAAGTACTCGCAAGAGTATGACGAAGCGAATGTAACCCTTGCCGTTTACCATCAGGAACAGTAATTCCAGAAAGTCTGGTATATTTTGTAATGATATTATGAAGATTAGCGTCTCTTCCAAATGCCTCAAAGGGTGCATTCATCCGAATAAAAACGAATGGAGAGTTACTAATAGGACGCCCATTTTTTAGGTAATCAATTAATGCCCAACCTATATCATTTAATATTGGATATGACACGATATTCTTTGTTTTATTTTGTCTTATTTCTATATTTTTTGATTGCCAGTTTAAATCTGATAACTTCAAGGATTTGATGTCACCAACCCTAATACCAAGTTTGGCAACCAGAAGCAGAATCGCATAATCTCTCTTTCCGGTTGGGTTCCCTCTATCAATACTATTCAACATACGAATAACATCATCTTTATTCCAGACAGAAGGAACAGGTGGATAATAATATTTACTCTGTTTAGGAACTTTTAAAGACAAATCTTCATCCGTATATTGGTTAAAATAGAGAAATCTTAAATAAACCCTAAGGGCTGTTAAGATAGATGCAATACTTTTTTCATGATACTTATAAATTGTTTTTACATAATCAGAAATTATATTTGCAGTAATATCATTCGATTTTTGAACATCTCTACTGTCAAGATAATCTATGAAAAAGAACAAACGTTGCATCCGTGTTCGTAGACCTCTTTTGGAGTACTCGTTATTTTCGCATTCCTTTTCATAGCCAGTAAGTTCTGATTCAAACTGTGGTGGTTTAACATATCCTGGCTTTTTTACAATCCTTCGGATAATCACACCATGAAGCTGATAATCGCCTAGAACTCTAATTCTTCTAATAGGACCTTTGAGTTCTTTAGGTATAGCTTCTTGATAATAGTTAACTGTACAATTGTATGTTTCCTTCAAAAAAGCCCTTCCTAACGCTTCTGAAAAATAGAACTCATCTCTTGCATTTGCAAATGAAATTACTCTTTTGTAAAAAGCACGATATCCACAAATAGTGTTATATGCATAATTTAGCCTTTCTAATTCAGATAAAACATTTGCAACTAATTCTTCAATGATTATTCGATTTTCCATATGGCACCTCCTAGATTTTAATAAATCTATTGTGAGGTGTTATGGAAAGAAATAAACGTATATTTCAATTCAAATAGGGCATATACACTTATTTCTTACCATAAACAAAAACTTTCCATAATTCCCCTTATGAAAAGCTTTGCATAAGGGCAAAACCCACTTGGCCACTGCAATAGGAATCGCAGCAGCCAAAAAACGGACAAGTACTTATTTCGTTAAGTGCCATGACTTAATCCAGAATTTAAAACGTGCACGTCTCGAGAACCGCCTAGAAGCACGATTAAAGCACTATACAAAGTATAGGCTTCTAGTTATTGATGAGATTGGATATTTACCCATTGATCAAGAGGATGCGAAATTATTTTTTCAGCTGACTGACATGCGGTATGAGAAGAGAAGTACCATCTTTACGACAAATGTTAATTTTAAAGCGTGGGATGAGGTCTTTCAGGAAGCGAAGCTCGCAAATGCAATTCTAGATCGAATTTTACATCATGCCTCGGTAGTAACAATGGTTGGGAATTCCTACCGATTAAAGAATCATCTTTCGAAAGAAAACGAGTAATTTTGTACATCCTTAAACGAGCAAAAGTTGTGTTGACATTTATACTTGTCCCTGCGGCTATTCATGGGGAAAGGGGGAATAAAATGTCGTTAATGCGTGGTGTTTAATGATTAATGATATTCATTTGTTAGTAAGGGAGGGAAATAAGTCTCTCTATTACCATGAAGAGGTTAGGTGTAAGTTATGTAGGGTTTTACAACTGGAAATATCAAACCATCGGCCACCTATTTCAGGATCGCTTTAAGAGTGAGAAAGTTGAAAATGAATCATATCTACTAACGGTTGTAAGATATATTCATCAAAATCCAGTCAAAGCGGGAATGGTCAATCGGGTAGATGAATGGAATGGAGCAGTTGCTTGGGGTACTACAATGAAGAGGGGAATCCTAAATATTTACTAGATCGAGAATTTATCCTCCGTTTGTTCTCCACTAATACAACAATTGCTCTAAATAGATTCAAGGAATTCAATGAAAAAGTCACTCATGATCAATGTTTGGATGATTATGTAAAAAAGAGACTTACAGATGATGAAGCACGGAAAATCATAAAAGGACTACTAGGGGCAACTGAGATTGCACAGGTGAAGGGATTGCCGAGAGAACCTAGAAATAACATCCTCCAACAAGTAAAAAGGATCGATGGTATCTCCCAACGGCAAATAGCCAGGATATTGGGAGTGTCTCCAAATCTAGTATTTAAGGCGTGAAATAGGGACAGGTTCCTTGTCCCATTAGTGGTGTGGAATTTACTACTAGTGCTTTGAATCTGACAATATATTTACATGATGTTTGATAAAAATCTTCACAAAAAAATCAATCAAACGTTTGATTGATTTTTTTGGTTCATTTGATTCGGAGACAACAGGAGCTATCTAACAAAACATGTGGAATAATTATTGCTTTCGAAGCACTAGAACCATCCCTTTGCTTCTTCTTTACTCAGTCATGATTCGAATAAGGTCGTAATGATAGAACCGTCGATTTCTTTGACGGTAGTCACTGAAGATCATGTTCAACTGGACTAACTGATTCAGACTTTTACGAATAGTGGATGGTGCTAAATTAGTTGATTCATTAAGGTTCTGAACGGTAGAAATCGGATTTGAGAAAAGGGCTCCCCAAATTTTCTGTGTAGAAGGCTGGTCAAGTTGCTCCATTCCTTGATTATATAAATTCTCAGCCTTATCTAATTTTTCATATTGTCGTTCAGCCATGCGCATCGAAGCATCTAAGAAAAATAAAATCCAGCTTTTCCAATCAGGTGCACTCCTATTAATCCCTCTAACAGCATTCAGCATGGAATAGTATTTATACTTTTCTCGCTCAAGCTCTTCACTTAAGAAAAAAAATGGTGAGTCAATAAGCTTTGAATCGAGTAAGTATAATACAATTAGAATTCTCCCTAGACGACCATTCCCATCTAAAAAGGGATGAATAGATTCAAATTGCGCATGAACGATTGCAACTTTTATCAAAGGGTGAAGAGTATCTTTCTCTATATTTAAATAGGGGTGCCCATTAATATATCGTTCAAGGTTTGTCATATATTCCCCCATCAGCTGCGGTTCAGGTGGAATGTATGAAGCATCTTTAATATTTTTAGTAGGACCAATGAAATTCTGTATCTTCCTATACTCTCCAGCGGTGCTCGTAGATCCGCGAGCATTTTGCATTAATTGCTTGTGCATATCACGAATTAGCCGCTCAGTAAGAGGATAACCCGTTTGTATGGTGCTCACGCCTAATTTTAGGGCACTTTGATAATTTCGAACCTCGATTTTTTCCCAATCCTGTTTCTTATCAATTTCGTCTTCAAGCATTTCGCTGAAAGTAACTTGTGTTCCCTCAATTCGAGTAGATTGAACAGACTCTTGTAAAGTTAAGAGTTGAATAAAAGACTGATTAACCAATGAATATCGAAGTTTTTGTCTTAGTTTTTCTAACCTTGATGAAGCATCGACTACTTTTTTATAAAAAGATAACTCGGTTTCTGGATCAAAAGTTATGGGGAGGAACGGTAATTGGTAAGGCTTCTTCACAAAACAACCCCCAGTACTATATTTTTTGACTATTATGTTCTATAATACATCCTTTCTAAACATTGCGCTATTATTTTGATAAAAAATGTTGTTAGTGAAAAGATAAGAAGCAAGAGAACCGACCCGGTGCCTCACATAAAAGATTCACATTTTTTATTGAAAAAACTAACCTTTTTCTTCATTCATCTATATATGTACTATGAAAGGTATTTTTATAGATGAAAGGATGGAGGTTTACATGGCAAAATACAGATCGGTGCGTGTTGGTATTTGGAACCATCCGCTTGTGCTTGAGAAGATGACTCCGGAGGATAAGTATTTCTATTTATATCTACTTACTAATCCACAAACTACTCAGATTGGAATCTATAAAATTACGAAAAAACAAATGGCTTTTGATTTGGGCTATTCGATTGAAAGTGTTCATTCATTAATGGATCGATTCACGGATCATCACAAGCTAGTACGATACAATCCTCAAACGAGAGAACTAGCCATTAAAAGCTGGGGGGAATATAATCTTCACAAAGGTGGGAAATCAGTGATGGACTCTGTTATTTCCGAATTACTAGAGGTGGAGGATTACTCTCTGATTCACTACGTGGCAGTGTCTATTAAAAAACAGGATATACTAAGTTTATATGAGTCTTTTTTTAATTAGACCATTGGGGACAGGTCCCCTGTCCCCTTGAACTCGCATATGTTATAATTTTACAAAAGAGTGGTGGAATCTAAACGGATCTATCTTAACTACTACCCAAGAACAGGAATGACATCTATGATTGGCAATGAAATAATCCATCGTCGAAACATAATATTATTCACCTTTATGATTGCTTTTTTTACTATCCAGGTAACGGTTAATATTTTCATTGAAGGATTAGCAAGTGTATTCCCGCCAGCTTTTTTGTTCATCACCGTGGGGATTCTTTTATTCATGATGATTATTAGGAAAGTAAACCCAAGAGTGATCATGTATGTAATGATCACCTGTACATATATCTACTTTTATTATCTTTTGACTGATTCTCCGTACCTAGTCAATTACTTATTTATGTGGTTGGGGCTTCCTCTAAGTGCTATCTATCAAAGCTATCGAGTGGTGTTATTAGCTTTTACAGGCTCGATGATAATAAACTATTACTCTTTCTTTTACTTACATGAGGAAATATTCCCGAATGTAGTAAAGGGGGATTTTGTCTATCTTGTTTTGTTTGGAGTATTTTCTACGGCTTTTCTTTTAACGTTCATTCATATGACTCTCCGGCTATGGAAGGAAACAAAAGAGGCAAATGATAAGCTTCAGGTAATAGCCTATCATGATCCATTGACTGGGGCAGCCAATCGGTTATTGCTTAAAAAGGAGTTTGACCAACTTAAGAATACGAAAGTGGATTCCATCTCATTATTATTCCTGGATATGAATCGGTTTAAATACATAAATGACACATATGGCCATGATGTAGGGGATCAATTACTAGCGAAGGTTGTATCAAGGGTAAGGGGAGAGCTTAAGGATTCAGATTTACTCTGTCGATTGGGTGGAGATGAGTTTGTAATCTTATTATCGAATATAGACCACAAAGAGTTAGAAGGGTTATTGGCACGAATTCAGTCCTCAATTGGTCAGCCGCTGAGCATCAATAATCATACGATACAAGTTTCTGCAAGTATTGGTTCTTCCTATACAACAGAAGTATCCAGTGTTGATTTAGATATTTTGATAAAGGAAGCGGATGAAGATATGTACATGGAAAAGAGAAAGGGGACGCGGGGACAGGCACTGTGACCCAATTTAGTTTAGAGAGGAGGGACAATGGACCTGTCCCTCCGTCACATCGAAGTGAGGAGATTTATATGAAGAGCATACGTATACCGTACTATTATGTATTTATTGCAATCGTTATTGCAGTTGCTGCTTTTATTTCAGTGGAAATTTATCCATTCCAATCAACGGCTAATTTATTGGTCTTTATTGTTACCATAATGTCTCTCGTAATCTCTTTTATCGCATTTATCATTGCGATGAAAACCTATATATCTATTGATAGTGTAAATGTGATTTCTCAGATGGAGGGAAATGTATTAGAAAACGAGAATTATGTGGCATCTCTAACTAGTCTTTTAAAGGAATACAATATGGAGGATTCCAAACAAGTTGGGGCAAAGATTTTTCGAAGCTTAACTACTCGTTTTTCAAAGGAATCCAAGACTGCCATTGAATTTGCCTCAAATTTACAGTACTTCATTGATTTAATTGTCTTTTTTCCTTCTCTATTTCAGTCATCTGATGAGAATAAAGAAGAAAATGTAAAGAATATGGAGAAGATCCTGCAGCTTATTGATAAAAGGAAAGAGGCTTTGCTTTCGATAAGTACGGGGAATATGATATTAATTGAAGAAACCGTCAAGCTCATTAAATATGTTATCAGTTATCAACAACTCATTCATTCAAAAGAGTATAACGTGACCTCCTCCTTGCTAGAGGTGAGGGGCACGATGCTAAAGAACTCAGTGACTCAAACGGTTTATTATAATTATTTAGGTTTGTTTTATAATAAGAAAGCAATGTATGTCCTTCGCAAACGACTAGGTTATGAGAATGAAGACTTCTTTGAAATAGATATATTAAAGGATATTCACCAGCGAATCCATACATTAGAAGGAGAAGAAATAGAGCTCTACACGATGTATCTAATAGAGTCCAAAAAGGCCTTTCAGAAAGCATTAGAAAGCTGTAAAGAGGATGTCATGTGGGAAGGATTTATTAAGTATAATGATGCAAGGTCCACTTTCTTTCTTCAGCTTATTCAAATGGACTATAAAGGAACTGACTGGTTACCTTTGATGAATGAAGCCATTATTGCAAGGAGCCGTCTCAATATATTAATAGGTGATATCCTAGACCAAGATAGAAAGAGTCATCTTCAAGAATCGTTTATCTACCAAGAGTATTTAGCACGGTTGGTGAAGATCAATCTTCAACTTGCCCAAGGAGAGGATATTACAGATACTACGCAAAGGGTGAAGCATGAAGCCCCATTGTATAAAGGATTAGAAAATGAACGACACATCAAGACTGTCTATACGAAGAACTTTGATAAGATTAGAAACTATCAAATACTAATAGAAGGCTATTTAAATAGAATTAGGTAAGGTTATTGGGACATAGGGACAGGCACTTTGTCCCTTTTCGAATTACTCCTATGTAAAGAGAGGCTATTCATATGTTTTTTTCAAAGAAATGTTACTTCTGCAAAAGGAAAACGAGACAATACACGAAATATCTAGTCTCTACAAAGAAAATCTATTGTTGTTCGTTATGTAAAGAATATGCAGAAAGAAGAGCTTTTAAACGAGTATGATTGATGATTGTGCATAGAAAAGGTCAACCCAAAAACAGGTTGACCTACCGTTATGTAACTCATTAAGAATTCAATCAAACGTTTGATTGAAAATCATTTTATTTTTTCCGCTTTTTAGGATTACTCCCTGGCTTTCTCTTATTTGGATCCAGTATCATCAACATAGATCTGGGATTTTTCCCCATTTCGGTTGTTATGTTTCTGAGCTGCATGGCATTTTGGAGCTTGGTGTTAAAGGCTAAGATCGAGCAATGGATAATGAAAGTGGTACCATTTGTGAATTCTATGTATGTTTTCTTCTTGTAACTTAGGGTACGAACAATATGTACAGGGTTAAACCAAATCGTGTCGTCATTCTTAGCTGATTTGTCAGAGAATAAGCAAATACCTTGTAACGGGTTAATCATTACAGGTGGCATATGGATTTCACCACCAAGAATCCATTTAGCTGAAGACATAGCTCCCTTTAAATCATAGCCTATACATTTAATGCTATTCTCTAGTATATGGAGAGGGGAATCATCTACGAAAAAGGTCTTTTCCAGTTCTTTAACGATAGTACATTGCTTTCCATTACGATCATAAACACCATAGATGTAAAGAGTATTCGAATTAATAATATAGCATTCTAATAATACCAAAATCCTCAGCTCCCTCAGCTTTCAAATAATTTACGGTTAACGTACCCCCCTACCTGTTCTTAACCATACCTCCTTTACATTTAGAATCTTCCCCTTGTATGTGATTATATGAAAAAAGAACTAGAATTAAATACCTGTTGTCAGGATCTCTTACAAGACAAATTTGTGAACCATGGGGACAGGTCCATTGTCCCGCTAGTGAGTAGAGTTTGGGAGCTTTGACTAGGTTAGTGTGTGAGTAGTAATCGAGGCTTTTGTGATAATAATCACCTCCCTACCCACAAGTGGGTAGGGAGGTATTGAAAGTAAATATTTATCATATAAAGGGAGGGGTGAACAATATTTAAGTCATTCAATTAGCTATTCTCTACCCTTTAAAGGATTAAAGTTCTTACTTTTTTCATTAATGATTATGGTTATAACTTTGTAGGTAAAGCATTAAGAAAGAGTTGGGACAAGGAACCTGTCCCTCAGTCTCTTTCTCGCTCCTGATCGCCAGAGCTTAACGGCTGATAGTGAAACGTCCTCGATTGTGGCAATCTCTTTAACTGTAAAGCCATAGATCACGGTGTACATAAGCCATTTTTTCTCTTTTTCTGTTAATCCGTCACAATCAAGTTCTTCCCATTCAAATGGAAGTTTACAGGATAAGTCAGGGATTAAGTCCCAATTTTCATCATCTACGCTTACATTATGTTCATCATACTTGTTTCTCTTGGTCATCTCCGTTTGGAGGTGGCCTTTAATATAGGAATATGCAAAAGAGGAAAAAGCGCCACGTTCTTGATCATACCGTTCAGCTGCTTGCCAAAGTGCAATTAATCCTGTTTGGAAGAACTCTTCTCTGTTTTTATAGATTCCTAGTGTCAAAATAATTTTGTGAATCATAGGCTCATATTGTTTTACGATTTCATTAAACTGTTCCACAAGCCTTCCCTTTCAGGAAGCGCGCTACCATTTGTATTCCCGGGTACACTCACAATAATGGAAGGTAAGACCTTTGTTCCAATCACGGAAAATGGGGTTGGTTAGTAAAAAGAGTGTTGAAATATCAGATTTCGAAGAGGAAATAAAGATAAACGGAATAAATGTGCTCTAAATTTATAAAACTAGGGAAAAAGGGGAACATGGGGACAGGTAATGTGACCCTAGAGGTGTAGCGAGGCGTAGGATACTATAACATGGCTTAACCCCGTGTAATAATATTTCATAAAAATATAGGTACAAGGGACCTTTCCCTATGAAAAAGCCTTGCCTAGTGGTTAAATTATCCTATAATAGTCTTGTAACCATAAATCGTACGATAATGGCAAAACCATTGAAAGATGGTGACGCAAAACTATAGGGGCTAAGATCATTTTAAGTGATTATGCTTGCCAGTTTCCGAATACGGACTCTTACGATTTATAGAAAATCTAAAGGAGAGTTTTATGGGACTAAATAGTCGGATAGTAAAAATAAAAATGAAATGGCACACCGCAAGACTATATTATTATATGTGTTTAGTAGACTGCTGTTTGGATGCAGGCATACAGGGGGAAATAGAGGGAAAGATTATGTATCATAGAGAGAAATTAAACGATTCGATTAGGATCTAGCGAGAAAACCAGAGGACAGGAACTGTGTCCCATTACTTTGGATTAGACCAATTGACCAAGAACGAATCAATTGCTTTTCATAGAAATGCCATTTTAGCTAAAGGAAGCGAAGTTTCCAAAGGGGTATTAGTTTCATAGTAGAGCTGGACAAAAAAATTCAATCAAACATTTGATTGAATTTTTACTTTTTATTCAACGGTTCATTCATCGAAAGTGAACCAGTTTCATAAGGCTATGGGTTTTCGTACATCACCATAGCCAAAGGCTTAATAAGTTACTCTCTCCTAAACCACGGTAAATAATAATATTCCATATAGAACTTGCGATTAATAGAAGGCCAGTTACATCAAGAAGATTCTTTGACTTAGTTAAAATATTGGGAAGTTTGTCATGGTAATATTTTTGTTTAAGTCTATTAAGGTTTTTATCTTCATCAAAATTTTCATCACCATTTGCCATTGCTCTATTATAGTCCCTACTCATTTGAAACATGATCTTTGGAAAAGCCTTTAAAAAAGTAATTAACATTATTACATACATCATAGAAATAATCGCTGATAATATTAATTGAATTATTATAATAATGATAGATTCCTGAGAGTGAATGTAGTTTACGAGCCCCAATTCTAAAGAAATAAAGGGTAGTGTCAATAATGTAACGCCTCCCTTAATGACATAGGAAAAAATAGTAAATAAAAGTTCTAGCATGTTAATTCTCCTTCTTTTAATTCATGTACAATAAATCACCCTTCTTATATTACCAACAATTAACTATTTTCTCCATATTAATCTAGGTAAAATATACCTAATAAATTAAAAGTTTATTTTCCATATCTATTACAAAGTGGCTGGAAAAACCCTTTATGTGGCCATTTTCAGAATACGGACTCTACGAATTATATTTATTCCCCTGAAGATTAGTCTTTCTAGTATTGAATCTTAGTTAATGCATGGTAAAATAATCCTATAACTTTAAGACTATACGATAATGGCAAACCTATTGAAAGGTAGGGACGCAAAACTACGGGCCTAAAGCACAAGCTATGGTAGCCGAGTCACCGAAGTAGATGGAGATAGCATTCTGGGGATCCACCTATTTAGGTGGATCTTTTAATTTTTTAGGAGGGTGAATGATGGGATTTTTAAGAGATTTAGGTAAGTTTTCAGGAAAAGCAGCTGGTTTCGTTGTTGGAGGAGCCGTTAATGTAGTTGGTGATGTGACGGGAAGTAAGTTTATTAAGGAAGTTGGAGATGGAGTAAAGAAGGCGTCTGAATTTGCAGGAGACACTTTAGGGCAAGTCGCTGATGGAGCGTGGAATACTACTACTGGAATGATTCAAAAGGATGATCGAAAAGTAGAACAAGGTTTAAATGATATAGGTAACTCTGTGTCACGTACAGCAAAGGGAGTATATGAGACAGCAAAGGGAACGTACCACAATGGCAAAGATGTCTATGAAGGCTTCAAATATAATGACGATGAAAAAATTAAAAGTGGTGTGAAGAATATAGCAAAAACTGTTGCTGTTGGAGCACTAGCTGTAGGAGTCGTAGATTTGGTGGATGGTGTAGATGTTGGTGATCCAACTGGTAACCAGCAAAACCTCGCTGATGATAGTGTGGATACAAATAGTGTAGCCAGTCATACCGGGGGAATGCAAGCGGCTTCTGGTGTAGAAACATCGGAAGACCTAGGAGTTCATCACGTGAATCCTCATGAGGTAAGTGGATATACACGTACGGATGGTACATACGTGGAAGGATACTACAGGGATGGAGATGGCAATCCAAATACACAATTAACGGAGCAACAAGGTGGCGGATACCTAAGAACAAACGCTGATGGAAATGTTCAGAACAATTTAAATTCATGATATTGGGAAATGGGGACAGGTAAACTGTCCCTTTATTTGCTACGTAGGAATAGGCAAAGTTGAAACATAGCTGTTAAATTGGGACAAAGAACCTGTCCCCTTGAAATATAGAAATAATAGATTACCTGCAGGATTATAGAATCACGAGTGGAATATTTAAGTGTAAGTATTTCGCCCCCTAAGTAACTCCCTTATACGTATCTCCTACCATAAAATTCATTTAGTATCATTAATCAAAATTCCTACACCCAAAACAAAAACTCATTAAAAACAAAACTGTATGCCGAGGTGAGTATTATTTGCCAAGGAAAGCTAGGAAGAAAAGCAGAAATGGGGTATATCATATTATCCTTAGAGGAATTAACAAACAAATTATTTTTGAGGAGGATGATGATAAGAGAAGATTTCTGGAGACGCTAGGCAGATTTAAGAAGCAATGTAATATTAAGCTGTATGGTTATTGTTTAATGGATAATCATGTGCATCTGTTAGTGAAGGAAGTAGAAGTGACCATTTCAGAGTTTATAAAAAGAATTTGTTCAAGCTATGTATATTGGTACAACATGAAATATGATCGGTGTGGTCATTTGTTTCAAGATCGTTTCAAGAGTGAAGTGGTTGAAACTAGGGCTTACTTTTTTACAGTTCTCAGATATATTCACCAAAATCCTTTAAAAGCAGGTCTTGCAGGCAATGTGTTTGATAGTAAATGGACAAGTATAGGTGAGTATTTGTATCAATCGACCATCGTAGATACAAAATTTGTACTGAGTCTCTTTTCGGAAGATAGAGAACAAGCGGTCCAGTTAATCACTAGTTACATGAATGAAACAAATGATGACATTTGCATGGAAGAATTAATGAGAGTAAGATTGTCAGACCACGACGTAATCGAGTATTTACGAACATTAGGAATTACTAACAATAGCACGATGCAACAAATGAGTAAGGGCGAAAGAGATACTGTTTTAACTATGTTAATGAAATTAAATGGAGTATCAATTAGGCAAATTTCTAGAATCACGGGATTTTCTAAAAGTGTGGTTCAGCGTGCGAGTGACCGGGGCTAGGGGAGCTGGCTTAGGGGACAGGTACCATGTCCCACAAAAAGCAGAAGGGTAAACAAGCCATAATGTTACGAGGGAATCAAAAAGAGGGACGGATCTAAGTCCCTTTCTCTTCTAATGGGACAACTGACCTGTCCCTATGTCTCACCATCTTCCTTGCAACCATATAAATGACTACAAAAATAAAGCAACCAGCCGCATCAACCAGTACATCAAGCATCCGCCCGCTTCTTCCTAATAAGAAGTATTGGTAAACTTCATCCAGGATTCCGACACATATCGTTAAGATGGTAGCAAAGAACCCATTTACTAGTAGGTTTTTCCACTTTCCTACTCTAAAGAGGGAAATAGCTATTAATCCATAGAAGAAAAAGTGTCCGGTTTTTCTAATAGCTAAGTAAGGGAAATCTTCTTTGATGGAGTATTTATGATAGAAAGAGCCACTTGTTTCTAGTAGAAACAAAGGAGATACTTGTTTTTTGTATATCTGATTAATGGAATCCAATTCACTCCTACCTAACTCCCCAAGTGTATTTCCAATAATGATGATAATACCAATACATATAGCAACATATATTTGTTTCATGGTAACCTCCTCATACTTAGTTCTAGCGTTGACAAGGAAGTTTATGACTATTCAAGGGGACAGGTTCCATGTCCCACAATTTAAAAAGGGACAGCTGACCTGTCCCCCATGAAGGAGAGAATAATGAGTGAGTCGTCCGCTAGTTTCCGTTATTATACCAACTTATAATCGTAAGTATGCTTTAGGTGAGCTGTTAGAATCGTTGGCAAGGCAAAGCGTGCAGGAGTTTGAAGTGATTGTTATTAACGATCATGGAGAGCCTGTTGATCAGCTAAGAGATAGTTTTTCCGAGTTAGAGTTGAAATTCATTAACTTAAAGGTTAATCAAGGTCATGTTCATGCGCGGAATGAAGGGATGACACATGCAAAGGGTGAGTTCATTATGCTTTGTGATGATGACGACCTTGTTACCCCCAACCATATTGAGAAGATGCTTGAGGAGATTAAGGATGCTGATTTAGTTTATTCAGATGTTGAGATGGTTGAATACAAGTGGGAGGGAATCCAAAGGGTACCGATAAAGAGAATGTTATTTGCTTATGAACTAGATAAAGAGTTTATGAGGAAATTTTCTACATTCGTTTCGTCAGGATGCTTATACCGGAGATCGATATATAATAAAATTGGACTGTTTGATGTTGAGATGAAAAACTATTGGGATTGGGACTTTATTTTAACAGTGCTTGAAAGCTTTAAGGTTAAGCGGGTAGCTATTGCCAGTGTACTGTATGCCTTCTCTTCAAGTGGAGACAACCAATCAGCAAATTTATCGGAAATACGTAATCATTATTTAAAGAGATTGTGTGACAAGCATCGTTTAGGAAATCTCCCACAGAAAAACTTTTTTACTCTCTTAGAGGAGCCAGAGGTAATGGCTAAAAGAGCGGAGAGTCAGAGTGTTTGGGATGGAGAAAAGATAGGACATCGATTACCGTAAGCTAGTGAACATGACGGACAATTGACCTGTCCCTAAAATAAGAAGAAAAATGTCGATTATTTCTTATGGGAATTCGACATTTTTTTTGTGTTGTTCTTTATGAGAAACGTTATAATAACGAATAATGAACAAGCAGATCGATAAGGAGTTGTTCTACATGAAAATAAAATCCATCATTTGTTTTTTTCGTAGATATCATAAGTATAATTATTTCACCGGTGAATGTATCAGATGTGGCAAGGTAAGTAAATCCATAAAGCAATAGAGGGACATAGGGACAGGCATCATGTACTATTCCGGGAGGGATTGGGATTGACTCTTCTCTTTAAATATTTGCACGCCATGGGGGCAAGGAACCTGTCCCCACGTCCCGTAAATTATTTACTTTTTTTAGGATGTGTGATAAAAATTGTGTATAGGAAAATGTTACTATATCTACTACATACGACAGCTAGAAGAACCGGGTGAGAGAAGATGTTAGTGAATATTATTTTATCTTTTGCACTGTTGTTGGTGGTTTTTAATATCCACTTAGGAATTATTGTATCAAAGCGCTTTCAATCTAGTTTCTTTGGGTTGATTAATTGGGGCATGGCCTTTATATTATTGGTCAGTGTTATTCAAAAAATGTGTGAGATTAATTTTGTTTAAGTTTACCAGTCCATGAGGCTGGTTTTTTTCTTTCTTTTTCATTCATAAGGAAAATAAGGATGGGAAAAGGTTACGTATGTTTCCTTTTTTATAAGCATAAGGATTAGTAACAGACTTCTTTTTGGAGGTTTCTTATGTACAGGAGAAAAAGAGGTGGATTGCTTTGAACTGACCTAGCCAAATGAGACATATATAAAACACCTATCCATATTAAATTTAACACTTTTTCATTAATTTGATATTGGTTCTTTACTGGAAATAGTTCAGGCACTTTGTCACTTTACTTGGAGCCTCTGCGGGCATAGATTCTTTAGCCAGGAAGCCAGATATTTCAAAGAGAATCTGGCTTAGCCATAATAGGCTATCATGCCCGCATCTCCAAATAAAGTGCACGTCTTTTCTACATGCAAAGTGGATAACCCCGAATCCTTTAAGCTGCCTTTAATCCAAATTCTATTGGAGTTAAGTAGCCTAATTTTGCTTGAATCCTACCCTCGTTGTAATGATGAATGTACCCATCTATTCTAGAAATAACTTCTAAATTAGATAGGGTATTAAACTTACAATATTGGAATTCCTCTGTCTTTAAATTTGAATGAAATGATTCAATCACCGCATTGTCCCAACAGTTCCCTCGTCTGGACATACTACCTACTAAATGATGTTCCTTCAAATAATTTTGAAAAGTATACGAAGTATACACACTACCCTGATCGGAGTGTATAATAACTCCTTCTGGCTGATTGCGTTTATCCAAAGCATCCTGCAGTGTATCAATTACTAATGTCGTTTGTTGATGATTATAAATCTTATAAGCTACAATTTCATTATTATACAAATCCATAATCGTAGACAGATATAATGTTTCGCTGCCATACTGGATATACGTAATGTCCGTTACCCACTTCTCATTTGGTTTACTTGCACTAAAATCACGATTAAGAATATTAGGTACAATGACTTCACTTTCTCCCTGCGATTTCCACTTGCGTTTTGGTTTCACCTTACACTGCAAATGATGCTTCTGTATAATGTTTTGAACTGTGTTCCTATTAAGATGAATATGATGTTCTCGCTTTAGAATAGCTCTAATTTTCCTATGACCATTTCTATATTTAGTAGCCTTACAGATTTCAATAATTAAATCTTCATGTTCATTCCGATATTCACCAAACCCTTTAGTCCAACGATAATAGCTAGCACGTGGAATCCCTAAAACTTTTAAAATGGAAGTAACGGTATATTTTTCACGAAATTGTTCAACCAATTGTACTACTAGCCCTTTATCGACTCCTTTCTCATCGCCATATACTCTTTTAGAATTTCATTCTCCATTTTTAGGTGAGTTAGTTGATTACTTATTCGCTCGTCCTTACTTAAAGAATCGGGCCCATGCCCAAATGTATATTGTTTACCAATTGGCTGATCAAACCGATACATTTCTCCATTCTTGTACCATCTCATCCAAGTTTCAATTTGAGTTTTATTTTTGATTTTGTATTTGTTCATAATTTCCCGTGTTGTTAATTTTCCTTCAAGCTTATCTCTTACTACCGCCCATTTAATCTCTTTTGTATATACAGTTTTTTTGCCCACGCAAAAACACCTCCGAATAATGTCACAATACTTATCTCAAGTATTGCCATTTTGGAGGTGTTTTATATTGTCTCACTATTTTAGGTTAGTCCACTTCCCTTCCTATTCTTGCTTCTTTTTTTGGTAGGGGGGTATCTTCTAATGCGTTATGGACTTTTTTCCCCATCAAGACAGGCAATCCAAGTGGTGGAGGAATTTTATGAATATGAACAGACTGGGGACTATTCGAATTCGTGGGAACTTCTACATTCCTCCATGAAGGAGAGGTTTCCAAAGGGAGGATACATACAGGATCGGGTTCATGTATTTATGGGACATTTCGGTGCAGATACCTTTGAGTTTGAAATAGGTGAAAAAAGAAAGTTATCGAACTGGAAAATGACAAAGGAAAGTAAGAGCCTACACTCAGTGTTTGAGGTTAAAGTGACGCAGTTTTATAAGGGTAAGTATGGAACCTTTGAGTTTGTTCAATATGTTTATGTAACGGAGGAAAAAGGAAATTGGGTCATTCTCTGGGACTTTAAAACCTAACTGTATATAAAATAAAGAAAAGCAGTCTGTCGTCAAGATAGGCTGCTTCTTCTATATAAGGTTTATAGTTGACTAGTTAGGATTGTGACAACAGCACTTAATAACATGGTACCTAGGATAATTGATGCATAAAGAATCGCTTTGTTTCTCTTCCTCTTTACCATCACTTCTTCAGGTGTTAAAAATTTTGACATGTCTATTCTCCTTTAATGTTGATAGTAGCTGGCTGGCTTTATCAAAAGATAGAGGCCCCTATAGCTTTGCGTATATCACTTTTCAGTGATCTTGCCTTTTTTATCTAGTACTATTATCGGATAAGATGGTCAAAATGTTAATAGGAAATTGGTTTTATGTGTCAAAAAGTGTCGAATATTTTTGGTGTTCGTTATTGGGCTCCTTGAAGTAATAACGTAAGATAAATAAAGAGAAGGTGAATTCTTAAAAACCTGCTTTTATATAAAAAGGAGATGGACTCATGAGAATTGTTAAGAAAGCAATCATACCTGCTGCTGGTTTGGGTACGAGGTTTTTGCCAGCGACCAAAGCTCAGCCGAAAGAAATGCTCCCAATTGTAGATAAACCAACCCTTCAATATATTATTGAAGAAGCTGTACAATCAGGTATTGAAGAGATCTTAATTATTACCGGAAGAAATAAGAAATCAATTGAGGACCATTTCGATAAATCGGTGGAGCTTGAGTTAGAACTAGAAGCTAAAGGAAAGGTTGAGCTTTTAAACGAAGTAAGGAAGATATCAGAAATGGTAAATATCCATTATATTCGTCAAAAGGAGCCAAGAGGGTTAGGGCATGCTATCTATTGTGCAAAAAGCTTTATTGGTAATGAACCTTTTGCCGTTCTACTAGGTGATGATATTGTTTATAGTGAAAAACCTTGTTTAAAACAAATGATTGAAGCTTATGAAGAATACAAAACATCTATTCTTGGAGTTCAAGAGGTTCGCCAGGCTGATGTGAATAAGTATGGTATCATTGACGGAATACATATAGAGGATCGAATTTATAAGGTAAAAGGACTTGTTGAAAAACCAACAATAGAGGACGCACCCTCAAATGTTGCCATTCTTGGGAGGTATATTATTAGTGCAGGTATCTTTGAAGTTTTAAAAGAAACAAAACCGGGTAAGGGTGGAGAAATACAACTAACAGACGCACTGAGAGAATTAGCACAAAAAGAGGCTGTATATGCCTACCATTTTGAAGGAAGACGCTATGATGTAGGAGATAAGCTTGGATTTTTACAGGCTACAGTTGAATATGCACTTAGAAGAGAAGATCTAAGACAAGATTTTCATGATTATCTAACAACTATTATGGATCATCGTAAAGATTAGAATAATAAAGAAGCAGTCCCTTTTAGAGGACTGCTTCTATGTATAGGAATAAACTTTAATTTTCAAATAAGATCGTTCGGCTATATTGTTTGCCAAGTAATAAATCGTATGCAATCAAGCGATAATCTTCAAGTAACTCCTGTTCTTCTGCAGAAAGCTCAGTCACAAATTCTCGTTCGCTATTAATCTTCACCGTACTTTTTATCCCAGAGAAATGGGTTCTTAACTGATCAAGGATTTGATAAAATGATGGCTTTTCTAATCCGCCTAATTCGTATACGATCGGCCCAAGATAAAACGGACTAACTGTATTTAATTGTTTGTCCTCTGTATCAAAATTCGAATAAATTAATAGAGGTGTTTCGTAATACTTTAATTCGTTCATATTTTGATCGGGATCATCAAAGTTAGCTTCCTTATAAATTCCTAAATTTGCTCCAAGAACAGGCAAGTGATCTCCCCAGAACACAATCATCGTTGGCTCATCTATTTCTTCTAGCTGATTAATCAATAGCTGCAAGGCTTCACCGGACCTTCGAATTCCTTCTGTATAAACCTCCAGCATAGCATTGGACTCATCTTTTAGCCCTGAAACCTTAATTTTATTTTCCTCATACGCTCCCGGGTTGTAGGGCATATGGTTCTGCATCGTAACGGCATGAATAAATAATGGGCTGTTTTCATTCTTTAAGTTATCTATTATTTCATAGGTTAAGGATTCATCGGATATGACCCCACCAGGCGTTGTTCCTTTGTTCTTCATGGTTTCTTGATCCAAAAATGTATCAATTCCGAACGTCTCGTATACTCTATTTCTTTTATAAAATACCCGATTGTAAGGGTGTATGGCTAAGGATTTGTATCCTTTTTGCTCCAAATCACTAACAATGGTAGGGACAAAACTTTTATTATCAACAAATTCTTGAAATGGAACGGATCCTATTTTAAGAAATGAAGTGGTAATTCCAGTCAAAGCTTCGAATTCCACATTCGCTGTGGCTCCGCCGAATACAGGGGAAAGGACTTGTCCAGAAGTATTCTCCCCCATAAGTTTGCGTAAGTTAGCTAAAGGATCACCAGAGAACGAAACATTTTCTAGCTTGGTCGGATCCCAGAATGCCTCGCTCATTATAAAAACAATATTAGGGCGACTAGACTCGTCATTACTTGTCTCCTCATTGTTGGATTTCTTATATTTATTGGCGATTTTTATAACATTTTCTTTAGTGTAGTTTTCAGGCTTTTCAAAGCTAGCATTATAAAGATTGGAAATAAAACCAAAGATAAACCCATTTTCCTCATAATTAGACAACTGACTCCATTGAACAACCGCTATGCCAGATACATCTGTTAGCTTCTTCATAAATGTTTTTGGGAAAAATGTATAAGCATATACCATATAGATTGAAAAAAGTAGAATAGCAACTCTACTCCAACGGTTGATTTTCATTTTTGGCAACATAAAAATAATAAAACTGATAATAAGTACAAGTAAAAGCACAACTAGAATAGAGCGTATGGAAAGAAACTCTGCTACCATCGGTACGACATCCTTCATATGTGTTACTTGTAAAAAGTCCATTGGATAGAGAGGCTCTGTACGTAGGTTCAATTTATTAAAATGAATGAATCCAATTAATACAAACAAGACACTACCTAATAATGAACTGATAAAAATATTACCCATGACCGCAAAGAGGAATAGAAACACAAATTGTAAGTAAAGGATTCCAGCTAAGAAAACATAAAAATTGTTAGAGATCCATTCTGTTGTTGAGACAGGATCCTTAAGCCATTGGAAATATTGAAAAAAGTAATTGACTATAACTGATGTGAACAAAGTTAAAAAGATAATGGAAAGGTACTTTCCGATAACCAAAGACCAAAGGAAGCGTGTTTTGAGGAAATTGTAAACCTTCATTTGAAGTTTATATGTACAAATAAAAATCAAAAACAAAATAACAAAATAAGTGGCCATCTTTTTATTATCGTTGTGCAACCATGCAATGAAGTTGGTAATATCATAATTATTTCTTCCCAATTTGATGAAGAAAAGAGCCAACAAGGAAAAGAAGCCGTTCACGGTAAGTATCGATAGTATATGTTGGATTTGTTGTTTCTTCATTAGATCCTCCGTTTAAGCAATTTGGGCACAAAACATTCCATTTGTTTTATTTTAAGCATTTATTGAGAATAAATAAAGTTTTGTTACAGGAATGTTAATTTACATCCGAAAAATGCAAGTGATAATTTCCGACAATTAATGACAATTATGAGAGGCTTTGAGTGGAATATGTAAGTATTTGAATGAAGGACTATTTTATCTTTGTAGCAAATAAATATAGTAAATAGAAGATAATGAGGTGGTCCAATGGATTGGATAATTAGACACGGTACATTTATGTTTATAGTATCCATAGCTTCATGCATTTGGATTATGAAAGCGTTATCTGGAACTTCTTTTGATTTGCTCCTTTCCTGTGGGCTATCGTACTTAGTGTGGACAATTCAATGTTTGTATTATGTTATTTCAAATATTCTTAATCTGGATTAATAAAAGGGCTATCTCTAACAGTTAAATATAAACTGATGAGATAGCCCTGTTTTTACATAGGTCCTGTTTTTCCAATCATTCCATGAATGGATCCTTTGATCATGCTAGTAAGTTTTCGTAACCGGTCTTTTTCGAATAATAACACAATAATCGTTTCTTTTAGGGTAGCCTTTATATCCTCTTTAATCCACTCTTTTTCTCCCTTAGAATACTTTCTATATGTTAGAATTCGATTTCGTGTAATATAGTAGCGGCGTATATAGTTATGATTGGTTGCCATTACTCTTGATCCTAAGAGGTTATGTCTTTTCGTATTTCCTAGATTATGGACCATCGATACATTTTGAACCATAATGATTTTATACCCATTTTTCCTTGCACGTAAGCAAAATTCAATATCTAAGAAGTCAATAAAGTACTCTTCAATGAATAGACCAATATCTTTAAATACGCTCTTTTTAATGAGACTTCCTGAAGTGATAACTGTTTTTGGCTCAGTGATGGCAGAGGCTTGAGGGCTCTCTGTGGTTTCTTCATGAAGCAGGTTTTCATCTACCCAGTTGGGAGCCAATATTGCAACCTTATGTTGTTCAGGCAACGAATCATATGCTAATAGCATGGTAGTGAAAAAGTTCTCACTAATTTTGCTGTCTTGATCAAAAGTTGCAATCCAATCTATCTTTTCGTACTGCTTATCTTCTAAATAACAAAGGATTCCCTGATTTAAAGCTGTTCCTAATCCTTTGTTCATTCCATTATATACAACTTTCACAGATGGAATAGCTTCTACTTCTCTTAAATATTCTAAAGAAGCAGTGCCTGATCCATTGTCAATAATGATCAGCTTGGAAGCTGACTTTACGATAGATTTTACGTTATTTACAAGGTCTTCTTCTGGATTATACGTGACCATGATGGCCGCCACATGTTCCTCAACCATTAGCATGTTCCTTTCTGTTTTTTCTAGGTGCCCAAACATGAACGCCTTTTCTCCATAAAAAGACAATCATGAGTAGTGTCGCAAAGGTTTCTGTTAGGATCGCAATCCATGCTGTTCCGTATTCTCTAAATGGTGGAATCAGAAGGATCATTAACACAACACTAAACAAACTAGCAACAATATATATTCGTGATAATTCCTTTTTATAATCAAAATTAATCATCGTTAGTATACCAAAGATATTTGCCCAACCTAATACAAGAGGCATAGGAGCGAGAATCTGAAGTAAGGGAATGGTTTCTATATATTCCTCACCTAATCCAATGATTACTAATGGCTCTGCAAAGATTCCTACAATCAGTGATAATAATCCCATTCCGAAAGTAATGATTATGAACATTTTATTCAAGATCCATAAAGCTCTCTCTCTCGACTCTTGTAATGCCTTACTCAAATAAGGATATATGGTTTGAACTAGTGGAGAAATTACACTAGATACAGCCTTTACTACTTTCTCGGCACTTGAGTAGTATCCAACTATTGTGTTTGATGCAAAGAAACCTAAAATAAATATATTGCTGGTTGTGTATAAACTAGTAACAACATTTGAAACAAATATATGCCAACCCTCTTTTAATTGATTCTTTATATCTGGGATAGAAGGTCTGATAAAGCGAATATGATAGCGTGTCAGTATAATGTATATGGCAATGAATCCAATGGCAATAGATCCAAGAGTATTTAAAATAGGTACTAATAAATATTCAGAAGGGTCCTTTACGAAAATAAAAATTCCTACTGTGAAGATCCCTTTTGAGATGACATTTAATATAGAAATGGTCTTCATCTGTTCAATTCCTTGAAAGAACCAGATAGGAAAAAGGACATTTCCGATAACCATACCAAAGGTAATAAAATAAATCATGCTATCACCTTGGAACTTAGGAACCAAAAGGACTAATATGATCAGAAGGATGAAGCTAACCATTAGCAAGAGTGTCCGTATAAGCATGACAGTAGAGAAAATAGTAGACAATCGCTGTTTATTATCTCGAGCTAAGGAGATATCTCTGGTAGCCACTAAGTTGAATCCATAATCTGTAAAAAGAATAAAGTACTGAATAAATGCTTGCGCAAAGCTAATTAATCCGAACTTACTTGGGCCTACGGTTTGCAATAAATAGGGCAGGGTGACTAAAGGAAGTATGAAATTTAAACCTTGAACACTAGCTAAGGATAAGAAGTTGGTTACTAATCTTTTTTTGGTGGACATTAGTTGAAATAAATCTCCTTTAATTGCTTGATTAATCAATCTTTATATTTAAACACTTGATTATTTTATCATTTCTTTATTCTACATAACAGTCAAATAGAGGAAGGAGGTTCATTTGTGCAACAAAAAGGCAACAGTCCAAGACTATTGCCGAAAAAAGTACTATAAAAATGACACCATGCATTCACAATTACCTTCAAGAGAAAACGCCCCTAAATTGGAAGGTAATAAGAAATGGTCCCCCTTTGTAAAATTAAACTGGTCACCGTTAGAAACCGTAAGTGTTCCTGCCCCTTCCATCACACTTACCAGCTGAAAAGGCTTATTTTGTTGTTGCTCAGCTCTACCAGATAGATGCCATTTTTGAACAGTAAAATAACGGTCTCTGACAAAGGTTGTCACAGTTAGGTCATCTGTTCGAGAAACTTCTGTTTCTACTTTAGCTGGTTGATGAGGAATGGTCGATACTTCTATTGATTTAGTGATATGTAATTCTCTTTTGTTCCCATTGTCGTCCATACGATCATAATCATAAACGCGGTACGTTGTATCCGAATTCTGTTGGGTTTCTAGGATAACAATCCCTTTTCCGATTGCATGAATCGTACCACTAGGTACAAAAAAGAAATCTCCCGGTTTTACCGGTACCTTTCGAAGTAACTCCTCCCATTTTCCTTCCTCAATCATTTGAATAAAGTCTTCTTTTGATTGAGCATTATGACCAAGAATAATCTCTGCCCCCGGTTTACAATCTATAATATACCAGCATTCAGTTTTACCTAATTCCCCATTTTCATGAGCATAGGCATATTCATCATTAGGGTGAACCTGAACAGAAAGATCATCGTTAGCATCCAAAATCTTTGTTAGGAGGGGGAAACGATCTCCTTCAATACCACCAAACAACTCACGGTTGGAGCTCCACAAATCACCGAGTGTTTTCCCTTTGTATTCTCCGTTTTTAACAATACTTTGCCCATTTTCGTGAGCGGCGAATGCCCAACACTCTCCTGTCTTTGAAGAAGGAACATCATATCCGAATGATGTTAGTTGTTCTCCACCCCAGATTCTCTCTTGAAAAATAGGTTTAAAAAAAATTGGTTCTCTCATATGTAAAAAGCCTCCAAAAATTAAGTACTCCTATTGTACTATAACTATTTATAAGTGCAAATTACTAGAAGTTTGAATTCGCCTATAAAGGGGAATATAAACTATATTCATTTTATGTATAAAGGACACTGTGTAAGGGATAAATAGCAAGTGAACATTTCATAATCAAACATATATACGGAGAGATGATAATGGACTGGGTTATTCGGAATGGTACATTAAATATCTTAGTAACAATGGTTTCCCTTATATGGTGTGAAATTATACAGCAGGTTAATCTGGTATCTATTGTAGTAGCTTGTGGAGTCGGTTACTTCATATGGTCAATTCAATGTATTCTATATTTATTGGTTGGAATCGCAAAAGTTAATTAGGAAAGTAAGGATGGAGAATGAATATATGAAGCTCGTATCAGCAGAGATACGAGCTTTTTGAATTTTTTATGAATATTATGGGAATTTTAAGTAATATTCTTGATAATCTTCACAGTTATTGAGAAAAATTGGTGATTAATAAGGATATTTTTTGTATAATACATAGGTCAAAAATAACAGAACGGAGTAACTAAATGAATTGGAAACATACATACAAAAAATGGTTTAATTACGAAGGTTTAAATGTAGAGCTTAAAGACCAGCTGATGAAGCTCTCAAATTCACAAAAGGTGTTAGAAGACAGTTTTTATAAGCATTTAGAATTTGGTACGGGCGGAATGAGAGGGGAGATTGGCCCTGGGACAAATCGTATGAACATTTATACCATTAGAAGAGCTGCAGAAGGATTGGCAAAGTTTATCGAAACACAAGGAGAATTAGCAAAACAAAGAGGGATCGTTATTGCTTATGATTCTCGCCATAAATCTCCAGAGTTTGCATTAGAAGTTGCAAAAACTGCAGGGAAATATGGAATAAAAGTTTACTTGTTTGAGGATCTACGGCCTACTCCAGTGTTATCATTTGCAGTAAGATATCTAAATGCAGTCTCTGGTGTTGTTATTACAGCTAGCCATAATCCTCCTGAATATAACGGCTTTAAGGTTTATGGAGAGGATGGCGGACAAATTCCGCCTGAGAGTGCTGATAAGATTATCGGTTATGTTAATGAAGTAGAGGATGAGCTACTTGTAGAAGTAACTGAAGAAAAGGACATGCTAACAGAAGGTCAATTAACGTACATTGGAAAGCAAATTGATCATGCATATACGGCTGCTTTGGAAAAGATTCAACAAAACAAGCAACTTGTACAAAGTGTATCAAATGATCTTAAGATTGTATTTTCACCTCTTCATGGTACGGCAAACATAGCAGTTAGAGAAGGTCTAAAGGCGTTTGGTTTCGAGAATGTGACTGTGGTAAGTGAGCAAGAGCTTCCAGACCCAAACTTTTCAACGGTTGAATCCCCGAACCCTGAAGAACATGCAGCATTTGAATTGGCTATAAAATATGGACAAAAAGTGGATGCGGATATTTTATTAGCTACGGACCCGGATGCAGATCGACTAGGTGTAGCTGTTAAAAATCAAGAGGGTGAGTATGTAGTTCTTACTGGTAACCAGATGGGAGCATTAATGCTTGAGTACTTGCTTTCTCAGAAGAAGGAACAGGGAAAATTACCTGTTAATGGGGTTGTCGTAAAAACGATTGTAACCTCTGAGATTGGAAGAGATATTGCTAAAGCTTATAACATAGAAACATTAGATACTTTAACAGGGTTTAAATTTATTGGTGAGAAAATTTATGAGTTTGAGCAAACAGGCTCACATGAGTTTCTCTTCGGTTATGAAGAAAGTTATGGATACCTAATTGGTGATTTTGTTAGAGATAAGGATGCAGTACAATCGGCTGTCTTCGCGGCAGAAGTCGCAGCATTTTATAAAGCACAAGGTAAAACTCTTTACGAAGGATTATTAGAAATTTTTACGAAGTATGGCTATTACCAAGAAGCATTGAGCTCTATTACTCTGAAGGGAATTGAGGGTGCTGAGAAGATTTCATATATAATGGAGAAGTTTCGAACAGAACCGTTGCTAGAGGTAGGAGGCATCGATGTGGCGGTAATTGAAGATTACAAAGCTGGGACTAAAACAACTGTCCAAACAAACAGTAAAAGTAAAATAGAATTACCAAACTCAAATGTATTGAAATATCATCTTTCCGATGGATCTTGGTACTGTTTAAGACCATCAGGAACGGAGCCAAAGGCAAAGTTCTATTTTGGAGTAAAGGCTGATAGCTTGGAGTTAAGCGATAAAAAGCTACAAACCATCCAAAATGTTATAATGGGCAAAGTGAATGAAATTATAGCCGAGTAAAACATGAGGAAGGATGCTATTGTATCCCTTCCTTTTACTCTTTATAAGTAAGAGAGCTTTTTAACTGATTCAAAAGTAATACCTTTATTATTATTAATAAGTGTATTTTTACATCTTGATTGGAAATAATTTTACAAATAAAAACATAGGTTACATCTAGGCAATTTAATTTAAGATGTTATAATTAACAACGTTGTAACAATTATTTCTTTTTTTCATCATGATTCTTCAAAAACTCGACAAAATGTGACAAAGTTTTAAAAGAGACTATGTTACTATTTTTTATGTAAAAAAACTGTTAATCATTGGATATATTTGATTTTATCTTTTCTAGGAGGAATGTTTCATTGAAAAAAGTAAAAAAAGCGATTATTCCAGCAGCTGGATTGGGAACTAGATTCCTGCCAGCAACTAAAGCAATGCCAAAAGAAATGTTACCTATCGTAGATAAACCTACGATTCAATATATTATTGAAGAAGCTGTTCAATCAGGAATTGAAGATATTATTATTGTAACAGGAAAAGGCAAGCGCGCAATTGAGGACCATTTTGATAATGCTTTTGAACTAGAACACAATCTAGCTGAAAAAGGAAAGTTTGAGCTTTTAGAGAAAGTCCAAGCACCTTCTAAACTAGCAAACATTCATTATATTAGACAGCAAGATCCTAAAGGTTTGGGTCACGCAGTATGGTGTGCTAGAAGCTTTATAGGTGATGAGCCATTTGCGGTTCTACTTGGAGATGATATTGTTGAAGGGAAAGATACACCATCTCTGAAGCAATTAATCAATCAGTATGATCAAACAGGATCTTCAGTAATCGGCATACAAACAGTTAAAGATGAGGATACACATCGTTATGGAATTATTGATCCAGCCGAACAGAGTGGGCGCATGTATAAAGTAGGTGCATTTGTTGAGAAACCACAACCTGGAACAGCACCTTCTAATTTAGCAATCATGGGGAGATATGTGTTAACACCTGAAATATTTGACCTGCTTGGCGAGCAACAGGTTGGTGCTGGTGGTGAGATTCAATTAACAGATGCGATACAAAAATTGAATGCAATTCAAGATGTATATGCATATGATTTTGAAGGAACACGTTATGATGTGGGTGAAAAGTTAGGGTTTATTAAAACAACGGTCGACTTTGCTTTAAAGCATGAAGACCTTAGAGAAGAGGTATTGGAATACCTTAAAGAAGTATTTGAGCGTACTTTGGTGAAAGGGTGAGCAATTAAATGCAGGATACTAGAGTAAGTGTACAGGAAATTAACTATATTCCTAAAAAACAACAGGTTTATAATTCTAGTAACCGAGAAATAGCACTATTTAATATGTATCTCTTTATTAAGAGATGTATTGATATATTAGGTGCATCTATCGGACTACTAATAGCAAGTCCTTTCTTTATAATAATTTCACTGATGTATTTATTTGGAGAAAATAAAGGGCCTGTAATTTTTAGACAAACTAGAATCGGAGAAGGTGGAAATGAATTTAAAATTTTTAAATTCCGTTCTATGGTTGTTAATGCAGAAGAAAAATTAAAGGCAAATGAAATATTATTTAAAAAGTATGTAGAAAATAGTTATAAGCTTGAACCGGAAGAAGATCCTCGTATTACAAAAACGGGTAGATTCTTAAGAAAAACAAGTTTAGATGAACTTCCACAACTTATCAATGTCCTAAAAGGGGAAATGAGTTTAGTGGGTCCTAGACCTGTAGTAGTCGAGGAACTAGACGAATATGGTAACAAGGTAAGCGATTTTCTATCCGTAAAACCTGGTGTAACAGGTTACTGGCAGGTTAGCGGAAGAAGTGAGGTACTCTACCCTGAACGAGTGGGTGTAGAACTATACTATGTTTATAATCAATCTTTATTGTTAGATATAAAGATTTTATTCAAAACTATACAAGTCGTGTTATTAAAAAAAGGTGCGTTTTAGGAGGACAGGATGTCTTCAAAGAAAAAATTGTTAGAGAACTTCTTTTCATTACTCTTTCTACAGGGATTTAACTTTTTGTTGCCATTGCTTACATTGCCTTATTTAGTACGAGTGTTAGGTCCAGCAAATTATGGTGTCATTGCTTTTGCCCTAGCATTCGTACAATTTTTTGTTATCATTACTGATTATGGTTTTAATTTAACCGCAACTAGACAGATCTCAATTAATAGGGATAATCATTCTAAGTTAGAAGAAATTTATAATTCAGTTTTGAATTCAAAATTACTTATTATGGTTATCTCATTTGTAGGTTATTTCCTTATAGTTACTCTTGTTCCACGCTTCTCTAAGGATGTGGAACTATTTTTATGGGCTTATGGAATGGTGGTAGGAAATGTCCTCTTCCCTGTGTGGTTTTTTCAGGGGATGGAGAAAATGAAATTTATTAGTATACTTAACGTCATCTCAAAGCTAGTTTTTGCAAGCGGAATATTTATTTTTGTTCAAGGTAAATCAGATTTAATTTTGGTTCCAATACTACAATCTATAGGGTTTATAGTTGCTGGAGTTATTGCACTATTTGTTATTCGATTGAAATTTGGAGTGAAATACCGTTTAAGTTCCATAGAAAGTATTCGTTACCAACTCAAAGATGGTTTAGATGTATTCCTTTCAACAGTTGCAATTAGCTTATATACCATAAGTAACACTTTTATTTTAGGCTTGTTTACAAATAATACTATTGTTGGATACTATGCGAGTGCAGAGAAATTAATAAATGCTGCTACAGGCCTAATCACACCAGTTTCTCAAACAGTATATCCCCATTTAAATAAACTGGTAATTGAATCAAAAGAAAGAGCACTTCAATTTCTTAAGAAGATGCTTTATGGAATATCGCTGGTGACTGGCCTAGTTTCAATAATTATTTTCTTCTTTTCAAATCATATTGTTGATATAGTACTAGGTCCAAATTATGGCGAATCTGTTGTTATCCTAAAGATACTAGCCTTTTTACCACTAATTATTGGTCTTAGCAATGTATTTGGTGTACAAACTCTGCTAACTTTTGGATTTAAGAAAGTATTTTCTCGAATCTTAATTATTGCGAGTACTCTTAGTGTAGTTTTAGCATTAATTCTTGTCCCGAATTTTGAAGTCATAGGTACTGCAATTGGTTTTGTGGTTACCGAATTGTTTGTTACGATTTGTATGGGATGTTATTTATATAATAAAAAAATTAATCTTTGGAGGTAACTTATGTTTGACCACGTAATTATTGGTGCAGGTTTTGCAGGAAGTGTAATAGCTGAAAGAATTGCAACTCAATTAAATGAGAAAGTATTAATTATTGAAAAGCGAAACCATATCGCGGGAAATGCTTATGATTCATATGATAAGGATGGAATCCTTATTCATAATTACGGTCCTCATATATTCCATACTAAGGTAAAATCTGTATGGGACTACTTATCTAACTATACAGAGTGGTACCACTATCATCATGAAGTTTTAGGTGTCATTGATGGTAAAAGAGTGCCGATTCCATTTAATATTAATACCCTTCATGAAATGTTTCCTAAACATTTAGCTGATAAATTGGAACAAAAATTAATTGAGAAATACGGTTATAATCAGAAGGTTCCTATCTTGAAATTAAGAGAGCAAGATGATGAGGATTTAAGATTTTTGGCTGAATTCATTTATGAAAAGGTCTTTCTCGGATACACTCTTAAACAGTGGGGGATTTCTCCTGAAGAGTTAGATCCAACTGTTACTGGTCGTGTTCCAGTTTATATTAGTAGGGATAACCGTTATTTCCAGGATCCGTTTCAAGGTATGCCAAAACATGGATATACTAAATTGTTTGAAAATATGTTAGATCATCCTAATATTAAAGTGATGCTTAATACGGACTATAAAGAAGTGTTAGAAGTGGATTTTGAAACGGGAGAACTAAAATTATTTAATCAGCCATTTAAAGGTAAAGTTGTTTATACAGGTCCAATTGACTACTTCTTTAATTATAAGCATGGTGAACTCCCATATCGTTCTTTGAATTTCCTATTTGAAAATTATAATCAAGAAAAGTATCAAGATGCTGGAACAGTTAACTACCCTAATGATTATAGCTTTACTAGAGCAACTGAGTTTAAATATCTTACAAACCAAAAGAGCGCAACTACTACTATTGTTAAAGAATTTTCACAAGAGCATATTCCGGGTGAAAATACGCCATATTATCCAATAAAAAATGATGATAACTTTAATAAGTACAGAGATTACAGAAATGAAAGTAAAAAATTCGATAATTTGATCTTTGTAGGACGTTTAGCAGAGTATCAGTACTACGATATGGATATGGTAGTCGCAAAATCATTGAAGGTATTTGGAGAGAAGTTTTTAAAAAATGAATAGATATTTAGGAGTTGTTAATACATGCAATCTAGTGTGTGTGCAGTGATCGTAACCTTTAATAGGTTAGACCTATTAAAGGAAGAAATCCAAGCTCTAGTTAAACAAACTAGAGCTCTCGATAAAATCTTTATAGTTAATAACAATAGTTCAGATGGAACAAAAGAGTATCTTGAGGAATTAAAGAATTCTATAAGTAATCTTCACCCCATTCACTTAGATGAGAATTTAGGTGGTGCAGGGGGCTTTTACGTTGGTACAAAAGAGGCATTCGATAAAGGATATGATTGGATTTGGATCATGGATGATGATGCTGAACCAGAACTCAATTGCCTAGAAAAGTTGTTAGAAACAGCAGAGAATAATGATAACGTAGGCTTTGTTGCTCCTTTAATCATACATAAAACAACCAAAGTAGTTCAAAATTATCACCATAAGAGAATAAATGAATCGTTAACAACAGATTTTCCATTATCACTAGAGGAAATCAAAGGAAATAAAGAGATTTCCTTAGATGCAAATGCTTTTGTTGGACCATTAATCTCAAAGAAGGTAATAGAAAAAATAGGATTACCTCGAAGTGACTTCTTTATTTGGTTAGATGATACTGAGTATACTCATCGTATTACTCGTATTAGTAAAGGAATTTTGAATACCGAGGCTGTTATATTCCATAAGGATAAAGATGCGGTAGAAGATCATGTTAGAAATTTTTGGAAGGTATGTTATGGTTTTAGAAATAGAATGCTTTGGATCCAAAGTAGCTTGAAGGGATTTTCTCTAATAGCAAGCCTCCTAAAAATGACGATGGTCTATTTGAAAATGGTTGCTAAAATTTATCTTCAGAGCAGATGGAAGAATAATCGTTTTTTTGTGTTGAGTTATCTAAACAAAGCTTTTAAGGATGGAATTAGTAACCGTAGTGGAAAATTTATTGATCCCATACACTACCTTAAAAATGTGAAGCAATAGCGTTCATAGGGGTGAAAAATGAAGATTTTAATTATTACTGGTTCATTCCCACCGATAAAGTGCGGGGTTGGGGATTATACAAATTTATTAGCTACGCACCTTGCAGAAAACACGAGTATTGAAGTAACGGTATTAACTTCAAGTAGTTGTAAAACTGACCTAAAGAATGTCAGGGTTTTCCCAATTATCAATACATGGGATATGAGTAGTCTTAGTGAAATTAAACGAGTTGTTGAAGAAATAAGGCCTGATTTGATACATATCCAATATCCTACAACAGGCTATGAGAGATATATGACTCCTTCAATTATCCCACTAGTTTTGAGATTATCGGGAGGCTATCCAATTGTACAGACTTGGCATGAGCCATTAAGTAAAAAGGGCTGGATTAGATATTTGCCGAATGCTCTTGTAAGAAGCACATTAATATTTGTGGAAAATGGCTTTATGGAAAAACTGCCAAGATTTTATCATTGGTTATTAAGAAAAAACGAAAAATTCCATGTCTCAATCTCTTCAAATATCCCAAAAGCAATTCTTTCTGAGAAAGAAGTTAAAGAGATACGAGAAAAATTAGTTGGAATAGACAATGTTAATAAAAATACAATTGCATACTTTGGATTTATAACGCCTAAAAAAGGGATTGAGCAATTAATAGAGGCATCTGATCCAACAAAGGATAACCTTATCTTATTGTGTGAATTTAATGTTGATAATCCGTACCACGTAGAACTAAAGAGATATATAGAAAAATCAAAATGGAAAGAAAATATTATTGTCACAGGTTATTTATCGGACGAGAAGGTAGCTAATTACCTATCAGTTTCAGACTTGGCTGTATTCCCTTTTACAGAAGGATCGACAGAAAGAAATGGATCCATTCTTGCAGCTAGAATGCAAGGCACGTTCGTTATTACTACAAGTAATAATGGAGAAGGATTAACGCATGAAGGTGGAGTTTACCTTGTGCCTCCAAATGATGAGGGGAAATTAAGTGATGCAATCTCTGTTCATAGAAGGAATAGTAATAAAAGTGACAAATCACAAGTGCTCTCTTGGTCTGAGGTAGCGAACAAGCATATTGAAATTTATAAAAAAACAATTCAAAAGCTTACTGGTGGTGCTAATGTTAAAAATGTTTAAAACAATGATTGATCGAAATGTACAGCTGTCTAAAAGCTTTTTCTATTTAGCTATGCTCTTTATTTCTTTTGATATTTTTTTAATAATTGATATCAAAGGCTTCACCGTCCGCTTAGCGCTACTTTTATTACTAGTACCTATGGGCGTTGTTGTATTAAGACAGCTAAAAGAAAAGATCTTTGTACTTCCAGCTGCATTTATACCTCTATTGATATGGACATTCTTTATTGTTTTATTTATACCTAATACAAACTTTATCTTAAGAAATATTGGGTATGCAATTTGGCTAATATTCTATGTATTAGTTGTTGTTACAACTGTAAATTTATTTAAGACCAAGGAAGATTTAAAGAAGCTTTTAAGTATCTATCTTTTCTCCTTTTTATTTGTTAGCTTTTATGGTCTTCTTCAGTTTTTCCTATCATTAGTTGGATTGGAACCCCCTTTTATCACACAGTGGTGGCCTAATGGATTACCACGGATTAATGGATTCTCTTACGAACCTTCCTATTATGCAACTTACTTAATTACAGGTTGGGTGCTTTCCCTATATCTTTTGGAGAAGAAAATTGCGATTCTTGATAGAAGATTTCTAATATTAACAGTTGCATTTACTACCTTAGCATTAATATTATCTTCTTCTCGTATGGGATACATTGTGATGATGCTTTGGATCTTAAGATATCCTTTTTTATATATTAGAAGCAAAAAAGCTGATAAGAAAACTATGCTTAAACTATTCATTGTTAGTATTGGACTATTGTTATTAGGTAGTGTGCTTTTCTTCCTTTTATTCGATTTTAAGGATTTTAAATTTCTATTTGAGGGTTTAGGTTTATTTGGAACTGCTTCACACTCATCAAGTACTAGAATTACCTTTATGATTTATACTTTGCAGACCTTCGTAGAAAGTCCGATATTTGGTTATAGCCTAGGTGGCATACCATCTGCTATCGGTGATCTCCATAATATTGTTGTTACAGATCAAACGGTAGCTGGTCAATTTGAGGGAATGAATGTAACTTCAGAGGTGTTAGCTGCAAGTGGTGCAATTGGTTATATTTTCTTTGGACTGTTTATGGCGTTATTAATCATAAAGCCTCTATTACTAAGTGATCGTCTGTCAAATGAGATCAAAGGAATTCTTAAAGGTTTGGTTTATTCTTTTGTATTCCTTTTAATAATTTTGCAGTTTAACCAAAATATTTTACGTCCGTATCTTTGGTTACATATCTCTTTAATTGTCACTTTTTATTCGGTTTTAAGGAAAGAAGCAGTCATAACAAAGAGAAGATTTGTTATTGATATAAGGATGTGGGAACACTCCGGAATAGGAACTTATATAAAAAATACTGTCCCTAAAATTGTAAAGAAATTTAACAATGTTGATTTCTATCTTATTACTGATCCAAAGAATGATGTTTCTACTGCCTTTAATAAAATGAAGAATGTTTCCTTTATTAAAAGTAATAGCTCGATATATTCGATTAAAGAGCAAATAGATTTTATCTTGAAGATTTATGGTAGATACGACTATTTTTGGTCACCGCATTATAATATTCCATTATTTTTTGATGGAAAACTTATAGTTACAGTTCATGATGTGTTCCATTTGGCAATGCCAGAGTATAATAAGGGCGTAAAACAGCTTTATGCCAAGCTTTTATTTACTTCCTTAAAATATAGGGCACACAAAGTATTTACAGTATCTAGATTTACCAAGAATGAATTAGTTAAATTCATTGGGATTAATGAAAGTAAGGTCATACCCATACTAAACGGTGTTGATAAGGAGTTATATAACTCAAATAATAACCAAAAGGTATCTCAATTACCTTATATACTTTATGTAGGTAATGTTAAACCACATAAGAATTTAGTAACCTTAGTAAAAGCATTCGAATTAATTAAAGATACTATTGACCATAACTTAGTCATTGTGGGGAAAAAGGAAGGTTTTATTACCGGTGATACTGAAGTATCCAAAATGGCAGAAGCTTTAGGTGAAAGAGTTGTTTTTACTGGATTTATTCCGGATGACGTTTTAATTAGCTATTATAAACAAGCTGACTTATTAGTATTTCCTTCGTTATATGAAGGGTTTGGTCTACCACCTTTAGAGGCAATGGCAGTAGGATGCCCTACAGCTGTCTCAAATAAAGCCTCTATTCCAGAGGCTTGTGAGAATGCAACTGTCTATTTTGATCCTCTTGACGAAAGAGATATGTCAGAGAAGATTTTAATGGTATTAACCGATGAGGGATTAAAGGCTAGTCTGATTCAAAAGGGAAGAACTCATGTTAATAAATTTAGCTGGGAGAATACAGCTAGTGAGATCATAAGAGTTCTTAAAGAGGTGTTAAAATGAGAGTAGCAATTGTACATGACTGGCTAGTTACTTATGCAGGCGCTGAAAAAGTACTTGAAGAAATTTTAAACATATATCCGGAAGCTGATTTATTCAGTTTGGTGGAATTCCTGGATGAAAATAAAAAAGGATTTATTAAAAATAAAAATGTTACAACATCTTTTATTCAAAAAATGCCATTTGCAAAGAAGAAATACCGAGGATACCTTCCGCTTATGCCCTTAGCAATTGAGCAACTAGATGTTTCTGAGTTTGATGTGATAATTTCGAGTTCTCATGCTGTGGCAAAGGGGATTATTACTGGTCCGGACCAAGTTCATATCTCTTATGTTCATTCACCCATCCGATATGCATGGGATTTACAGCATCAATATTTAAAAGAGTCTGGCTTGGAGAAGGGGATAAAAGCGTACCTTGCTAGAACCATTTTGCATTTTATTCGTAACTGGGATTATCGGACAGCGAATAACGTAGATTACTTTATCGCCAATTCTAAATTTATTGGAAGACGTATATGGAGAGTTTATAGAAGGGAAGCTTCAGTGGTCTATCCGCCGGTAGATGTTTCTTCTTTTGTTTTAAAAGAAGAGAAGGAAGATTTTTACTTGACAGCCTCTCGGATGGTTCCTTATAAGAAGGTAGATTTAATTGTTAGAGCTTTTGCGAAGATGCCATCTAAAAAGCTTATAGTTATAGGAGAAGGGCCCGACTTTGAAAAGGTTAAGAAACAGGCTACTTCAAATGTGACATTACTAGGATATCAAGAATTCTCTGTGTTAAAAGATCATATGCAAAGAGCAAAGGCATTTGTTTTTGCTGCTGAAGAAGACTTTGGTATTACTCCAGTAGAAGCTCAAGCATGTGGAACCCCCGTTATTGCTTTCGGAAAAGGTGGAGCACTAGAAACTGTAAAGGGTTTGGAACATGAACAACCTACTGGTGTATTTTTTAAAGAACAGACAGAGGACAGTATTATTAAGGCAATTGATACCTTTGAAGAAGTACAACATAAATATAATCCATCTGATATAAGAGAACATGCGGTAAAATTCTCTCCAGAAAGATTTAGGGAAGAGTTTGAAAAGTTTGTAGTTGATGCTTATTCCGCGAAAAAGAAGGAAATGGAGTTGGTATAAATTGAAGTTAGTTTTACTTTCTGGTGGTTCGGGTAAGCGACTTTGGCCACTATCAAATGATGCACGTTCAAAACAATTCTTAAAAATTTTGGAAGGTGCAAATGGTGAATATGAATCAATGGTGCAACGTGTTTATAACCAGCTTAGTACTGTTAAGCTAGAAGATTCTGCTGTAATTGCAACAAGCAAATCACAGGTAGAGATGATTCATTCACAATTAGGAGAAAATGTTCCAATAGTAATTGAACCAGAGAGAAGAGATACTTTTCCTGCCATTGCTTTATCTGCGGTTTATCTACATTCTGAATTGAAAGTTGGGTTGGACGAAGTAATTGCTGTTCTCCCTGTAGATCCGTATGTGGAGAATAGATTTTTTGAGGTAGTATCAAAATTAGAAGAAGTAGTCAAGGAATCTCAGACCGAATTAGCTTTAATGGGAGTGACTCCTACATATCCTTCTTCTAAATATGGATATATTGTTCCGAAACAGAGTGATTTCTCTCAATCGTTCTTTACAGTTAGTCACTTTACTGAAAAGCCATCAGAGGAAGATGCGACAAAACTAATCGAACAGAATGCACTGTGGAACTGTGGTGTGTTTGCTTTTAAACTAGAATACCTAATAAATTTGGTCAAAGAACTTGGATTACCACTAGACTATCAGGAACTTTTAGTTAGGTATAAGGAATTACCTAAGAATAGCTTTGACTATGAAGTAGTTGAAAAGGCAAATAAAATCGTAGCAGTACCATATGATGGGTATTGGAAAGACCTTGGTACTTGGAATACGTTAACTGAGGAAATGGGTTCAACTATTATCGGAAAAGGCAAGATTAGTGATGATAGCTCAAATTCACATCTTATTAATGAATTAGATATTCCTGTAGCTTTATTAGGAGTTTCTGATTTATTAGTGGCTGCTTCACCAGATGGTATTTTAGTTACTGAAAAATCAGCAAGCCCAAAATTAAAAGAGTTAATAACAGAATTTGAACAACGTCCAATGTCGGAAGAGAGAAGATGGGGAGCATATAAAGTTCTTGACCACACTCATTTTGAAGATGGGGCTGAAGTACTAACTAAAAAAATTCAAATTCAGGCTGGGAAAAACCTGAGCTATCAATTTCATGATAAACGCAAAGAAATGTGGACAATACTGAATGGTACAGGGGAAGTAATCCTAGATGACCAAATAAGGAAAATTTCTGCAGGCGATGTAATTGAAATTCCAGTGGGAATGAAACATGCCATAAAAGCTAATACAAATCTTGAGATTATCGAAGTTCAAAGTGGGTCGGAATTGCTTAAAGAGGATATTTACCGCTTGGAATTAGAGTGGGAAAAGATACTTGAAATTACTAAGAATTCAAGTGTGATGAACTAATACAAATATTTACTCCATCTCCTATTTGGGGATGGATATGTTTATTTAGGTAAGAGAATATCGTTTGGTCATTAATATTGTATGAGAGGAAACAGATATGAAAGAAAGAAACATTAGCAATGATTTATTGCGAATTTTAGCAACGTTTATGGTAATCATACTTCATGTCAATGACAGAATTCCTCAAAAAGATTCCTTGGAAACTATTATGTTTTATTTTAGTGAAGTACTATCTTTGATAGCGGTTCCGATTTTTTTTATGCTGAGTGGAAATTTATTGTTAAGTCCTGTGAATTCTAGATATGAAACACCATTTATATTTTATAAAAAAAGATTAACCAAGGTATTTATACCATTTATGTTATGGAGCCTTTTTTATATATACAATACAACTGGAGTAACTGGAGTATTACAAGGTTTAAAATCAATTACTTTATTTCCAGCAGCGGGTCATCTTTGGTATATTTATCCCTTATTAGGCTATTACTTAATTACTCCATGGTTAAGGGATTGTTTTAACAGAGTTGATGAGAAACAAAATAGGATAGTAATTTATCTTTGGGGATTATTTGTTGTGTTAGGAAGCACATTTGATATGATTATTCCGGGATATAATATTAATCATTACAGTGGAGAAAGTACAGTCGTTATTCGGAGTCATATTTTCGGTCCACTGAGCACTGTATTCCCGTTATTTGGGAATATCGGCTTTTTTATGTATGGTGCATACATAGAGAAGGATTCGAAAAAGATTCCGTTTAGTATAATAAGTATTGTTTATTTAATAGGTGCATGTCTGACTTTCCTGTTAGGCTACTATTCGCAAACAATAGATAGTGTATTAGCGTGGTGGAATTATACTACGTTAGGGATAGTATTACAGTCCATAGCTGTGTATATGTTTTTTGCTAAGTCTATGATTACAGTAAAAGGAAAGCTTCAAAAATTGATAGTGAAAATATCCAACTTAACCCTACATGCGTATTTCGTTCACTATTATTTGATAGAACAATTGACAAAATACTTCCCTAATCTTTTTTTGAAAAACTTTTTAACAAGTTTAGTCTTTACTAGTATATTGGTCTTTATATTGTTAATGGCGTTTTATTATGTCCCGAAATTGACGTTACTAATTGTCCCAACACTGACGGATTCACTGTCCAAAATGAAGGGGAAGCACCTTTATGCTTCCCCTAGAATCTTACAAATCAACGTGATACGTTTCATTATTCTTAAGGTAGAACCTAATCTCATTTCTGCCAGTAATGATGTACCAGTCTCTACCCAGTTCCAAACGGCAAGATAGAATCTTTCCATTTCCTAGATGGAGATCAAACCATTCACCGCAACGCATTTTATAACCTGTATTATCTCCCCAAAACACAACCCAACAATCCAACTCAGCGTTGTAGTTCATTTCTTTCCAGCGGCTTTTCATGAAAGTTCCCCCTGGATAACTTGCTTAATCATATGATCATCAATGATTCTTCGACCATTTTGTGAGCCATATAAAAGACTATGTGTACAAAGTTTATTAATGAGCCTTGCGGCACCACCAGAGAACTGATGAATTTCATCAAGCGCCCCATCAGAAAAGATAGGTTGATCAACTCCGGCATAACGAAGATGCCTAGATACATATTCTTCAACTTGAGCACGATCGAGATGGCCTAGCTGGAATTGGATATCGATTCTTTGGCGTATGGCTGCATATGATTGCAGTCGAAGTCGATCCCATAGCTCGCTTTGACCGACGAGAATAAGCGCCATCGGACTTTGCGAATCCATTTTGAAGTTTAATAGAAAACGAACTTCTTCAAGCATTTCCCGGTCCAGAAGGTGAGCTTCATCCACTACTACAACTGGCTGGAGTCCTCGTATACCTTTCATCAATTCTATCTCTCGGTGAAGCTGCCGTTTCGCATCTCCTCGATAAAACTTCGCTTCAGAGCCTAGTTGTTCCAATAGCCCTTTATAAAAATGGCGCGGGGTTAATTTTGAATCTGATAGATAAAGGACATGAAATTTTCCTTTATCTAATCTATTCACAAACTTACGGATTGTCGTAGTCTTTCCTGTACCACTATCTCCACTTAGGACCGCAAAAAGCTGTCTATCGGCTGCATATTTTAGCCTTCCAAGGATTTCTTGCATCATGGAAGAATCATAAAGTTGGTCTGTTGGTAGATCTCTGGTAAAAGGTGTATTGTCCATTTCATAAAAGGTTTCAAACACGAGAATCATCCTCCTTCCAGACAGCACGGAAGGTTACGGCAGGTTTTTGTTCGATTTGACGTTCCTGATTCTTTCGTTCAGCTGCCTTTAATAGTCTTGAAGAGTCAACACTCTGCACCTTCAGGTGCTCAGGTAATTCAGGCCGTTTTCCAGCTCTTTCCCCAATGACAAGCTTTCTAGCTTTCCAAGGAGTATAACCCTCGAACTCAATGGTAAGTTCCTCGATATTCGCAGGATCATAGACAACATCAACCTGTCGTCCAATAAATGTTAAACCCACCTCATATTTGTGATCCATGAAACTGATGCATCCTGACTTATCAACTTTTCTTGTTTCGCAATGAAGAAAGGCATTGCTTAAAGTATCAGGATCGATAAAGCGAATTGCTTTCCTGTCCGAACGAAAAGCTGTTTCCGGACTAATTTTCTCCCCAAGTGCAGAGTGAGGCTTATTCTGATAACACTCTGTCAACCACACCTGAAAAAGTTCATTCAGTCGATCTAGAGTATTGGGCTTTTCGATGACAGCTTCACTAATAAATGAATCTATAACTCTATTAAATCTTTCAATTTTTCCTTTTGATTCGGCAGAATAAGGCCTTGTGTAAGTAAGACGAGTGCCAATTTTGGAACATGTGCGTGACATCCACTTGGTTCTATATTGCTTTCCATTATCAAAATACACTGCTTCCGGAACACCATATTTTTGGATTGCTTGTCGGAATGCATCTTCAATGATTCTTGAATCTAGAGTAGGATAAAAGGCTGCATGAACCACTAACCTTGTGGCATCGTCGATAAAAGCGACAAGATATACTTGTTTCTTGATTCCATTTGGACCAATAGGTAAATATGGGCCATATTTGATATCTGATTGCCAAAGTTGGTTCCGATGCCGTTTCTGAAATCGTCGGGCGGCAACTCCAGTTTGAGAATATAGGCGCATATGTCGCGAACTATATCCTTTTTCAGTCAGCTTTTCCTGCAGTGTGGATCTTTTAATTTGTCCTGGTTCAGCTAATTCTTCCCATTCAAGAATCTGGATAATCTGTGCCACACTACGGCTTGGCACTTCTTTTCGAAGAAGAATAGCCTGTTCCAATATATGAGGAGGGATAGCTTCTGACTTTTGAGAACCTTTTCTTCCTTGTGGCTTCAATCCCCCAAATCCATCCTCACGAAATTGAGCTAAATATCGCCTAATAGTTCTTTCTGAAAGGCCATTGGCTTTCGCAATCTGTTCTTTTAACTCTTTTAATTTTCCAGCATCAAGTCCTTCTGCCAATAAAGGGGATATCAGCTGAAAACGCTGCACTGCCAATTCTTCTGATTTCTTATGATTCCTCATGATACACTCTCCTCTCTGTGTCTATCATGAGTGTAAATCAGGGGTTATTGGACAATGAATGCAGAACGGGTATGTATCCAAAAATTAATATTTACAATGGGCCGGACAATTCTTGTCAGCCATCCATTGGCATCTCCTGCCAAGCGCCCTATCCTTTGAAGTGCAGTCCCTGAACTTTCGGACGAGAAATCCAGAGGGATGTTTCCTTGATTGGTTCTGATCATGATGGATGTTAAACACCCCAACCAATAATCCACAAATTCATGAATCCAGCCATGCCATCTCGAAAGAGTAGAATCATCGGCTGGAACAGTATGGTCGGATGGATTCGAGAGAACGCTTTCAATACATTCAGCTTCATAGCGCTTATAAGGGATTAATATATCCGGCAGTTCATGATGTATCGTACAGCAACAAGTGCACCTTAGTCTTCGGATGTTATAGGTCTTACTCTGCCCTGAATGATCAATAGATTTACGATTCTTAGATCCTATTACCAACATGTCTTTCCCACAACATGGAGAAGGAATCCTCCCCGCACCTCTAACGAAAAACTCCAGTTAGATTGTTTTCAATCAGCTTATAATCTGATACAATAACCATATACTTTTTGGTGGGACGTCTCCCGTATAACTGTTGGCGCAGTTATACATTATGGGAGTCGTCTTTTCCTTTCTCCGGAATATATTCATGGACATTATACTCGACCACTTCCGGACAGGCAATACCGTCAACTTTCGGTAATTTAAGAGTGTCAAAAACATTTATATTTTCAATAATTTTTTCATATATACTAACTCAAATATCACTTTTGTTTAAAACATCATTCGTGCGTTCAAAGAGCAGTCCAAAGAAATACACAAATAAATAGGGCAGAGATATATCTCTGCCCTATTCTTAGGCTCCATTAGTTAATTTCTAAGTGTTGTTTTAAAATGCCTTGTAATCTATCCTTTTCTTCAGTAGGAACATTTAAATAATACACACCATCAATCTTGCCGCCTTGGCCAGCAATGGTCAATTGTTCCATTTCGTTGGCTGCTGAACGGTATTTACTTTGGATGGTAACCATTTCGTCAAACGTTAGATCGGTTTTTACATTTGTTCCGAGAGCTTGGAAAATATTCCCGAAGTTTGTTAAGGTGCTCAAGCTAGCTCCCTCATCAATAATGGCTTTAATAACTTGTCGCTGTCTTAATTGTCTTCCGAAGTCTCCACGAGGATCCTCATAACGCATTCTAGAGTATTTAAGTGCTTTTTCCCCATTAAGTGTTAACTGTCCTTTTGGAAAAGATGTACCTTCATAACTGAAATCTAAGTCGTTATCTACCGTCACTCCACCAACTGCATCTACAATGTCTTTAAAGCCTTCCATATTAATCTGAACGTAATAATCAATCGGAATATCTAAGAAATTTTCAACTGTTGCAATAGACATTTCTACTCCGCCAAATGCAAATGCGTGGTTAATCTTGTCTTGTGTACCTCTTCCAACGATTTCAGTTCTTGTATCACGAGGGATACTTAGCATCTTTACAGAGTTGGTATTTGTATTCACTGTCAATACGATAATAGAGTCTGAACGCCCTCTATCTCCTTCTCTTTCATCAACCCCGAGAAGTAAAACGGAAAATGGTTGTGCTTTTTCGAGTTCAACCTCTTCCACACGCTTCTCTGATTTTTCTCGATCAATAGGTGCATGCATCGTTTCCACTGCATTGGTTAGAGAATTGTATACTGTGAAGGCATAGGCACCAACGGCAATAAATAATAAAAGAAAAGCACCAATTAGTACCTTTACCCAAGTTTTTTTCTTTGTCTTTGTCTTTTTATCTAAACGTGAGCTCATTTTTTTCTCCTCCTAAATAAAATCAGCAATAATAGAATACCACAAAAAATGATAAAATTAGACTAGATTTTACAATTTCTAATAAATGGACGTTGCTCGGACTAAAAAGTTACAATAAAATGAAAAAAAGTGCGAAGTAGGGATGTTGATGAAAGAGATTATCATATTGATCGCTGAAATTGTAAATGGAATACATGATTTATTAATGGATATCACTGACAGTTTTGGTTGGGATTTAACAGATAAGGACCTACATCTTTGGGTCTTTGGAATTATAGGTATTTTATGTTTTTTATTTGTACATGCGGTTTTTAAGGTGATTTCTAAGTATAGTATTACAGCTTTGTCGTTTTTCTACACATTTACGGTTCTCCTTGTTATTGTGTTTGCTATCGAAATCCAGCAAAAGGTAACTGGAAGAGGAGAAATGAGTTTTGATGATGCAATAATTAGTATTTGGGGATTTCTTTTATTCTTTTTTGTTTATCTAATTTTGAAAGGAATAGTTTTATACACTAATAAGTTAGTTAAAAAGAATAATAGTTAGATAGGAGGAATTTAGGTGTATAAAAGTTGGCGAAAAGTTTTTATTATTCCTTCTTTATTTATTGCGGTATTTGCCTTATTAATAAACATACAGACATCTGAAGTGTATGCTAATAGTGAGCATCTTGAGAAATTTTTCATAAAAGATAGAAAAGCAACAAAAACATTAACCAGTGAGCAAGAGATTCATAATCGACAGCTTATTGTAAAAATTAAATCAGACGATATGCTAACTACAGATGAAGGACTTATCTCACAAACTACAACTAAAAGGTTAGAGGGTAGAGGATATATTCTTGTTCAAGTACCTTCAGCTGAGGACCTTGAAAAGAAGATCAAGGAAATTGAACAAGATCCAAATGTTGAATATGTAGTTCCTAACTATTTAGTAGAACAACAAGCGACACCAAATGATACTCTTTTTCCCCAGCAGTCGTATCTTTTATCTACAAATATAGTAAACTCTTGGTCGCTTCTTAAGGGAAACCAACAGGTGAAGGTTGCGGTTATAGATTCGGGAGTAGAAACAACTCATCCCGATTTAGCTAATCAACTTTTAACCGGGTATAACTTTGTGTCTAAAACTAACAATTCGAATGATACGCTTGGACATGGATCTGCAGTGGCTGGAATTATTGCAGGTCAATCGAACAACCAGGCAGGGATTGCCGGGATAAATCAAAATGTAAAAATTCTTCCTTTAAAAGTAAGTGATGGGGCAGAAATTCAATTAATAAATATATTAAATGCTATATATTATGCCATTGATAATGGTGCAAATATTATTAATATGAGCTATGGATCCGTTGAACCGAATGAAGCTGAATATGAGGCACTTTTGTCCGCCTATTCAAAAGGAATTACTCTTGTTGCTGCTTCGGGAAATGAGAATAGATCCGTTAGCTACCCGGCCGCCTACCCGTTTGTTATTAGCGTAGGGAGTATTAATGCACAAGGGAGAAAATCGAGTTTCTCTAACTATGGTGGGGCATTAGATATCGTAGCCCCGGGTGAAGGTATACTAACTACATCAGTTAATCAAACATATAAATCTGTCTCTGGCACTTCATTTTCAGCTCCAATCATAAGTGGTGCTGCGTCTTTACTACTTGGTGAAAGGCCAGGAGTTAGTCCATCGCAAATACAATATTTACTAGAGAAATCAGCAGGATTAGATTGGAATCAGTCAACCGGTTTTGGAAATATTAATATGGTCAATAGTCTCTCAACGAATCTACCAGATTTAAGTGGAGATAGCAGCAATGAATCTAGTACAGGAAAACTAATTAACTTTAACGAAAATTACAGTGAGTCCCTTCAAATAACAGATGATGTAGATTGGTATCAGTTTGATGTTACTGGTAATAATACTCTTCAGTTAAAAGTTCAAGGTCATAGTAGTCATGATTTCGTTATGTGGATTCGTAGAGAATCCAATGGACAAATTCAGTGGGAAGAATTGGTTGATAATAATGATATCGGTTCAGGAGAGAGTTACAAATTTTCTACAACCCCGGGGCATTATTCGGTTGCTATCTTTGATTACCATTTACGTTGGTCAAATGAGCCTTACCAGTTTGTTGTGAATACTTCTACAGCCAAAAGGATATATGGAGAAACTAGAATTCATACTGCCGTAGAAATTTCTAAAGAGGGGTGGCCTAATGGGTTATCTCATTCAGAGCGTGCTGTAATTATAGCGCGTGCGGATAATCCTGCAGATGCACTCTCTGCTGGAGGTCTAGTGGGAGTGAAAGAGGCACCTATACTTTTAACGTATCCAAATCGATTAGATTCTAGTACTTTAAATGAAATCAAAAGATTGAATGCGGCAAAGATCTATGTTTTAGGTGGACCTGCTGCAATATCTACAGCTGTTGAAGAACAGCTGAAAGGGCTGGGTATAACAGTAGAGAGAATCAACGGGAAGGATAGGTTTGAAACAGCTTATAACATTAACCAAAAAGCAGGTTTGCTAAATAGTAATGAAGCTCTAGTGGTTAATGGTCTCACTGTAGCAGATGCACTTTCTGCATCAAGCATTTCGGCCACAAAGAAGTTACCTATCTTTCTTGTACGTACGGATAGTATCCCAATAAGACTTCCTTCATCTGTCAAAAAAGTCACGATACTAGGTGGGGAAAAAGCAGTTAATAACCAAGTTGAGAAATCCATCAAAAGTCTTGGAGTGGCAACAACGAGAATATATGGTGCTACAAGATATGAAACAAATATAAATGCAATAAAAGCTGTGCAACCTAATCAATCAGCTTATCTACTAGTTAGGGGTACTTCGATTTCGCAAACAGCAGAGGATTATCCAGATGCAGTCGCAGCAGCTGGACTAGCACTCAAAAATAATGCACCAATCATCTTAGTAAATCCGAATAAGAAAGAAGAGTCTGTAGCAAACTATCTATCTAGTAGGTCAGTTATATCTCCTACAATTCTTGGAGGGGATGCGGCTATCCCTTCAGATAGGCTCAAAGAACTAGGCGTTTCGATCAACTAAAAGACTTGAAGATAGTATCAGAATGGATACTATCTATTTTTTTTGAAATTTAATAACATTATATGGTTTTACTATGATAAAATAGTAAATTGTTAGTATTATTGGGGGGAAAATAGAAATTGTTAAACAGCATGAATAGTAAAATAAGACTACTAATCTTTATAAGCTTTATATTTGGTATATTACTTACCATTCCAGTACAAGCAGACACATATCGCCTCTCGGGTGAGACAAGATATGAGACAGCAGTAAAGATATCTCAACAGGGCTGGAATACTTCTAACACCGTTTTATTGGCTCAGGGCTTAGATTTTCCAGACGCTTTAGCAAGTGTCCCTTTAGCACATAAATTAAATGCACCAATTCTATTAACAACACCTACAAAGTTACCGATAGAAACTATAAATGAAATAAAACGTCTTCGTGCAACACAGGTAATTATACTTGGTGGACCCAATGCTGTTTCAAGTGAGCTTGAAGTTTATTTAAAACAGAACTTAGGGGTGAGTACTCAAAGAATTGCTGGAGCCACTCGATTTGAAACGTCGGAAGCAATAGCTAGTAGACTAGGTACCTTTGAAAAAGCGTTTATTGTAAATGGTTATAATTACCCAGATGCACTTTCGATTGGGTCTTATGCAGCAGTATCAAATGCACCGATTATACTAACAAGGCAAGAAGGGCTCACACCAAACTCAAAACAAACTGCCATTAGAGCTAAAGAAAGGTATGTAATAGGTGGAGAGGTAGTTGTTAGTCCATCAGTTCAGGGAGAATTGCAAGCCACAAGAATAAGTGGTGCAGACAGATACGAAACTTCTGCAAAGATATTAGAGACCTTCTACAAAGAGATTCCAAACCTATACGTTGCAACTGGGGCGAATTTTGCTGATGCACTTTCAGGTGCTGTATTAGGAGCAAAAACGAACAGCCCTGTTGTGCTTGCACGAACAAATATGGTACCTGAATATACCCTGAAATCATTAAAAAATTATCTCCTCATTGATTCATATATCCTCGGTGGTGAAGTTGCGCTTACAAATGAGGTACAAGCAACTATTAATCAAAAGTTAGCTTATGAAGTAAAAGATACATCAAAGAGTGTGGTTTTTTATATTCCTCATCCAGATGATGAAGTTCTAGCGACAGGAGCTGGAATTCAATCCTATCTAGCAAAGGGATTTAATGTACAAGTTGTCTTACTATCACATGGTCGATCATCTGCGGTACTCCAAAGCTTAATGAATATTTACCCAGAATTAACACCAGAAGAATTCGGAAATGCTAGAGTAAGAGAATTCGAGGACTCTATGACTAGGCTTGGAGTTAATCCAGCAAATATTCATGTATATGATTTGCCTGATGGAGGATTAACTGTTGACTCTGTTGCTTCTGTTATTAGTGAGTTTGAAAGTAAATTCCCTTCAGCAGAGCATAGAACTCTATCTTTTTATGAAACACATAACGATCACAAAAACTCTGGCTTAGCACTTAAAAAGCTACTTGAGGAAGGGAAGATAAGAAGCGGTAGATTTTATATTTCTCCTTATCTTCATAATCAGGTAAATGGATTTATTGTTAGAGCTGCTGACCCAGGTAAGGTAGTAGATGCCTTGTATGCATATAAAGTAAACATTCCAGAGCAAGGCCGTTATTCAATCGGTTATCTCTCCGTTCCTGATTTAATATCAATGGTTGAAAATAACCCGATAAGTAAAGCTCATTTAGTAGATTAATTGAAGGGATATACGGTTTTTTAAAACCTTAATATAACAAAGTAAAAAAGGAGTTCTGTGCATGAATGGAAAGATGGTTAGACTTCTAGGGTTATTGCTCCTAGCAGTTCTATTGTTCCCGGCTTCTACATTTGCCGAGAAGGTGTTAGTTATTGACCCAGGACATGGGGGGAAGTTTACAGGTACCTGTGGAATTACAAAGGAATCTCCAAAGGATCTTTGTGAACGAGATGTCAATTTAGCAGTAAGCTTAAAAATTAGGGACTACTTACGAAACACTGGCATCACTGTGCGTATGACGCGTGAGGCTGATGTTGATTTTGCACCATACCTTAGTGGTGCAGGGGGCGATTTCGAACGTCGTATGCAAATAGCTAATGGTTATGCTAAAAATAATAATGATAATTCGGTTTTTGTTTCTGTACATCATAATGCATCACCAACTAGCCCATTTGTTAAGGGCTATGAGACATATTATTATGATGGAGTTAATCACTTTCAGCCGGATTGGCCGCATGATCCATTACAAATCAAATACTTAAAAGACAATCAACGTTTGGCTCAATCTATTCATAGTCCATTTGTAAGTAATTTAGGTATGATTGATAGAAAGATACACAATGATCAAAGCTTTTATGTGATTCGTAACGCACAAATGCCAGCGGTTTTATTAGAACTTGGCTACATGACAAACAGTTCTGAAGAAGCTAGGATTAAAACAGCAGATTTCCAGAACAGAGCTGCGCAATCCATTGCTAATTCAATTATTGAGTACTTTAAAGCATTTGATGTATATAAAGATGGTCAAAAGGTAGAAACTTTTAAAGTTAAAAATGACGCACTTGCTTATGCATCTAAGCTATCAGGATCTGTTCAGGTATTTGATAAGAATTCACAAACAGTAATATGGGAAAATAGCAAATTTGAAGTTTACCATAAAACAAATGGTCTTCTAAAAAGTTATGCTTCTTACGATCAAGCTGTTGCTTTTGCAAATGGAGCTGGAGAAACTAGGATTGTTGAGAAGGCTACAGGATATACCGTTTGGTCGAACTTCTTTGCCGCAAATTATGTAGTTCAACAATTAGATACTGGATCTCAGAATGAATTCTTTGACTATAATAGTGCCCTAGCTTTTGCTAGCAATAAGTCAAATACAAAAATTGTAAAGAAGAATACAGGTGAGGTATTATGGTCGAATGTTCCTAACGATGGTCCTACCAAAACTGTTATGCAAACACAGGTAAGCGGTGAAACAAGATATACTACTGCTGTTGCTATTTCAAAAGAGTTATATCCAAATGGATTCCCAGCGGATAAGCAACAAAAAATCGTGCTTTTAGCAACTGGGTTAGATGCAGCTGATGCTCTTTCAGCTGGACCATTAACCGCTAAGTATGACAACGCACCAATACTTTTAAATAATGCTCAGTCTCTGCTCCCAGAGGTTGAAAATGAACTTGCGCGTTTAGGTGCGACTAAAGTGGTAATGTTAGGAGGACCTCAAGCAATCTCAATTAATGTAGAACATAGAATTCAGGCAATGGGAATAGTTGTAGATAGAATTCAAGGTGCTACAAGAATTGACACAAATAACCTTATCACTTCAAGACTTGGGGAAGTAAATGGGGTATTTGTTGCCTCAGCTCGTAGCTATCCTGATGCTCTAGCAGCTGCTCCTATTGCAGCAGCGAATAATTGGGGTATTGTTTTAACCGAAAAGGATAAGCTTTCTGATGCTGCGTTAAACTTCTTAAGAGGAAAGAAAATTGTAATTCTCGGTGGGGATGCAGTTGTTCCTGCAAACATAGAAAATCAAATTTTTTCACAAAATAACAGAGAAAATGTTGTACGCCTTGGAGGAGCCACAAGGTTTGAAACACTAGCAAACATTCTTTATTATTTTAAAGACTCCGTAAAGTCTGATACTATAAACGTTTCTACAGGATGGAATTTCCCGGATGCTTTAGCGGCTGCACCACTATCGATTGCCAATAAAGCACCACTTGTACTAGTAGGACCAACTTTAAATAGCAATGTTGAATCCTTCTTGTTTATGTATGCTCAAGAAAATAACGTTAAGCAAATCAAAACCGTTGGTGGACCTATGGCGGTATCTGAGGAAATGAAAAATATATTAAGTAATAAAGTAAAATAATTTACAAGATAGCAAACTCTTAAAAGAGTTTGCTATCTTTGCAAAGGAGAGACTAAATGCGTATGCGTTTTTTTCTAGGAATCCTTATGGTTTCACTACTTATAGGTGCTTGTTCTAAAGAGACAGAAACCAAGCAAGTACAAGATGTAGAAACTGAAGAAACTCAAGTTACAGAAAAAGAGAAAACAAGTGAAAAGGAAACACAAGGGGCAAAAACTTCTGAACCGTCTGGGTTAGCAATATTTAAACCAGAGGTTGGGATGGTAAAGACATTCATAGTTGAGGGTGAGAATCAAACATATACAGAAGAGTATGTTCATGAAAGCGAAGAGTATATCCAAAAGGTTACAAAAATTGGTGAAGCTGCAACTGTTCAGGTTTATAAATGGACAGAAAAAGAAATCTCACTAGTTTTTGAAGATAGAACACCTGACGATCCTTATAAAAATTATATAAGTGAATTAAATAATCCTGGTTCTATTGAAAATTACTCAGAAGAAGAAACATCAGATTGGGAATTAATTGAAACAAATAAAACAATAGAAGTTCCAAGTGGTGAATATACCAACGTTATAGTTTTTAAGAAGGTCACAAATGAAGTTGAGGATGCAGAAACCATCTATGTGAATTATTTTGCTCCTGGAATTGGACTTATTAAAGAAGAGTTTGAGCTTACGGGGGATCAAGGATATTCAGCAGCAGCGGTGCTTCAATCTGTTGAGATCAAATAGGAGTATAGTTATAAATTCCTATTTTTTTAGTAATTCTATGAAACTATTGTGTCTAATTGTCAACTTCTGTATTATTATGTAGAGAAAATAAATTAAATTGGAGGGGATTAGGTGAAAAGACCGCTAATCCTTGTAGTACTTTTGGCCTTCGTTTTACAACTCGGATTTTTGCAAAAAGAGGTCCAAGCTGCAGGGGCTGAAATATCTGTTAAGCTTGTAAACTACTTGGGAAATCAGCAAAGTGTATCTCTTAATGTGTCTTCTAGATACATTATTGATGGGAATGAAAGTCAAAGTTTAGATGCAGGCAATAATTATTATGTACGCTTGCAAAATGGTACATTAAATCTATACCACAACTCTACATTAATTAAAGCTGCAAATACTATTACCATCTCACCGGTTGGTTTTGGCTATTCTGATATTAACGGTAGAAGTTATTTAGGACGGATGCATTTTACAATAGAGAATGGATATATCCGTCCAATTAATAAGCTAGATTTAGAAGACTATCTAAAGGGTGTAGTTCCCTTTGAAATGCCTGCAAGTTGGGGAATGGAATCACTTAAAGCACAAGCAGTAGCTGCAAGAACATATGCACTTAGGAATTATAATAGTCCAAATTTCAATGATACAATTTCTAATCATGTTTATGGTGGCTATATGTGGAATGAACGTTCAAGCAGAGCTGTAGATGAGACTAGGGGACAAGTATTAAAATATGATAATGAATTGATATCAGCTGTATACTCTTCTAGTAACGGTGGTCATACAGAATCTAATTCAAATTACTGGAATTCAGCTCAATTGGCCTACCTTCCAGCAAAGCCGGATCCTTATGATCCAAAGAATCCATGGTCACTTTCTATTAATAAGCAGCAAATAAATACTGCAAATTTAGATTTACTTAACCCTGGATCTTGGTGGAGTTCTGTAAAGGAAAACTCCGGGGATACTAATGTACTCAATAATATAAAAACATATATTAGAAACAACCTTCATGCTAATGCAGACATTAAAATAGTAGGTGTTCCGAAATTAACTGTTTCCGGGCAAAACAGTAGCGGGAAAAGTACAAATGGTTCCCTGCTTGTAGATTATTATGTAAAGAACTCTGACGGATCTTTTGTTAGAGGTGATGGAAGTCAGCTTCCAGATAACTACTCTACCACTTTGTCGGGTGAGACTCGTTATGAGACAAGCGTCGCAATTGCAAATTATGGTTGGAATACATCAGATGCTGTTGTTCTAGGGCGTGGAGACATTCCTTTAGATGCTTTAACGGGATCTGTATTAGCAAAAAATTTAAGTGCACCACTACTATTAACTAAATCAAATGAACTACCTGATTCTGTCTTTAAAAAGATTCAGAGTTTAAATGTTAAAAAGGTTTATATATTGGGTGGATCAATGGCTATTTCTGACTCAGTTTTTGATAAGTTAGCCAACAGTGGATACCTAGTGATAAGGGTTGCTGGTGAAACAAGATATCAGACAGCTACTCAGATTGCGAACCAAATCCCTAATAATTCAGAGGTTATTATTACTAGTGGTAGTGAAAATTCTCCTGACGCCTTATCTGTGGCATCATATGCCGCAAAAAATCAAATACCAATACTATTAACTGAATCTAACAATCTGCCACTGGCAGTAGTTGATTTTATACGCGCTAGAGGAATCTCTAAAGCAACAGTTATTGGTGGAGATGCTGCTATCCCAAATCGAGTAATTGACCAAATTAAAGCAGCGGGAGCAACTAATGTGGTTCGTGTTGCAGGTGCAACAAGATATGAAACAAGTGTTGCAATTGCCAAAGCTTTTAATTATGATTTGAGCAAGGTATTTGTTGCCCGGGGCGATGTGTTTATAGATGCGCTACCTGGTGCTGCTTTAGCTGCACAGTACAATGCTCCAGTAATTTTAACTAGACAAAATGCTTTACCAACAGAACCGGCAACCTGGCTTAAGAGCTTAACATTAAGACCAAGTATTTATTACCTAGGTGGAGATGCAGCTATTAGTCCATCAGCTCGTACACAGATTAAGAATGCCTTACTTGGTGAACTTAAAAAACATACTCTTGTTAGAGAGAATGTTGGTATTGGAACACTCCGTAATATTTTAGGAACCTCACTATTTAAGAGTTACCAGATTTCCGGTGTTGGAGACAACGGTACAACTCTAACTGTCAATGGTTTCGGCTATGGACATGGTGTAGGAATGAGTCAATACGGTGCAAAAGTAATGGGAGATCAAGGTAAAGGTTATGTAGAAATCCTTAATTTCTATTACCCAGGTGCAAACTTAACTCAATAATAGTATTGTAAATACCCTAGGGTTTTATACCTTAGGGTATTTTTATCTTTGATATACTATTAAGAAAACTGTTATATTAGTGGATGACATATATAATAAATCTATTCTGGAACGTAATTTAATCGATAGGAGATTTTGAGGTGGAGAAAATACAGATTTTGATGTCTACCTATAATGGTGAAAAATATATTAATGAACAGCTAGAAAGCTTGTTAAAACAGGAATATCCAAACGTAAGCATTTTAATTCGCGATGATGGATCTAAGGATTCAACTTCATCCATAGTGGGGGAATTTAAAGAGAAGCATTCCCAAATACAATTGATCAAAGGAAAAAATGTTGGGGTGATCTCCAGTTTTTTTGATTTAGTATTACAGGCAGATGAGGATGCAGATTATTTCGCCTTTTGCGATCAGGACGACTATTGGAAGCCTACAAAATTATCTAGAGCTATATCATTATTGGAAAAGGAAAACCCCTCAATTCCACTTCTTTATTTTTCAAAATTAGACTTAGTTGATGATCAACTCAAATTTTTAAAGCATTCGCAAATTCCTCCTAGGGGGGCAGGTTTAGAAAATGCGTTGATTCAAAATATTGCTACTGGTTGTACAATTGTTTTTAATCGAGCTATGCTTGAACTTTTTAAGTCAAAGGTTCCGGATGTAGAGAAGGTGACCATGCATGATGCTTGGTTCTATTTGCTTGCGACTGCTTTTGGAAAAACAGTATACGATGAAGAGTCTCATCTTCTTTATCGTCAGCACTCCTCTAACACATTAGGAATGGCAAATAATAAACTAAAGAGTGCGATGATCCGCTATAAAAACTTTCAGAAGACAGGAAAGGAAAAGCCGTTTACAAAGCAAACAGAAGAGTTTTATCGCTTGTTTAAAGATAAACTTTCTTCCAATCAGCGAAAGATTGTAGAGGATTTTCTTTATAAAAGGGAGTCCTTTGTCAATCGACTGCTTTATACTATGAACACTCCTTTGTATAGACAGAATCAAAGAGATACAATCATTTTTAAACTGTTATATGCTTTAAAGAGTTACTAAATGAAGGAAATAGAATGATGTCCAAATTTCGAATTTCTGTTTTTTTATTTCTTTTCTCCACCATATTATTAAAGTTTTCTAGTATGTTTCGAGACTTAGTGATTTCAGGTTTTTATGGAGCCTCGTATAAAGCTGATGCATACTTTGCTTCCATGACGATACCGAATGCGATTATTTTGTTTATGTTAACAGGTATGAAGGACGCGTTTCTTCCTAGTTACTATTCGTATGATCGTTTGGGACAAGGGTTTTCCCATCTTACTAATATCGTAAAGGGTACATTTGTGTTCTCTATCATTGTTGCTGTGATAGGAGCTGGGATTTCGCCAACCCTTGTGAAATGGTTATACCCTGAATTCAGCCAGTATCCTGATGGATTTAGTATTTCTGTGTGGACGATGGTACTGTATTTTCTATCCATCATATTTATTGGGATAAATGCAGTGTATGAGGGATACTTTGATACACAGAAGAAGTTTTCCTTTTCTACCTTTTCACAAACCATTGTTGTGTTAACCACACTTTTATTTGCGTTAGTCTTTTACCGGACTTTAGATATTTATTCTGTACCAATCGGATATTTGGTAGGGACTGTTCTGTCCTTTGTTCTAAAAGTGATTGTTTTAAAGCCCAATAAAATGATGGCTTGGAACCAGAGCCCACATTGGTCGGAAATCAATCGCTTTTATCTCATCTTTTTACCGGTAGGAGTAACCATAGCAGTAGGGCAAATAAACTTGATGGTGAACATGCTGTATGCTTCGAGGATGGGGGAAGGGATTGTTTCGAATTTAAACTATGCATTTCGACTGGTTACGATTCCTCAAGCTATTTTCGGTGTAACGATTGCAACCATTATTTATCCTTCATTGGCTAAAGCTATATCTAATAATGATATGAATTTATTTAATCGTGGAATTGAAAAAGGTCTTCGAACCATGTTTCTGCTTATTGCACCTTCTGTAGCAGGGATGATGATTCTGATTGAGCCAATCGTGCGGATTGTTTATGAGCGAGGGGCTTTTACTCCTGCTACTACGATGCTTACTAGTGAATACGCCTTGTTTTATATGGGCTCCGTCTTTTTTTATAGTATACAAGCCGTTGTGGCTAAAGGTTTTTATACATTGGGTAAGGGTAGTTCTTTTATGAAGATTGGCTTGTTTTCTATTGTATTAAATATTGGATCTAACTATTTGTTTGCGAAATGGATGGGGCCAGAGGGACTTGCCTTATCTGCTTCTTTTGTGGGGATGGTGTATTCGGTTCTTACCTTTACAACGTTAAACCGTATTTCCGGAGGTTTTCATTTAAATGATCTGACCAGAGAATTTGTAAAGATTGGTTTGGCGACAGGAATGATGCTTGGAATCGTGTCGGTCCTAAAAGAAATCGATTTCTTTATTCAGATGAATGATTGGGCATTGTTGGCCATACTGGTACCACTTGGAGCGCTAGTGTACTTTAGCGTTTTAAAGCTATTGAGATCAAATACTCTAACCGAATTACTTGCCAATAACAAATTTTCTATAAAAATGAAAAAAGGGAGCAGCTGATGCTCCCTTTTTGTATGTCTAATTTACTGCTGGTCTACCGATAGAGTAATACTGTATCCCTTGTTTACCTGCTTCTTCTATTGAATAACAGTTACGTCCATCAAAGATGAGGGGAACAGCCATCGTTTCTTTCACTTTTTCTAAGGATAACTGAACAATTTCGTCCCACTCCGTTACGATGAATGCCGCTTCAGAGTCTGAGAGTGCCTGTAACGCAGAATTCGCGTAAGATATTTTATTGCCATATAGTTTTTCAACTTGTGGCATCGCAATAGGGTCATATACCGTTATCTCCGCATCCTCTAAAAGCAAGTCTTGAATCAATTGCAAAGAAACAGAGTCACGGATATCGTCCGTGTTCGGTTTAAAGGTTAGTCCTAAAACAGTAACCTTTTTACCAGACATGGAGTAAAGATAGGTCTTTGCTTTTTTGAATAGAAGCTCTTTTTGTCTACGGTTCACATCAATAACCGATTGTAGGATTTTAAAGTCATAGTCTAAATCATTAGCTAAATGATTTAAAGCGTTAATATCCTTTGGAAAGCATGAGCCACCAAAACCAATTCCAGCGTGAAGAAATTTATTGCCAATTCGTTTATCAAGTCCAACTCCTCTTGATACATGGTCAATATTCGCACCAATTCTTTCACATAGATTAGCAATTTCGTTAATAAAACTAATCTTCAATGCGAGGAAGGAATTGGAGGCATATTTAATCATTTCAGCACTTCGGATATCTGTATGGACGATTGGTAGTTGGAATGGTTCGTATATTTGTCCAATTTTCTTGGCAGCTTCAGAGGATTGGGAACCAATTACAATTCGGTCACCTTGAAAGGTATCTTTAATAGCGGTACCTTCACGTAAAAATTCTGGGTTCGACACACTCTCTATATTAATAGAAGGAGAAACTCTTTCTTGTATTAAGCGTCCGATCCGTTCATTTGTACCAACCGGGACGGTACTTTTAATTACGATGGTACTACTCTTTTGTAGATGCTCTGCAATTTCAATTGCTGCCTTATCAATATAGGTCAAATTTGCAGATCCATCCTCATTTGATGGAGTTCCTACTGCAATAAAGATACAATCTGTATCTTGGTAGGCTTCCTTTGGGCAAGATGTAAAAGCCAAGTTTTGGCTATTTATATTTTTTTGTAACAGATCATCAAGGCCTGGTTCGTAGATAGGTGAGATTCCTTGTTTTAATATGGAAATTTTTTCTTTGTTAATATCATAACAAGTAATCTGATGACCTACTTCTGCAAGGCAAGCACCAGTCACGAGACCAACATACCCTGTACCAGTAATGGTTATCTTCATGTAATCCCTTCTTTAAACCGTAATATTCCCCATGTATTTTAACAACCATTCTATTATAGCTCAAATTATAAACGATATATAATATTTTTTGATTCTGTAATATTCTAGTAAAGAAGACATAAAGCGACACCAATTTACGTTTTTTGGTTCTTTTCATATGTGAAAATTGTTATAATGGCTTTATGTGTTTTTTTGAAATAGATACTACGAGTAGAGTAAATTAGGTGTGATACCAAAATGGAGAATAAAAATATTCTTGTGATAACAAATATGTATCCTAGTTCTCAGTACAAAAGCTTTGGCATTTTTGTAAAAAATCAAGTAGAGGCGTTAAAGGAGCAACAACTACAGGTAGATGTGGTTTCCATTACAAATCCAAAAAGCGGTAAAGTCAGTGTTTTAACCAAGTATCTATTATGGTTTCTCAAGACTGTTTTCCATTTAATATTTAAAGGATACAAATATGAGGTTGTTCATGCTCATTATGTATTCCCTAGTGGATATTTGGGTCTTGTATTTAAAAAACTATTTAAAACTAGACTCATTGTAACGGCACACGGTGGAGACATTGAGAAGATGGCAAAGAAGAGTCCTCGACTTTTTCGTATGACTCAATCGGTATTGCATGGGGCTGACCATATTATTGCTGTTGGAGAAGATCTTTATGAACAAATAAAAAAAGATTATTCAATTCCTTCAGATAAACTATCCATTATAAATATGGGAGTGAATCGCCAAATCTTCCAACCAGTTAATCAGCAGGAAGCTAGAATTCAGTGCGGGATTGAGAGAGAAGAACAAATAGTTTTATTTGTAGGGAATCTCATTGAGCAAAAAGGGCTATTAGAGCTTATTCAAGCTTTTGAAATTGCTGTGCAAAGTGCTGATGTTCAACTCTATTTAATTGGCGCAGAGAAACAACCATTATTTAAAAAGCAATTAGAGGAAGAGATACACAAGAGACAACTAGAAAGCAGAGTTCATTTCCTAGGAACAAAGGATCAAACTGACATTGCACTTTGGATGAGTGCAGCTGACTGTCTAGTGTTGCCTGCACATATGGAGGGATTTGGACTTGTGGCATTAGAAGCCATGTCATGTGGAACTCCGGTAATTGGAACGAACGTAGGAGGATTGAGACATCTATTATCAGGTAATGCTGGTATCATAACTAGTGTGAAAAATCCTGTTGAATTGGCAAATGCTATGGTAGAGGTTCTTTCATCGAAGGATACGAGAGATACATTAATTAGAAATGGCTTTAAAAAAGCAGAGGAAAACGAACAAAGACAATTACTACAAAAGGTTATCAATGTTTATTTTCCTTCTGGAGGGTAATAAAATGGGAAATGCAAAAATAAAACGAAAAAAAGTGCTTTTTATCTCCTCACTAGGTGGACATTTAACTCAATTGCTACAACTAAAACCCCTTTTTGAGGAATATGATTATCATATTGTGACGGAAAAATCAATCATTACAGAGGATCTAAGTAAGCAATATCGCATGTCTTTTCTTATGTATGGTGCAAGAAATTATCCATTCAAATATATTTTTAAGCTTAGCTATAATTTCCTTACATCTTTGTATTATTTTTTAAGAGAAAGACCAGATGTGATTGTAACAACGGGAGCCCATACAGCCGTTCCGATATGCTATATTGCCAAGGTATTTGGAAAAAAAGTCGTGTTTATTGAAAGTTTTGCTAAAACATCGACACCAACTATATCAGGGAAAATGGTTTATCCAATAGCAGATCTTTTTATCGTCCAATGGCAAAGCATGAAAAAGCATTATCCGAAAGCGGTTTATGGAGGTTCAATCTATTGATAGTTGTAGTGTTAGGAACTCATGAACTTCCCTTTAATCGTCTACTCGAGGAAATAGAAAAAGAAATCATAGCAGGGACGATTAAAGAGGAAGTTCTTGTACAGGCAGGTCATACCAAATATGAATCGGATTTTATGGAAATGTTTGATTTTACAACGTACGAGCATATGGCAGAGTTATATAATAAGGCAAGCTTAATTATCACGCATGGCGGTACGGGCTCTATTACGATGGGAATGAAAATGGGGAAAAAAGTGATTGCTGTTCCCCGGCTAATAAAATATGGAGAACACAATGATGATCACCAGTTAGAGATTGTGAAACAGTTTTATGAAACAGGTCATATTTTATACTGGAATGAGCCACTAAAATTTAGGGATGTTCTTCAACAGGCGGCACATTTTCAACCTACCAAATTTCATAGTGGAAACAAGAAGATATTAAGTCTACTTAAGGACTTTATTAATAAACAAGCATAAAAGTTTTAGACCTCTTTCGTTAGTACAAATCCTTCTGAAGGTACTGAACAAAGAGGCGCTTTTGTTTAAGATTAGCCTAGTTACACAGGAAGGAAACGCGTATGAATACATTTGAAAAAATGTTACTGACCATATTTTTTGTGGAATTGTTTATAGGTGGTGGAGGGAGACTCATTGATTTCGGATTTCTTTCCATTAGACAGGTATTGTTTATCTTACTTTTTGTTACATTCCTTTTACGGATTGTAAAAGAAAAGGCATATTTCAACAGAGATGTGAATACTTTTATTCGGTTTAACCCTGTTTCAATTGGAGTGTATTTACTCATAGCTTGGTTTTTCGTTAGTGCTTTGATTGGATTTTTTAATGGAAATCCTCGATCAGTAATAGCTATGGACTTTTTTAGAGTTTCATTTTTTGCTGCATATTTTCCGCTAGCATACTATATTTCGGAGAGTAGATTTACAAAGAGGAAAATTATCAGCCTTTTAAAATATGGAGCACTTGCTGTAGCTATATACACGATTGTGATTGCTTTATTAGGTAAGACCATCTTTAGCTCGAATTTCGAGTCTTATATGGCCTTTTGGAAAAGCTTTATGAATGATGATCTACTATTTAGACGGAGTCATAGTGTGTTTTATAAGAGTCATTTCTATGTACTAATAGGTTTAGTGCTATCTTTAAATGATATAATGTCAAAAAAATACTCTACGCTAAATACTCTTAATGTGATCTTAGGATCTATATCTATTTTTTGGTCAGATACAAGAGGTTTTTCTATTGCTTTATTAGTAGGTCTATTTGTGATTGTATTTTTCGATATGAAGATCTTTACGGACTCAATTAAAGAATGGTCACAAAAGGGCAGGACCATCTTAAAAAACAGACAAATCATGACAAAAGTCGTTGTGCTTGTGTTGCTAGCAGTTCTTGTTCCATATCTGTACCAATATACAACATTGGAAAGATTTAAGGATCAAACAAACGAAGAACCAAGCGATGTAAAGGATACGAGTGTTGGTGCAAGAATAGATTTTTTATTAGATTCAAAAGAGATATTACTGGAGAGTCCGATCACCTTTATTTTTGGTGAAGGATATGGAACCAGCATTGCAGGTCGAGTAGAAGGAATTGAAATGAGTTTCCTAGATATTTGGGTTGAACAAGGGGCGATAGGATTATCCATATGGCTATACCTTTGCTTACTTGTGTTATTCCATTATCATATTGCTTACAAGAATGGAAATGAAATAACGACAGTAGATCGTTCCTTAATAGGTGCTTTTGTTGGAATGGTTCTTTTAACGAATATCAATCCATTTATTAATAACCCAATAGGAATTGTCTTTTTCTTACTCGTGCTCATTTTCGCTCAAAATAAGAATAGAGAGAAAGAGCCTTTGGGATAACAAGGCTATTAGGCATAGTCAAAACGATGTTTGAACTTATTTATTACATTTTGTATAATAGTGTGCGAAACTTAGGTGTATCGTACATAGTTGTGATAACTATTCTTTACTAAAGGAAGTAGGAACTTTTATGATAAAAAATATATTAATCACTGGTGGAGCAGGATTCATCGGTAGTAATTTAGCTTTAAAACTATTAGATAAAGGTTACCAAGTAACGGTTCTGGATAATCTATCTCCACAAATTCATGGAGAAGATGGAACAAAGTCTGATCTCTTCTTAAACATTAAAGACAAAGTGAATTTTATACAAGGTGACGTAGTTAACAGTGAGGATTGGAAAAGGGCATTAAAAGGTCAAGATGTGGTTGTTCATTTAGCAGCTGAAACGGGTACTGGTCAATCCATGTATGAAATCAATAAATACATTGATGTAAATGTAAAGGGAACATCGAATCTATTAGACATTCTAACGAATGAAGAGCACCAAGTGAAGAAAATAGTGATTGCTGCTTCAAGGGCTATCTATGGTGAGGGAATGTACCATTGTACAGAGCACGGAACGGTATACCCTGTAGCGAGAACAGAAGCAGATATGAGTAAGGGGGATTTCGAAGTAAAATGCCCAATCTGTAACCGTGATGTGGAGGTTATGGCTACTACAGAGGAAACGAAAATTCATCCAACATCTATCTACGGAATTACGAAACAAATGCAGGAAGATATGTGTATGGTGGTAGGTAAGTCGTTAAATATTCCAGTCGTCGGTTATCGCTATCAGAATGTGTATGGTCCTGGACAATCATTAAAGAATCCATACACAGGAATTCTGTCCATCTTTTCAACGATTATTAAAAATGGAAACAATATTAATATCTTTGAGGACGGAAAAGAATCAAGGGATTTTGTATTTATTGATGATATCGTTGACGCAACAATTCTAGGAATTGAAAAAGAAGAAGCAAATTATGAAAGCTTTAATGTAGGGACAGGTGTTTGTACAAACGTATTGGAAGTGGCAACTCTTCTTAAGGAAAAATACCAGTCTGAAACGGATATTGTTATTAGTGGCAATTATCGTTTAGGTGATATTCGTCATAACTTCGCTGACTTGACTAAAATTCATGAGAAGCTTGGGTTCACACCTAAGGTTAGCTTCGAAGAAGGAATTAGCAAATTTGTTGATTGGGTAAACCAGCAAGAAGTCGTTGAAGACAACTATCAGAAATCAATTGAAGAAATGAAGAAAAAAGGGTTATATAAGTAATGGTCTCTTCATTGCAAAATAAAAAAATTTTATTTTTATGTCCCTTGTTTTTTAATTATCATAAAAAAATAATGAGGGCAATGGAGTCTATGGGGGCAGAAGTTGATTTTTTCGATGAACGCCCCTCGAATACTGTATTTTCAAAAGCCCTATTACGAATTAACCGAAATTTTGTCACAGGACAAGTAAATAGGTATTATGAAGAAATCACTTCTAAGATAACGAATAAAAAGTACGATTATATCTTTATCTGTCAGGCAGAGGCGACTCCCCAGTTTTTCCTAAAGAAGGTAAGAGAATTAAATCCACAAGCAAGAATGGTACTGATGCTTTGGGATTCAGTCGCTAATAAGGTAAATACCCTAGAAAAGTTAGAGTATTTTGATGAAGTTTTCTCGTTTGATAAACAAGATTGTGAGAAGTTCGGTTTAACTTTTAGACCTTTATTCTTTGATATTGAATATGCACAAATTGCTAAAGAAAAGACAGAATTATACTATGACCTCTTCTTCGTTGGAACAGTCCATAGTGATCGCTATCGCATTTTAAGAGAAGTTAGGGAGCAATTCGAGAAAAATCATCTTAAGGTGTTTTATTATTTATTTCTACCTAGTAAGTTAATGTATTATCAAAGAAAATGGTTTACTAGTGATGTGAAGGGTAGTAAGATATCTGAATTTTCCTTTGTTGGATTACCGAGTGAACAACTAACATCTAAGTTAAAACAATCAAGAGCTGTAGTTGATATTCAACATCCAAAACAAACGGGTTTAACGATGAGAACCATTGAAATGCTCGGTGCAAATAAGAAAATGATTACTACTAATGAAGAAATTAAGAAATATGATTTCTATCATCCTAATAATATTTGTGTTGTTGACAGAAATCATGTGGTTGTACCGAAAGAATTTATGACTACTCCCTATGTTCCAGTGGACGAGAAAGTGAAGGAACGATACTCAATTCAGTATTTTGTGAAAGACATACTTGGTATAACCGGAGAAGAAGGATGCAATTTCTTTTCGAAAGCTAGTGGAGGGCAACAATGAATGTTTCTGTAGCGATGGCCACTTATAATGGAGAAAAATATATTAGACAGCAGATTGATAGCATTCTTTCTCAACTTGGCGATGAAGATGAATTGGTTATTTCTGATAATCATTCAAAGGACAATACTGTTTCAATAATAAATGAATATGTTAGTGGTGATCCACGAGTAAAGTTATTTTTGCAGGATGAAAAAGGAGTTACCCCTAATTTTGAAAATGCGATTAAACATACGAAAAATGAAATCATCTTTTTAAGCGATCAAGATGACATTTGGAAACCTGAAAAGGTTGAAACAGTAAAGACCTATTATAAAAAACATCCTGCTGTTCTTATGATTATGTCTGATATCACAGTTGTAGATAATAATCTCCAGCCAACGATTGATTCGTTTTATGACTATCGAGGTAGTCGAGCAGGTGTGATGAAAAACATTATTAAAAATAGCTATATTGGTTGCGCTATGTCTTTTAGGAAGGAACTAAAGGACAAAATTCTACCTATTCCAAGGAATGCCCCTATGCATGATATGTGGATTGGACTAGTGGCGGATATGAATAAAGGTGCTTTACTCATACCTGAAAAGCTTATTTATTATCGAAGACATGAGTCTACAGTAACGACTGTTGAGAATACTTCTTCATTTAGGGAGAAGATTATGTGGAGATTTCAAATCTCAGGTTTACTATTACAGTCGTATATTAAACACAAATAAAAAAAGCCCATATTGGGCTTTTTTTAGTAATCAACATCTATTTCAGCAACAGCATCTGTCGGAAGACCAAGATGCGTTCGTAATTCATCAGATAAAGCTTGTCGAGTTTCATCTGTTACAAAGAAATACCAGCCATCACCACTGATAGTTTTTCCTTCACCTTCTACTTGAAGCTTTTCGATATTTTTCGCTGCACCTTTGTACGTTGCTTGGATACCAATCATATCATCAAGCGTTAAGTTTGTTAGTACATTATCTTGTAGTGCTTCTAAAATATCATCATAATTTGCTAATGAAGTTAAGCTTGCCCCTTTTTTAACAACTTTTGAAATGACTTCTTTCTGCCTTTCTTGACGGCCAAAATCACCAAGTGGATCTTCTTTTCTCATCCTTGCATACTGAAGAGCTTCTTCCCCGTCGAGGTGTTGCGGGCCTTCATATAAGGTTGTACCATCTAGTTCAAACTCATATTGATTATTAACATCAATTCCACCAACTGCATCGACAATGTCTTTAAAGCCTTCCATATTGACCTCTACATAGTAATCAATGGGAACATTTAAGAAATTTTCAACAGTATCAATTGTCATTTCAATTCCGCCATAAGCGTACGCTGCATTCATCTTAGTTGTTCTGTTTTTATCAGGATCACTATTACTAATGATCTCTGTTTTTGTATCGCGCGGGATACTTAGTAATTTCGTACTACTTGTATCAGGGTTAATCGTTGCAACAATCATCGAGTCTGTTCGACCACTATCTCCTTCACGCTTATCTACTCCGACAAGAAGAATAGATAAAGGATCCTCTCGATCAAACTCAACTTGTTGCTCACGCTTTTCTGATCCTTCTCGATCTATAGGATTATGCATTTTATCGACAGCATTCGCCACATCTGAGTATACGTTATAGAAATAAACGCCGGCACCGACAAACAATATAAAAAGACTTAAGAAGAATACTCGAAAAAAACGAAGCTTTTTTTTTCTTTTCTTCTCTACTCTGTTTGCTCTATTAATCACTTAGAAAATCCCTTCTTTAATAGAATTTTTAAAGGTCTTACAAATTTATTGCATAACCAAAATTATAATCTTGATGCTGTTGAATATCAACAATTATTAAGTAATTGGAAAATAAAGTGATACAAAATCCGACATGTTAATGCTATAATTTCTTTTGGTATTGCACGTTGTCCATAGATAAAAAAGTTAGTTTCAGAGAAACATTTCATTTCTATATATTAAAAATTGAAAAGGTGGATGCTGAATGTTTCTTAAGGGGAAATATATAAATGAGTGTATTGATACACGGAAAAACAACTTAGATATTATTCGTTTTATTGCAGCTAGTTTGGTCTTATTTTCGCATGCTTATCCGTTAACTACCGGTAACAATGCTTCAGAGCCATTTGCTGTGTTTTCAAAAGGGCAAATGACGTTTGGTGAGTTCGCCGTTAGTATTTTCTTTGTAATAAGTGGTTTTCTTATCACCCAAAGTTTTGATCGATCGAAGGATCCTATTTATTACTTTAAAGCTAGGGTATTAAGGATCTTCCCTGGTCTTATCCTGTGTGTTATGCTGTCTATCTTCTTATTAGGTCCAATATTTACAGATCTTGGTTTCCTTGAGTATTTTAAAAACCGAGAAACATATGATTATCTAAAAACCGTTACGTTATATTGGCTTCAATTTGACTTGCCGGGTGTATTTTCCACAAATATTTGGCCTGGAGCAGTTAATGGCTCACTATGGACACTATGGTTTGAATTTTTCTTCTATATTGTTGTAGCTGCTTTAGGGATCATGAAAGTTCTAAACAAAAAAGTGGTTGTGTTTTTATTTCTAGCTTGTACAACTCTATATTTTTTAGATAGAGGTGGATTTTATACAGATTTATTCCGCTATTTCAGTGCAGGAATGATATTCTACTTATTTAGAAACCAAATTAAGTTGAATGGGTGGGTTACCCTTTTATCCTTGGTTGTTTTACTAGTTACAGCTAAAGTAGGTTATTTTGAATATACATTTACGATCTTTGGTGCATATTTAATCTTTTCTTTAGCGTTTGAGACAAGATTGCGCTTGCATAACTTTGGGAAATTCGGTGATTTTTCTTATGGAATATATATTTACGCGTTTCCATTCCAACAGATTATGACCCATCTTTTTCATAATCAGTTAACTCCATGGGAAAACTTCTTACTCTCATTTCCACCTACTTTGGTATTTGCCGTTATGTCATGGTACGTAATTGAGAAGAGAGCGATGAAATATAAAAACTTTACCCTAAAAGAGACCGTTCAAAATATCACTAGAAGCGCATCTTAAGGGAAAGAGGAGATCCGTTCTCCTTGAGCTTTGTAAGAATGGAGAGGTATCTTAATGAACAATTTTGAAAAAGTCTTACTAACAGTATTATTTGTTGAGCTATTCGTGGGCGGTGGTGGAAGGCTAATTGATTTTGGCTTTCTTTCCATCCGCCAAGTCTTATTTTTAGTCCTTCTACTAACGTTTATTTACCGAATCATTAAACAGAAGGCTATTTTTGATAAAAAGATAAATACGTTTTTACGATTTAACCCTGTTACAATAGGGATTTATGGACTCCTTGGTTGGTTTGTTATTAGTGCTGTTATCGGAGTAGTTAATGGTCACCCACTTTCTATTGTAGTAATGGACTTCTTTCGAGTTTCTTACTTTATGGCCTACTTTCCATTAGCCTATTATATCTCTGAGATAAGAATATCTAAGGAGTATATTATTAAGCTTCTTAAGAATAGTGCTGTGGTTGTTTCGATCTTTACAATTGTTGTTTCCTTATTAGGAAAAACAGTGTTTAGTGCAAACTTTGGCCCTTTCTACCTTTTTATGAATGAGATTATGAATGACGATCTTTTCTTTAGACCAAGTAATAGCGTGTTTTATAAGAGTCACCTGTTTGTCCTTATTGCTCTAATCATTGCTTTAAATGATGTATTAAATAAGCAATTCTCCAAAATAAATATTGCTCTTGTCACATTAGGAACGGTGTCTGTTTTATGGTCAGAGACAAGAGGTTTTTTACTTGCTTTAATGGTCAGTTTGCTGATGATTATCCTGTTAGATAGTAAGGTTGTTTCAGATTCATTTAATAAGCTAACAGAAAAGGTAAAAGGATTATTACAAACGAAATGGTTTGTTAAAAAGGCAGGTATCTTATTGGTTCTTGTTATGTTACTTCCTTTCCTATACAAATACATGACGTTAGAAAGATTCCAACAGGATGTGGTTGTTGAAGATCCTGCTAATAGTGAGATAGAAGAGTTAAATGAAGTAGATGACTTGAGTGTAAATACACGCCTGGAATTCATCGTCGACTCAAAAAGGATCCTTTTTGAAAACCCAGCTAATCTTATTATTGGGACTGGATACGGTACAGAAATTGCTGAGCGTTTAGAAGGAATTGAAATGAGTTTCTTAGATATTCTAGTCGAGCAGGGACTAGTGGGGCTTGCAGCGTGGTTTTTCTTATTCTTCCTTGTCTATTATAATTATTATGTAGGATATAAAAAGAGTGGAAAACTGAACGCGCAAGAAATTTCCTTGATGGCTGCGTTTATGGGAGTTTTACTAGTAACCAATATCAATCCTTTTATTAATAACCCAATTGGAATTAGCTTCTTCCTTGTGGTATTAATCTTGTCACAAAGGTGGAAAGAATCTTCACTTCATGGGGCAAAGACATGAAAAAAACCATTGTTATAGTCTTTTATAACCAAAGTATTGAGGCCAGCAAAACCTTTCGAACATTGATTAACGATTGTAAGGAAATCCTGTCAGAAGAGATATCGATCATCCTTTATGATAATAGTCCAAATTCTCAAAAGTTTGACCAGAAAAAGTATGTAAATATAAACATCACGTATAAACACGATTCGAGAAATTTAGGCATAGCTACTGCATACAACTACGCGTGGTCGATTGCGAAAACAAACGGAAGTGAATGGCTTGTCCTTTTTGACCATGATACGGAAGTAACAAAGCAGTATGTTCAACAAATGGGAGAAGTAAAAGAAGTGGACAGCGGTATTGCTGCTGTAGTACCAATCATTTCATGCGAAGGAACGGTTATTTCTCCAGTTTTTAGTGACACCTTACGTCCGCTTCAACAAGAGCGGCCGAAAGCTGGTGTGCAGAAAAAGCCTATCATGGCCATAAATTCTGGTTCATTGATAAAGGTATCTTTCTTGAATCAAATAAATGGATTTAATGAGAGCTTTGCCCTTGATTATTTAGATCATTGGATTTTTTATGAGATCTATTCTAATGGTTTTAAGGTACAAGTTCTCGATGTTAATCTTGAACATGAACTTTCTGTTATGGATTATAGTAGAGTGTCCTTAAATCGATATATAAGTATCATTGATTCTGAAAGTTATTTTTATCAACACTACCATAAGGAATTGCTTCCAGCTTACCGATCACAACTGCTTAAACGATTGATTAAGCAACTTTTAATCGTAAAGAATAAACGTATAGCCATTCAAACGTTGAAAAAGTTCTTATCGTTGAAGTAAGCTTGTTAATTACCATCCTTCAAGAAATGATAAGGAAGGTCTTCCTAATAAAGGGGAGATCTCCTTTTGGATAAAGACGGTTAAGTATATCGAAGAATGATTTGACGATATTGTTTGAAACATTACTTTTTTGTTAAAAAATCGATAGTTTCTGTCTTTTTATAGCATCCTTATTTATAATGGGGAAGGTGCTTGACGTTTTATGTATTTATATTTCTATACTAAAAAGAGGAGTTGGTATGAATGAAAGGAATTATTCTTGCAGGTGGAAGTGGGACAAGATTATATCCATTAACAAAGGTCGTTTCAAAGCAGCTATTGCCTGTTTATGATAAACCGATGATTTACTATCCACTATCAGTATTAATGCTAGCTGGAATCAAAGATATTTTAATTATATCTACACCAGAAGATACTGCGCGATTTGAGCAAATTCTAGGTGACGGATCTGATTTAGGAATGAACTTTACATACAAGATTCAGCCACATCCAGGTGGATTGGCACAAGCATTTATTTTAGGAGATGAGTTTATCGGTGACGATAGTGTCGCTCTTGTGCTTGGAGATAATATATTCTATGGACACGGCTTAACAGAGCAATTACGAAGAGCAGCTGCGAGAGAAACCGGGGCTACCGTGTTTGGATACTATGTGAATGACCCAGAGAGATTTGGGGTTGTCGAGTTCGATGAAGATGGAAAAGCTGTTTCGATTGAAGAAAAACCAGAGGTTCCAAAATCAAACTATGCTGTGACAGGACTATATTTCTATGATAACCGAGTAGTAGATATCGCTAAGAATATCAAACCTTCGCCTCGTGGAGAGTTAGAAATCACGGACGTTAATAAAGCGTATTTAGAACTCGGTGAATTGAACGTGGAATTACTAGGTCGTGGATATGCATGGTTAGATACAGGAACACATGCATCATTGTTAGAAGCCTCTCAGTTCATAGAAACAGTAGAAAAGAGACAATCATTAAAAATAGCATGTCTTGAAGAAATTGCTTATAAGATGGGTTATATTACAAAAGAGAAGCTTCTCGAGCTTGCTGAGCCATTAAAGAAGAACCAGTATGGACAGTATTTAGTTAAGATCGCTGGCCAAGGAAAGTAATCCATTAAGTGAGGGAATAAATAATGAATGTAATTGAAACAAAACTATCAGGCGTAAAAATACTAGAACCAAAAGTATTTGGTGATCACCGTGGATATTTTATGGAGAGCTATAATAAAAGTCTTTACGATGAGTTGGGACTAAAATTTGATTTTATTCAGGACAACCAATCATTGTCTGCACCTGTTCATACGCTACGTGGATTACACTTTCAGTTAAATCCTAAGGCACAAACGAAATTGGTTCGCTGTGTAACTGGGGCTATTTATGACGTGGCTGTTGATATTCGTAAAGGTTCTCCTACATATGGACAGTGGGTAGGAGTGGTTCTTTCTGAGCATAATAAGCGTCAATTACTTGTACCGAAGGGCTTTGCACATGGATTCTGTACATTAGTTCCAGACTCTACAGTAGCGTATAAGGTTGATGAGTATTATTCTCCAGAGCATGATGGTGGAATTGCATGGGATGACCCAGCACTTGCGATTGATTGGCCAACGACTAATCCAATCTTGTCTGAAAAAGATACGAAGCATCCAAGATTAGCTGAAGCAACAACTTTGAACTTTGTTTTTGAGGAATAGGAGGAAGATCTTAATATGAAATTATTAGTAACTGGCGGTGCGGGCTTTATTGGTAGCAATTTTGTTCGCTACATGGTTAATAAATACCCAGAGTATACTATTGTAAACCTGGACTTGCTTACGTATGCAGGTAATTTAGAAAATCTAAAGGACATTGAAAATGCTCCAAATTACAAGTTTGTTCGTGGAGATATTGCTGATCGTGACTTTGTTGATGGTCTTTTTAATGAAGAAAAGTTTGATTATGTATTAAACTTTGCAGCTGAATCTCACGTGGACCGCAGTATTACAGATCCGGGGATTTTCGTTCAAACGAATATTCAAGGAACTTTAGCTCTTTTAGATGCTGCTAAGACGTATAAAGTAACAAAATATCTTCAAGTATCGACTGATGAAGTATACGGAACCTTAGGAGAAACAGGTTACTTCACAGAGGAAACACCACTTGCAGCTAACAGCCCATACAGTGCTAGTAAAGCGGGAGCTGACTTACTGGTTCGTGCGTACAATGAAACATTTGGACTTCCTGTGAACATCACTCGTTGTTCAAATAACTATGGGCCATTCCACTTCCCTGAGAAGTTGATTCCATTAATGATCATTAATGCTTTAAACGATAAAGAGCTTCCGATTTATGGAGATGGTTTAAACATTCGTGATTGGCTACATGTAGAAGATCATTGCCAAGCCATCGATCTTGTTCTTCACAAAGGTCGTGACGGAGAAGTGTACAATGTGGGTGGAAACAATGAACGCACTAACATTGAAATCGTAAAAACCATTCTTAAGCATTTAGGCAAGTCTGAGTCATTAATGAAGTTTGTTAAAGATCGTCCTGGTCATGACCGTCGTTATGCCATCGATGCTACAAAACTTCGTACGGAATTAGGTTGGTCTCCAAAATATAATTTTGATACAGGTATTGAACAAACGATCAAGTGGTATCTTGAAAACCAAGAGTGGTGGGAAAATATCATCTCTGGTGACTACCAAGACTACTTCAAGGCTCAATATGCTGATCGTTTAGAGGTTGAGTGATGTTAGTATTAGTAACTGGCGTCAATGGACAACTTGGATACGATGTAGTGAAAGAACTTACAGCTAAGGGGCACGAGGCTGTTGGAGTTGGTCGATCTGAGCTAGATATTACAGATGAATCAGCTATTTCATCTTATGTACAGAACCTAAGCCCAGAGGCTATTATCCATTGTGCAGCTTATACAAATGTGGACGCTGCTGAAACAGATCAAGAGGGAGCCTATAAGGTAAATGCGCTTGGAACAAAATACCTTGCTGAGGCAGCCAAGTTTGTCGGCGCGAAAATGGTCTATGTCAGCACAGATTATGTTTTTGACGGTGCTGGAACGGAGCCTTACGAGGTAAATCACCCTACAAAACCTCTTGGGGTTTATGGAGAGACAAAGCTTGTGGGAGAGAAGTTTCTTCAGGAAACGTTGGAAAAGCACTTTATCGTTAGAACTGCTTGGGTATATGGAATCAACGGTAACAACTTTGTAAAGACGATGCTTAAGCTTGGTCAAGATCGTAAGGAATTGGGAGTTGTATACGATCAAGTTGGTTCTCCTACCTATACAGTCGATTTAGCCAAATTTTTGGTGGAATTAATTGATTCCGAAAAATACGGAGTGTATCATGCCTCTAATGAGGGCGTATGTTCCTGGCATGAATTTGCTGTTGAAATTTTTAAGCAGGCTGGAATGGAAATTCAAGTTAACCCATTAACTTCTGACCAGTTTCCTAGACCTGCAGCTAGACCGAAATATTCAGTCTTAAGCAAAAAGAAGATAGAAGAAGAAGGCTTTACTCCATTACGTGATTGGAAGGAAGCGCTAAGAGAATATTTAAAAGAATTGGCATAAAAGCAAGCCTGTAGAGTATATTTGTCTCTGCAGGCTTTTTATATTATCTGAAAAGTTAAACTTTTATTTATAGAGAAACTTTTTTCGCGGGCTACCGTCAAATATGTTGTATTAAATTTATTACGGTTTTATTAAAATTGTATCGGGTAATAAAATATCATTCCAATTAGATTGGGCTTTATGATATAATTCACAAGGAATTATTCTTTCCAAGAATTACTCTGAATATTAGACAATAAAGAAAAAAAATCTACATTTTTTTTCACTAAATAGATAATGATAAAAACATGGAGGGGCATATTGTGTATCTTACGTTAATCATTTGTTTCTTAGCAGCAATACTCCTGACACCGATCATAAAAAAACTTGCTTTCTTAATTGGAGCTACTGATAAACCTAACCAACGAAAAGTCCATCAAAAAATCATGCCTCGCCTTGGTGGTCTTGCTATCTATATAAGCTTTCTAATTGGAGTATTAATTATTCAGCCAAATGATAATTATTTAATACATGTGCTGAATCTTGATGGTGGAATTCATCTACCCATCCTACTTGGTAGCTTGATCATTATTTTAACGGGTGCCTTTGATGATGTGAAAGAGATTTCACCTAGAGTAAAGTTATTAGGGCAAGTCGCAGCAGCTTTAGTAGTGGTAGTAGTTGGTGATATAAGAGTCGAATTCATTAACTTGCCTTTTGGTGGGGAATTGGACTTTGGTTATCTTAGTATCCCCATTACAATGTTTTGGATTATTGGGATTACGAATGCAATCAACTTAATTGATGGATTAGATGGGTTAGCAGCAGGGGTATCTACCATTGCATTATTTTCTATCGCTGCAATGGCATATACGTTTGGAAATCCGTATGTAATGATTATGGCTTTACTATTAGCTGTTTCTAGCTTAGGATTCCTTGTTTATAATTTTCACCCAGCGAAAATCTTTATGGGAGATACAGGGGCATTATTTTTAGGATTTATGATCTCTGTTCTATCTCTACTAGGATTTAAAGGAGTTACCTTCGTATCGTTAATCATCCCTGTTATTATCTTAGGGGTACCAATTTCGGACACGCTCTTTGCGATTGTTAGACGTTTAGTGAACAAGCAGCCATTGTCTGCACCAGATAAATCTCATTTACACCACTGTTTGTTGAAGCTTGGATATACACATAGACAAACGGTATTGCTCATTTATGCAATGAGTGCAGTGTTTGGTTTAGCGGCCTTTATATTTTCACAGGCAACGCTTTGGGGTTCAACTGTTATTCTTTTAGCGATACTTGTAGCTATTGAATTATTCGTTGAAAAAATTGGTCTGGTAGGAGAAGGGTATCGACCTCTCTTGAATTTCCTAAATGGTTTTAGACCAGTTAATGAAAAGAATAAAGCATAAAATAAAGGCCTCAGGAGCATGATTTCCTGAGGTCTTCTTAATTTTATATAAGTGTCTCTTGATAAAGTGTTTCCCCTGTAGATAGTTTCCCCTGCCCGTTAGTCATTTCTACCATCCAATCGTTGAAACTTTCAACCAATCCGTCTTCAACATATACTTCAAATTCTACTGCATCAAGATAGTGAATCTCTTTTATTTCATATACAGAGGCACGTAATTCATTTTCGAGTTTTCCAAGCCAAGTGTAATCCACTTTTAGATGAACAACCTTCATAAGCTTACGTTCAACAATTCCAGTGGCATTTAAGCCCTCTGAAGTTGATTTACCATATGCACGGATTAGCCCGCCAGCTCCTAATTTTATTCCACCAAAGTAGCGGGTAATCACTACAACCGTATCCTTTAGTTTTCTTTTCTTTAAAACCTCGAGAATCGGTACACCAGCTGTTCCGGATGGCTCACCATCATCATTTGCTTTCTGAATAAGGTCATGTTCTCCGATTAGATAAGCTGAGCAGTTGTGCGTCGCATTCCAGTGCTTCTTTTTTATGCTTTGAATAAATTCTATTGCTTCTTCTTCTGTTTCTGCACGAGATATATGAGCGATAAATCGAGATTTTTCAATAACAATTTCATGTTCACCGTAGTCTTTTACGGTTAGATATGAGGGGAGCATGGGATAAGCTCCTTTCTAGTAAAGATTTCTATGAATAATTTCTTAGTAATAGTATAAAACTTTGTGACATATTTCATCAAACTTCAAACAGTTTGTAAACAAACTTTAATCTATGTAATTTTTTCACGTGTTATAATGGGACAGTGAGTAAAAATCCACAATCTCTACTATATCAGCATAATAACTTTAGTTCTTAGGTATTAAAATAGTAATGATGTTAATTAAGTTTATATAGGATAAATTACATATAACGTCGAAAAAATCTCGTTCTTTTTAACGATTTTCTTACGTTTCGACAGTTTTTTCTCCATCAAGAGATAGTATATTTATCTAAATCAAGCTAAAATAATATCAAAGCCGAAAGGGAAAATGGGACCCTTGGAGGAATTATTATGTTGAAGAAAAAATTTGATATAAAGACGCTTGATTTTATCCTAGAGAAAATGATAGAGACGGTTGGTACGAGCAAGGACGAGATTTTCCGTATAGGAGAGCAGTGCCGGAAGGACTATGAATCACTCGCAGATGAACTAAAAGATGTGAAGCGAATGGTCATTGAAGTGATTGATGATGGCGATAAGCTTGAAACGCAATCGCGTTTTGCTCGTAAAAGATTGTCTGAAGTAAGCATGCACTTCAAGGACTATACCGAGGCAGAGGTTCGCGATGCTTATGAAAAAGCTCATCAGCTCCAAATGGAACTGACGATGAAGCGACAAATGGAGAAGCAGCTTCGTGACCGACGAGATGATATTGAACGCCGTTTACATGGTTTGACGGAAACGATTGACCGAGCGGAACATCTAGTTTCTCAAATTTCCGTCGTGATGAACTATCTGATGAGTGATCTCAAGCAAGTCGGTGAAGTATTAGAGGACGCAAAGCAGAAGCAGGAGTTTGGCTTGCGTATTATAGAGGCTCAGGAAGAAGAGAGAAAACGAGTGTCTCGTGAAATCCATGATGGCCCTGCTCAAATGATGGCAAATGTGATGATGCGCTCGGATTTAATTGAACGTGTTTTCCGTGAGCATGGGGAACAAGCAGGCATGGGTGAGATAAAAAATTTAAAAAAGATGGTGCGAAATGCGTTGTATGAGGTGCGTAGAATTATCTATGACCTTCGTCCGATGGCACTTGATGACCTAGGCTTAGTGCCTACCCTCAAAAAATACCTACAAACGATCGAAGAGTATCATAGTGATACAAAAATTAGTTTTGTTAATTTGGGGAATGAAAAAAGGTTACCAGCCAAGTTTGAAGTGGCATTATTTCGATTGGTTCAAGAATCTGTTCAAAATGCCATCAAACACGCAGAAGCACATGAAATAAAAGTAAAACTCGAGCTGACACGAAATAGTATTTCAGTAGTAGTAAAAGATGACGGCAAGGGCTTTGATATGAATTTGGACAAGCCAGAGTCGTTTGGAATATTAGGAATGAAAGAGAGAGTGGAGCTTCTACAAGGACAGCTTTCCATCGACTCAAAAGTCGGTCGAGGAACAATTGTCATTATTCAAGTTCCATTAGAGAGTTAATTTATTGAATAGGCTTAGGGAGGCTGAGAGAAATGACTACAAAGATTGCCATTATTGATGACCACCAATTATTTAGAGAAGGTGTCAAAAGAATATTAGATTTTGAAAAAACGTTTGAGGTTGTCGCTGAAGGGGAAGATGGTAACCAAGCTGTTACGATTGCAGAAGAGTATCAACCAGACGTAATTATTATGGATATTAATATGCCTGATGTGAATGGTGTGGAAGCCACTCGTCAACTGATTGAGAAATTTCCTGAATCAAAAGTAATCATTCTTTCCATTCATGATGACGAAAACTACGTAACACATGCGCTTCAAACAGGGGCTAGTGGCTATCTGTTAAAGGAAATGGATGCAGATGCATTGGTAGAAGCGGTAAAGGTAGTGGCTGATGGAGGTTCTTATTTACATCCGAAAGTAACACATAATCTAGTAAGAGAATACCGTCGATTAGCAGGTGAAGGCGGTGGAGGTTATGTGGGAGCGGCAGAAATTCGTCGTCCACTTCATTTATTAACGCGCCGTGAGTGTGAAGTTCTTCAGTTGTTAACAGACGGAAAGAGTAACCGTGGAATCGGTGAAGCTTTATTTATTAGTGAAAAAACGGTTAAAAACCATGTGAGTAATATTCTTCAAAAAATGAATGTAAACGATCGTACTCAAGCGGTAGTCGAAGCTATTAAAAAGGGCTGGGTTGAGGTACGATAAAATATAAGTGGTGGGGCATCTGTCTGAAAATAAAGACGGATGCCTCTTTTTTTTAATTGGAAGCATTTCCAATTTTGACAAAGTAGTGAAAAATATTTTACAAATAGGTGTTTTTGCTTATAATACTACTTAAACTAGTATAAATGGAGGTGTTTTCCATTAATACATCTTTGGGTATTTTATCAGATGAGGATTTAGTTAACGTATATAGCAAGGCATTAAACTATAACCTGGATACGAGATTTGTTGATCTCATTTTGGAAGAAATACTTCGTAGGGGCTTAAAGGATGCGAGTTAAGATTTACCCTATAAGGGTGTAGGTAATGCAATTTGTATAGTTTTCATATAAAATATGTGTGAGACATATAGTAGAGAAAAACAAAGGTGGTTACTTTTATATGAAAACGGCAGTTGTAACGGATAGTACCGCGTACATCCCGAAAGACCTGCGTGACAAGCTTGATATTCATATGATTCCTTTAAGTGTGATATTTGGTACTGAGACGTATCGTGAAGAAATAGAGATCACTGCCTCAGATTTTTTTGAAGAGGTAAAGAATCGCGAGCTTCCAACCACGTCACAGCCACCCGTTGGTGAGTTTGTTCAGCTATTCGAACAACTATCGAAAGACTACGATTCAGTGGTCAGCATCCACCTATCAAGCGGGATCAGCGGCACCTTCCAAGGGGCCGTATCAGCTGGAGAAATGGTAGAGAATATTGATGTGTTTGCATTCGATTCAGAAATTAGCTGCATGGTTCAAGGATTTTACGTACTAGAGGCAGCTCAAATGGCTCAAGAAGGTAAGGGTCCAGAGGAAATAATGTCACGACTCGAAGAAATGAAGAAAACGTTATACGCTTATTTTATGGTGGATGATTTATCTCATCTCCAACGTGGAGGTAGACTATCAAGTGCTCAAGCCTTGATCGGAAGTTTGTTGCAGGTGAAGCCACTTCTTCATTTTCAGGACAAGAAAATTGTTCCTTTTGAAAAAATTCGTACACGTAAAAAGGCGATGCGTCGAATGGTTGATCTGTTGGCAGAAGCTTCAGCTGGTGAGCAATATCGTGCAGTGATTATTCACGCCAATCGTGAGCAGGAAGCCAATGAATGGAAGAAAGAGCTTGAAGCTGAGCTTCCAAACGTTGAATTTGTGATTAGTTACTTCGGACCGGTGATCGGTACGCATTTAGGTGAGGGCTCAATGGGCCTTGGTTGGGTAAAGAAATAATTTTTGGTTTACTGAACTTATATCTTTTATTATTTGGCACCATTTCAGCGATTGCTGGAATGGTGTTTCTAGTTTTCGGGCGTTTTTTGAAAATTTGATAATGAGGTGATAATTTGAATTTGGTTGATTCCCTTCGAAATGTCCTCGCTGGTAAGCAGCTTCTTCGAGAAGAAATCCCCTTTGAGATGGTTGATTCTCCTTTAATTTCTATAAGACCAGGAATTTTGTTTGATAAGAAAGGTCGGGCGCAGTGTAACCGGTGTGGCAATGGTGATAAGGAGTTACTTGCTGAGTTTCCTTGTGCACGGTGTTGGAAGAAGTGTGTGTATTGTCGTGCATGTATTATGATGGGGCGTGTGAGTGAGTGCACGTCTTTATATGGATGGAGTGGGGAGATGCCAGAGTTAGTTGCTACTCCTCTTGAGTGGAATGGGTCGCTGTCGGATGGTCAACAAGTTGCTTCGGATCGTGTGGTGGGGGCTATTTCTCATAATGAGGAGTTGCTCGTTTGGGCTGTGTGTGGTGCTGGGAAGACTGAGCTTCTTTTTAAAGGAATTGAAGTGGCTTTTGCTAGTGGTAAGCGAGTGTGTATTGCTACTCCACGTACAGATGTTGTGTTAGAACTAACTCCACGATTACAATCCGTGTTCCCCTCTTTACAAGTTGCCTCTTTATACGGTGGTTCAGATGACCACCATCAGTGTTCACCATTAACGATTACTACTACCCACCAGTTATTACGATTTTATCAAGCATTTGATGTGATGATTGTGGATGAAGTGGATGCTTTTCCTTATTCTGTGGATCCGAAGCTTCAGTTTGCTGTGATGAATTCTCGAAAGGTTGATTCATGTTTGATTTATTTAACGGCTACTCCTAGTCAGAAGTGGCAGAGGGAATGTCTGAGCGGGAAGAGAAACTTTGTTACGATTCCTGCTCGTTTTCATCGGCATGAATTGCCTGTTCCTGAGTTTGGTTGGTGTGGCAATTGGGGGAAGGTGGTAAATAAAGGTCGTTTACCTTCGAAATTGCAAAAGTGGATTGAACAGCGGTTGCTAGCTGGTACGCCAATGCTAGTATTTGTCCCAACTGTTGCATGGGTGGCTAAATTGTTGCCATTGATGCAAATGATCGATGACAGGATTGAGTCGGTGCATGCGGAGGATCATGCTAGAAAAGAGAAGGTACTAAGAATGAGAAAGAAGAAGATTCCGTTACTTGTAACGACAACCATTCTTGAAAGGGGAGTGACATTTCCAGGTCTGGATGTTGCTGTTCTTGGTTCTGAAGATCGGATTTTTTCAGAGTCGGCACTAGTTCAGATTGCGGGAAGGGTCGGACGGAGTGCGGATAAACCATTTGGCAATGTGACATTTTTTCATAATGGAAGGACACAGGCAATGGAAAAGGCAAAAGCTCAAGTCGTTATGATGAATAAAGAAGCTAAAGCGAAGGGGCTGGTTGATAAGTGAGGTGTCTTTATTGTGGAGAAGGAATCATTCCGGCAATCGGTTGGGGGAATTTGTTTTCTAGGGAAGAAGCGGTTTTGTTATGTGATAAATGTACAAAACAGCTTGTACCTATAGAGGGAGATTGCTGTGTTCGATGTAGTCGACCGTTTGAAGGCTTAGCGGAAGAATTTCGTAAAGGTGAGTATTGTTACGATTGTGTTCGTTGGGAGGAAGACATAGAGTGGATGGGTATTCTAGAACGTAATGTCTCTCTTTATGAATACAATGACTTTCTAAAAGGGGTTATTAGTCGATATAAATTTCGTGGAGACTATGTGCTTTCGGAATTTCTTTGTAAAGGTCTAAAAAAAGTGATTAATGAGTACGATTTATTTGTCCCAATACCATTGAGTAATGAGCGCTTATATGAACGGGGTTTTAATCAGGCGGAAGCATTAATTATGGAAGCTGGATTTACACCAACACTTGTACTAAAACGTGCTCATACAGAAAAACAATCGAAAAAATCTCGGGAAGAAAGGATCCACCTCTCAAATATTTTCAAACTTGATAGTGTGAAAGAAATTGTGGGTAAGAAAGTGTTGTTAATTGACGATATATATACTACAGGATCAACGCTGATGCATGCGGGGAAACTTTTGAAACAGCATGGAGCATTATCTGTTTCATCTTTTACGGTAGCGAGAGGTTAGTGACAAGATTCAACAAAATGCAGTAATTATAAAATTCAATCAAACGTTTGATTGAATTTACCCCAATCATAGAGCGCCAATGGATAAACGCACTTCAATCAAACGACCGATTGAATACATTTACTTCCAAATAATTTTCATACCCTTACACAATTCGACAAGCTATAATGAGTCTATCGACATATTTAATAAAGGGGATAAAGTAATGGCTCAAATAGAAACATGCCCGAGTTGTGGCGATATATATGTAAAAAATCAATTTCGAGATGTATGTCAAAAGTGCTGGAAGGAAGAGGAGCAAGTATACGATAAGGTTTCTCAGTTTATGAGGAAACGTGAAAATAGAGCGGCAACTATGCTGCAAGTAGTAGAAGCACTTGGAGTAGAGGAAGAACTTTTACTCAAGTTTATACGAACGGGACGCCTGAAAGTGACTCAATTTCCAAACCTAGGTTATCCGTGTGATAAGTGTGGGACTATTATCCGTACCGGTAAACTGTGTGAACCATGTGCCACAGAAATTAAAAGAGATTTAGAACAACTTGAGAAGGAAAATGCACTTAAAGCAGAAATAAGTAATCGAGAGAAACAGGCCACATACTTTACAACAAATAAGTCTAAATGGTAAATAGGAACAAGTACCTATATATTAGTTATTTTGGTACATTTTTTAAATAAATGCTAAAATAACCTTCAAAATGTCCGATAATACTAGTAGAAGTTGGACCGGACTTTGAAGGAGATGGATATATATGAAAATCAACAACATTGGAACAACAGGAATTAATCCATATAAAAAGGCAATCAACAAACTCGATAAAGTCAATAACACAACGACTACTAAAGCGGATAAGGTTGAGATTTCTTCCGCTGCAAAAGAAATGCAGCAGATTTCTCAAGTGGATTCTACTCGTCAGAAAAAGGTTGAAGAGCTAAAGCAAAGTGTTCAAAACGGAACATACAAGCCAAACTCTACTGCAACTGCATCTAGTATCATTAACTACTTTAAAATATAGAGAGGAGGGGCTATGATGTCCGCTGATCAATTAGTAACCGTCATGGAAAGGCTTCTGGACCTGTATAATAGCTTGCTTGAAAAAGCCTATCAGAAGACGAAAGTTATTGAAAAAGGGGATATTGACGCCCTGAACACTCTTATCAAGGAAGAACAAAAGCTTTTAGCAGCCATTAATAAATTTGAACAAGTAAGACAACAGGTTGTGAGAAATTTTCTCACTCCTTTTCATGTAGAGGAAGAAAACCTTACGATTTCTACTTGTTTAACATATATCGATTATTCTAAAAAGGACAAGCTTGCTGATTTGCGTGAGGAGCTACTAGAAGTTGCGCAGAAACTTCAAAAGCAAAATGAGTTAAACTCAGAGCTCGTAAAACAATCACTACAATTTGTCCACATGTCATTAGACATGTTTTATCCAAAAACACCTGAATTCAATTATGGACCACCTAAACAGTCCGGACCGTCCACATCGAATTCACTATTTAACCGAAAAGCCTAAAAAACGGAGGCGCGAACATGAGATCAACATTTATGGGGTTAGAAACAGCCCGTAGAGGTATGTTTACACAACAAAGTGCTCTTAACACGACAGGTCATAATATCGCAAATGCAAGTACACCAGGTTATACAAGACAACGTGTAAACTTCGCACAAACAGAACCTTATCCGAATGTGGGCCTAAATAAGCCTCAGCTTCCAGGTCAAATGGGAACAGGTGTAGAGGCTGGTTCGGTTCAGCGAGTGAGAGAAAGCTTCCTAGATGTACAATACCGTGCGGAGAATAACAAGTTAGGATATTGGGAAGCCCGTGCAGAATCGTATACGAAGATGGAAGAAATCATGAACGAACCGTCTGATAGCGGACTTTCTACAACAATGGATCAGTTTTGGCAATCGCTTCAGGACTTAGCGGTGAACCCAAGTAACCCTGGAGCACGTTCAGTAGTGAGACAACGTGCAGTGGCAGTAACGGAAACATTTAATTATCTAGCAAGCTCATTAAACAGTATTCGAGCTGACTTAAAAAATGAAATTACAGTTACTGAGAAAGAGATTAACTCTCTATCTGAGCAAATTAATAATATTAATAACCAGATTGCTAGTGTAGAGCCACATGGTTTGTTACCAAATGATTTATACGATGAGCGTGATCGTTTGGTTGATCAGTTATCGTCACTTGTGAATATTAAAGTGGATTACACGTCAAGTGGTGGAAATGCATCTACACTTGCTGAAGGGAAAGTGAACATTACTTTACTAGATGCAAATGGTGCTAGTTTGGGTCAGCTAGTAAATGGGACAGGCTTTAATAAGCTCACGGTTAATTTTAACGGTACCGATGAATCGGTAAAGACGGTACAACTCGGATCCACACAGGTGGATTTTCAGGCATTCAGTTCAACTGGAAAACTAAAAGCGATTGTTGAGTCCTATGGTTATCAAAACTCTTCAGGTGAAGTAACAGGAGTTTATCCGGATATGCTTGCTGAGTTAGATAATATGGCTTATATGTTTGCCTATCAGTTTAATCTTCAGCATGAGGATGGTGCTACACCAAACCAGATTAACGGATCAACGGATGAAACACCGTCTTTCTTTTCTGACACGAAAAATGGAGAAGTTGATATTACGAATAAAAAGGGCATGGCTTCTCGTTTACAAGTCTCAGATGAGATCATGGCGAGTTTAGACAATATTGCAACGGCAAGTAAAGACAACCCAACAATGGGTGATGCTACAAATATATCAGCGTTAGCTGAAATCATTAATAAACCGTTTAAATATGGTAATAATACCGAATCAAGTTTCCGTAATTATTATGAAGTTTTAGTTGGTGGAATGGCAGTGGATTCTCAGGAAGCGGCGAGACTATCTACAAACAGTGGTACACTTCGTCAAGCGGTCGAAGAAAGAAGACTGTCTGTAAGCTCTGTTTCACTGGATGAAGAAATGACAAATATGATTCAATTCCAGCATGCGTACAATGCATCAGCTAGAATGATTACTTTACAAGATGAAATGCTTGATAAAATTATTAATGGTATGGGAACTGTCGGAAGGTAGGTGTTTAGATAATGCGTGTAACACAAGGGATGTTAGCATCTAATTCTCTAAGGAACTTAAGTAATAGCTATACGCAAATGGGGAAATATCAGGATCAGCTTTCTACAGGTAAGAAGATTACAAAACCTTCTGATGATCCAGTTATCGCTATGAAGGGGATGTATTACCGTTCTAACCTGTCTGAAGTTGAGCAATATAAAAGAAACCTTTCTGAGTCTTACCTATGGATGGAGAATTCAGAAGCTGGGGTAGAGCACGTGAACGAAGCGTTACAACGGGTGCGTGAACTTACGGTCCAGGGTGCAAATGGAACACTATCTGACGCTGATAAAGAAGCAGTTGCTAGAGAGATTGAGCAAATTAAAAAAGATATTATGAAGGTTGCTAATACACAAATAGCTGGACGTTACATTTTTAACGGAACAAACACTTCAAACCCACCTGTTGTTGATGGTGGTGCTGGAGCTCCACAAGCCAACTTAAATACAAATGATTATATGGTTGAAGTGTCACGTGGAGTGTCATTAAAGGCAAACATTAATCCTGATACTGTGTTTAGTCAAGAGTTATTCAATACATTACAAGGTATACAGGAGACTCTTGAAGGAAAAGGAACAGGGGATCTAAATACACTTTTAGGTGATTTAGACAAAAGAATGGATATCCTTTCTGCTGAACGCTCTGAACTTGGAGCTCGGTATAATCGTCTTGAAATGGTGGAATCCCGTATTGACCAACAGGAAATTATCGCTACTCGTATTCTTTCGGACAATGAGGATGCAGACATTGAACGTGTTATTATGGATTTAACGACACAAGAGAGTGTTCATCGTGCGGCACTAAGTGTAGGAGCTAGAATTATCCAACCAACACTAATGGACTTTTTAAGATAGTGGTCAGTTTTACGACCAAAATCTAAGGCTGGCCTGCTAAAAGTAGGTAGCCTTTTTTTAATAGGGGGAAGATGGAGATGAAGATCCCGCAGATACGCATGCAGACAACACCGGCACATATTGGTATTTCAACTAAAAAAGGAGAAATGTCAATTGAACAGCCACTTGGAGACCTGCAAATAGAACAACCCAAAGCTTTTTTGAATATTACCAAGATTCCGGGGAAACTAACGATAGATCAGACACAAGCAAGGGCAGACATTGACCTGAAATCTGTAAAACTTCGTATTGAGGATGCGGCTAGATTAGGAAAACAGGATTTACTTTCAGGGATAGCAAGAAGGATTCAAGAAGGTGCAGACTTAATGCAAATAGAAAATGGATTTAATGCAATTTCTAGCATCTCTAAACGAAATATTGAAGGTGAAAAGAAGGAGTTCAATATTGGCTGGGTACCTAGTATAGGGTCTGTTAAAATCTCGTATGAACCTGGCAAAGTAGATGTGGAAGCTACACCTAATAAGCCCAAAATTGAGTACAATTTAAACAAACCGATTATTAATTATAATCCAAGTGAAGTAACTATAAATTTAAAACAACATGCTTCACTTAAAATAGACTTTGAATAAAGGGATGATTAAATGAAATTACGTACGAAATACCATGGAACGATAGAAATAGAAGAAAGTAATTATATACATTTTTTCACTAGTGTTGCACTAATTTAATTTCAATATTAAAAAGACTCAAAATCTTCACTAATTTTATTTTGTGCAAAGAAAAAGTCCTTTATAATGGATAAGTCAGGTGGTAACCCGTCCAAATCCACTAAAAAGGACACACGCATGGACAAGATTACACGAAAAACTTCATTTGGGCAATGGTTTTCAGCCATGAATCTTCAATTAATTGAAGATCAGGTGAAAATCAAGAAATTAGACTATTATACAAAAAAGTTAAGGACAGAGTCCTTCCTGAAACTGCTGCTCTTTGCGCAGCTAGTTGAAGTCGAGAGCCTGCACGCTCTTGGTGATTGTCTTTTTGACGAACAGCTTCAAAAGGGAATTGAACTAGATTCGATCAGTATTTCTCAGTTATCTCGACGGTTAAACAGCTTAAATCCAGATCTGTTTCAACTTCTTTTCCTCGATTTAGTGGGGCGGATTCACGCCAAAACCCACTATACAAAACTGGTTATGCCTTTGAAAATCATTGATTCGAGTACATTGCCACTTAATTTGACGAATCATCGGTGGGCAAAATTTCGGAAAACTAAAGCAGGCGTAAAGTTACATCTTCGTCTTGTCTTCATGGAAAAGGGATCTTCCTATCCGGAAAAAGCCGTCATCACCAAAGCCAGTGAACATGACCGAGGTCAGTTGGAGGTTCTGGTCGATGACAAAGAATGCATGTATGTGTTTGACAGAGGATATCTGGACTACGAGCGCTTTGACCGTATGACGGATGATGGATACTTTTTTCTCTCTAGACTACGCAAAAACGCTGTGATCCGAGAAGTCAGTGATTTTCCATTACCTGATGATTCATCTGTTTTGTCTGATCAAATGGTGTTGCTCGGAAGCACACAAAACCGTACAGAGAATTACTTCCGTCTTCTAAAAGTGGCTGATTCAAAAGGGAATCTGCTTCACCTCATCACAAACCGTTTTGATTTGAGCGCAGAAGAAATTTCAGAGATGTACAAGGCCCGCTGGGCCATTGAACTTTTTTTCAAATGGATCAAGCAGCACTTAAACATCAAAAAGTTCTACGGCCAAAGCGAGTGGGCGATACAGAATCAGGTGTTCATCGCGTTAATCGTCTATTGTCTCAATGTTCTCGCGCAGATCGAGACGGACAGCAAGAGGAAAATTCTGCAGATTAGCCGATATTTAAAGGCAGCATTGTGGAAGCCGGCTACGATCTGGATTCGAAAAATAGAAGGAAAGGCTGTTCCTTAATCAGCCAAACTGTCGGTGTCACCTCAGTCTAATTGTAAAATAATTTCCAAATGGATAGAGCCACCTTTGTATGGGTATTTCCTTTTTTGGCTCCAAATAAGGAAAATAATTAAACTGAAAATTTAAATATTATTCATGCAACACTAGTGACATTTTTTAAATGGATTACCAGGTTTCCTTGAAGAGAATCAATTTGTTATTCTACCATTGGAAGAAGACGAAACCATATATATCATGCAATCTGTGAATACCTCTACTTTAGCTTTTGTTATGGTAAATCCATTTTCTTATTACCCTAACTATGACTTTAATTTAGATGATTCAGTAGTTGAGAGTTTAAAAATAGAAACGCCTGAAGATGTGTTGGTTTATAGTATTTTAACGGTTCAAGATCCATTTGAAAATACGACAGTCAACCTACAAGCTCCAGTAATAATTAATTCTAAAAAAAATATGGGTAAGCAAATAATCCTTAATAATGGAGAGTATTTGACTAGGCACAAATTAGTGGAGAAGAGGTGAAGTAGATGCTTGTACTTACACGAAAGTTAGGAGAATCAATTAAAATCGGTGATGATATAGAAATCACTATTCTTTTAACTAAGAATGACCAAGTTAAAGTTGGCATCAACGCACCAAAGAACTTAGAGATTTTTAGAAAAGAACTTTTAATTGAAATCACTGATGAAAATAAACAAGCTGCAAGCATTCAAGGGGACCTTCTAAATATTCTAAAAAAGAAATGAAAAAGTATAACTCCTATTTTTGGGGGTTATATTTTTTTTGAAAAAAATATAAAAAAACTATTAAACTTTTAAACCAACCTCCGATAATAATAGTGTAAGGCAGGGAAAGAAAAAAAGGGCGGCCGACCTGGAAACTTTCTCTTCATATAAAAACAAAAAATTATTCGGGTCACAAGGAAGTGAACCCATAACATTCAGGGAGGAAATTTAAAATGAGAATTAATCACAATATCGCAGCATTAAACACTTATAATAAGTTAAACTCTGCTTCAGGTGCTCAGTCTAAATCGATGGAAAAATTATCTTCAGGTCTTCGTATTAACCGTGCTGGAGATGACGCAGCTGGTCTAGCTATTTCTGAAAAAATGCGTGGGCAAATTCGTGGATTAGACCAAGCTTCTAAAAACTCTCAAGATGCAATTTCTATGATTCAAACGGCTGAAGGTGCGTTAAATGAAACACATGATATCCTTCAACGTATGCGTGAACTAGCTACTCAAGCAGCAAACGACACAAATGTCGGTGATGACCGTTCGGAGATTCAAAAGGAAATTAACCAATTGACATCTGAAGTTAATCGTATTGGTAATACTACAGAATTTAATACTCGTAAATTACTTGATGGTAATGCTTCAGGTGCAACAGTAAATGGTACTGCTGGAAAGCACACAGTAACATTTAGCCAAAATATTGCTGCTGGGACTACTGTGAAAGTTGATGGTGTAGAATTTACTGCAAAGGCATCAGGAGCTGACATTACAAAGAATGAATTTAACATTGGTGCTAACGTTGATGAAATGACTCGTAGCTTAGCAGATGCAATTCAAAATACATCTTTAAAAGATAAATATTCTGCAACAACTACAACAGGCGGAATAATGACTCTTACACAAAAGGAAGGGCAATATTCTGCAACAGCACCAACAGTTACTGAAGATGATACAACTGCAACAGTAGCGGTTGCCCAAGTTACTGCTGGTGCAGCTGGTAAAGATGGCAAATTAACAATGCAAATTGGTGCAAACGGTGGACAAACATTTAAAATAGAAATGCTTGATATGCGTGCTGATGCACAAGCAAATGGTATGAAACTTTCTGGTTCAGGTACAGTTGCAACTGATTCTGGAAAAACAGCAGTATTTATTAATAATGCTGTAACTAATGGAACTGATGATAATGCTATATATGGCGCATTAGACGTATCAACTGCTGCTAATGCATCAGCTGCAATTGATGCAATTGATGACTCTATTAAAGCAGTTTCTGGTGAACGTTCAAAATTAGGTGCTTACCAAAACCGCTTAGAACACACTATCAATAACCTAAACACATCTTCTGAGAATCTAACAGCTGCAGAATCTCGTATCCGTGATGTTGACATGGCGAAAGAAATGATGAACCAAACAAAAAATTCAATTCTTTCTCAAGCAGCACAAGCAATGTTGGCTCAATCTAATCAAATGCCTCAAGGAGTTTTACAACTTTTGAGATAATGATTAAAGGGCGTCTAGTTTGGTAACGAACTAGAGTATAACTGGGTGAATTGCTGGAACTTCCTAAAGCTTTATTAACCACAGCGGCACTGGAAACAGTATACGTAAAGGTCTGAAAATAATGAAGATGAACAATGGATAATCAGCAGCCGAGCTCCTGTCTCGAAAGAGTGGAGAAGGTTCAACGACTAGAGAACACGGTCTAAGGTGAAAACTATGACTATGAATCTCGTAGGGCAGCACATAGCTGTTCGAAGTGCCCAGCCCCTAGGAAATTAGGGTGAAGATATAGTCTATTCTGTCATCGAAAGATACAGTCGCAAAGCAAGCGAACCAACAACCACAAGGTGTTCTTCAATTACTTCGTTAATTTTAGAAAAAAGGTACCGGGATCTCGGTACCTTTTATTATTATGTGCTGGAATATATTATAAAAAGTAATTAGAAGATTCTATTTTTGCTCACATAAGGTTATTTTTTCTTAGATCCGATATTTTATATACCACTGACCAATAAGAGCGATTTAGTATTTATGAAATGTCATTAATTGTACGTCCGCGCTTTTTCATTGAAATAATTGTTTCAATTTCCTTAATTCTATAGTTCTTATGCCTTTCTTCACTTGTTGTAAGTACTTCATATTCTGGATACTTTGTCCTAATTACTGCAGATTCCTTCTCCAACCTATACCCCCAGTCTGTTTTGTAATTCATAGAAGAACAAGTTGAGTAAATCTATCTATTTTATTTAAAAAGTCAAACGTTTCACTTATGGAAGTTGTTTTTAAGATACATCCACTACCATCTTTTCGATTAGATGTATGTAAGATAATGTTGAATCTTTCTTTTATGAATTTCTGAAGTAGTAGAAGAGAAAATTTAGGGTATGCCTGTAGATATAAATAAATGTGGGGAGTAAGGTAAATAAGTTTTTTTCTATCATTAATTTTTTGTGATACATAAAGAGCCATCATCCATGTATAAAACTGCAAGGAATAGTTCTGATTCACAAGATTTTAAAAGATCAAAAGCGATGTCTTTCACTCCGACTGGATTATAGAAATAAGGATAAACCTCGGTGAATAATGATGTGATTTAGAGACTAACAGATCACCCTTATTAGTAAAGTACAGCCAATCTTTTAACCAATTTGCTTCCACTGTCTGTATTCAAACTCTCTAACTCCAAAATGCTCTATAACTATTGTTTTTTCGACGTGAGTTCTTGTAAATCTTTGTGATTTCTCCATCAGCTATTATACTAGCTAGAAGTACACATTGTTGCTCCATAGATAAAAGATTTGTTAATAGCATGAGTACCCTCCTTATTCTTCAATGGAAAGAACATACGTTCTGTATAATTACAACTCTTTAATAACAAATTGTCTCTTATAAATGCTTGAATTAACTAAAGAGATATTATTATTATCCGATATAAATAAAAAGAACATATCCGGGGGGAAGTATGCATGTTAGACGGCATAGCAACGATAAAAAATAATTCTCAGCATATTGGTTCTTCTAATAATTTAGGAAATGAAGTTAAAGGGGATAACGCTAAGACAAATCGTGAAGTGGAAGAGGTAATACCTCTAAACTCAAATGAAAAAGAGAAGGTAGCAAAAGTAGTTGATGGATTAAATGAATTTCTGACACCATCACAGACATCTCTTAAATTTGAGTATCATGAGAAATTAAATGAATACTATGTAACTCTGGTAAATGATCAAACAAAAGAAGTGGTTAAAGAAATTCCTTCAAAAAAGATGCTGGATTTCTATGCGACGATGACCGAAGCAATTGGTTTAATGATTGATAAAAAGATTTAGTGAGGTGGAAGCATGAGTATGCGTATTGGTGGATTAGCCAGTGGAATGGACATTGATACAATGGTAAAAGACCTTATGAAAGCAGAACGAATGCCTTTAGACAAATTGAAGCAAAGAAAGCAAGTGCTAGAGTGGCAGCGAGATGAATATCGTTCTATGAATACACTACTATTAAACTTTCGATCAGAACTGACAAATATGAGGCTATCTTCTTCTTATCGCTCAAGAGCAACTACATCTACTGATGATACGAGAGTTACAGCAACTGCTTCAAGTGCCGCTTCTTTGTCCTCTTATTCTATTTCAGAAGTTAAAAAGCTAGCAACTGCAGCAACAAAGGTAAACACGGGTAAATTATCAGGAGAAACTGCTTTGAAGGTGGATCCTTCAAAATCTTTAACTGATATAGAGGCCAATTTCAAGAATTCATTCACTTGGGGGAAAGGAACAGTTGAATCGCAAACTCTTGTAGCGCCTGAAGTTGGAGAGCCAATTAAGCTTTCTTTAAAGTCTGGAGTAGAAGTTAAAACCTCAGAAAAAATAAATGTAAAAGTAAATGGAATTTCATACGATGTAATTACTGAAGCAGATGCTATTCTAGATTCATCTAAGAATCAGGTGAAAATTGATAAGTCTGGCAACCTTGTATTTAGTAGTGAAGTAGCAAAATCAAGCACAATAAAAGTAGATTTTATTGCTAACCAACGTATGCAAGAGACTACTATGATTGAGTCCGGGAAAATAGTTAAGTTGTCTGATGATGCAAAGCACTCAGCTAGCTCTGTTACTTCAATTACTATTCAAAACGGAACTGAAGAACCTGTAACGTATACTTTTCCTAGGGATATAGATGGTAATCTGGCTACTGAAATTAAAGATACTGATGGTAATTTAATAGTAAAAGTGAATAAAACAACTGGAGAAGTAGAGTTTGGTTCAGATATTCCTAAGGATGCAAAAGTAGGGATCAATTATGAACAAAAGTATAGTATTTTTAATCTAGCGACTACGGGAACAGATGGACTGGAAAAGAAAGAAGATTTTTATGTATCTGGTACAGATTCATTAAACTCTGTAATAAGTAAGGTTAACTCTTCAATCCTTGGAGTTACAATGTTTTATGATTCAGTATCTGACCAAATGACGTTAACTCGAAAGGAAACAGGTAACTTTAATATAGATGGGGACGAAATCCGTTTTGAAGGGGCTTTTATTGAGAATGTACTCCAATTTAAGGATGCTACTGAAAAGGGCGGAGATAATGCAGTATTTACGATTAATGGTCTAGAAACTCAAAGAACATCAAATACGTTTGAAATAAGTGGTGTGACGTTTACTCTTAAGAAGGAATTTGCTCTTGAGACAAGTCCTACTCCTGTCAATATAAATATTACAAATAACTCAAATCAGACTTTTGATAACATCAAAGGCTTTGTGACTAAATATAACGAGCTTATTGCAAAAATTCAAGGTGAGGTTCAAGAGGAACGCTACAAAAGCTACACACCTTTAACGGATGAGCAGCGTGAAACACTTTCTGACAAGCAACAAGAACAGTGGGAAGAAAGAGCTAAGAGTGGTATGTTGAGACGTGACCCAACATTGTCTGCGTTACTTACTAAGATGCGTTCAAATTTCTCAACCCCAGTATCAAATACAGACATTAATCCACTTTATAAACAATTAGCAAGCATCGGAATTAAAACATCAGCTAATTATCTTGAAGGTGGGAAACTTGAAATCGATGAAGCTGCATTAAAAAAAGCAATTGAAACGGATCCAACGTCTGTTGAAAAGTTGTTTAGTGCAAGTGGAACAATTGATGGGGAAAAAGGAATTGCGCAACGTTTAACTGATACGGTAAATGCAAGTTTGGATAAATTACGTTCCAAGGCTGGGAATTCTTTTTCAACAAATAGTCAGTTTGAGATAGGAAAGTTATTAAATGATGTTGATACAAAGATCAATCGATTCGAAGATCGTCTGATTAAAGTAGAAGATCGTTACTGGGCACGCTTCACAGCAATGGAAAAAGCAATCCAACGATCAAATGAACAAATGAGCCAACTATTAAACTATACAGGTAGTTCGTACTAATTAAGGAGGGCTTAGATAATGGCAGTAAACAATCCTTACCAAGCTTATCAACAAAATTCTTTAAATACAGCATCACCCGGTGAGTTGACCCTAATGCTATACAATGGTTGCTTAAAATTTATTCATCTGGCTAAAGTAGCAATGCAAGCAAAAAATATTGAAGAAAAAAATACAAATTTAATTAAGGCTCAAAAAATTATTCAAGAGTTTATGGTGACACTAAATATGGACATTCCGGTGTCAAAAGACTTAATGGCTATGTATGATTATCTTAATCGTCGTTTAATGGAAGCCAATTTAAAGAATGATGTAGCTATTCTAGATGAAGTTTCTGGCTTTGTAACAGAATACCGTGACACTTGGAAGCAAGTGATCAAAATCAACCGTCAAAAGCAATTTGCACAAGGTGGCCAAGCATAGTGAATGGACTACAGCTGTTTTTTGACCTTACTGTTCAAATGATTAAGCTCTATCAGGCTAATGGTGACCGTGATGAGCGAATACAAGAAACAGAGAGGTTACTTGCTCTTCGTGATGAGGCAATGAGAAACGCAGTTCCTCCTTCTTCCAATGTGGAGCGAGAATTATTACAAAAAGCCAAGCAATTAAACGATCATTTGAATGGGTTAATGCTACGAGAAAAGCAAAATATACAAAAGGATATGAAAGAACTTAAAGTGAAAAAAGAATCAACAAACAAATACGCAAACCCGTATGAGAACATTAATCCAGATGGTATGTTTTACGACAAAAAGAAGTAAGGAGACTGGCACAAGCTAGTCTCTCTTCTTTTCGTAGAAATATGTCTAAATGGTTAACGTCACCAATTCGACACAATCTTCAAACCTTTTTAAAGTTTCAGCAGGAGTTTCCAAGGGTAAAATAGAAGTATAAATACATAGTCTTAATTCTCATATTAAGACGGTGGTTATTTTTAAGATATGCTTGGAAAAAGTGGCGTAGGACAAGCTGAACTAAGCATAACAGTAAGGTAACCAAATTTGTATAATGTGAAGGAGGAGTTCACTTATGAATTACAACGTTCGTGGTGAAAACATTGAGGTAACTCCAGCAATTAGAGAGTACGTGGAAAAGAAGATTGCCAAGTTGGAAAGATATTTTACTGAGACTCCTAATGCAAATGTTCATGTGAATTTGAAGTTGTACAATGACAAGCGATCCAAAGTAGAGGTAACGATTCCAATGGCGAATTTGGTGCTTCGTGCAGAGGAAGTTCATGATGATATGTATGCGGCGATTGATCTAATTACAGACAAGTTAGAGCGTCAAATCCGTAAGCATAAAACAAAAGTGAACCGCAAATTCCGTGAAAAAGGAAACCTAAATGAATTGTTTGCTTCTCCAGTCGAAAATCAAGGTGGCGGTGTAGCGGTAGAAGAGGATGAGACCGATTTAGAACTTGTTCGTCAAAAGAGCTTTGATCTAAAGCCGATGGACAGCGAAGAAGCGATCCTTCAAATGAACCTACTTGGTCACAGCTTCTACGTGTTTACCAATGCGGAAACAAATCGTACAAATGTTGTTTACAAACGTAAAGATGGCCGTTATGGTCTAATTGAAGCTCAATAAAAGTGAGGCCTTCTGGATATTCTAGAGGGCCTTTTGTTATCTTTTTAGTCAGAAAGTATGTACTTATGAATAAAAGATTGATGAAATAAAATAATAAGTTTATTATATGAATGGTGAAGGTATTACGCTTTCAAGAATTTTTTACATAGTTTACAACAAAAAACATTAAGAACAGGTGGTACTTATGAGTTTAAAATTTGCGTTAATCGGTTGTGGAAGAATTTCTCCAAATCATATTGCGGCTGCCATAGAAAATGAATTAGAAATTGTAGGATTATGCGATGTGAAGCAGGAGAATATGGAAGGAATCATTTCCACATTTAATCTCCCGACCTCTACTCCTCAATATACGGACTATAAGGAAATGATTAAAGTTGAAAAGCCTGATTTAGTAGCAATCTGTACGGAAAGTGGAAAACACGGTCAAATGGCATTGGATTGCATTGAAGAAGGTGTAAACTTAATTATTGAAAAGCCCATTACTCTTTCTCTTGAAGAAGCGGATCAGATTATCGCCTTAGCTAAGGAAAAGAATGTTAAAGTAAGTGCTTGTCACCAAAACCGTTTCAATAAGTCAATCCAAAAAATTAGAGAGTCTGTAGAGAAAGAACGTTTTGGCAGACTTCTTTATGGTACAGCTCATATACGTTGGAACCGTGGCGAAGATTACTACACGCAAGCTCCATGGCGTGGTACATGGGAGCAAGATGGTGGTGCATTAATGAACCAATGTATCCATAATATTGACCTTCTTCGTTGGATGATGGGTGATGAGATCACAGAAGTTGTTGGAATGACAGACAACCTAAAGCATGGTTTCATAGAGGCGGAAGACCTTGGTATTGCCCTTGTAAGGTTTGGTAATGGTAGTTATGGTGTGATCGAAGGTACTACAAATATCTATCCAAAGAACCTAGAAGAAACTCTTTATATTTTTGGTGATAAAGGAACGGTTAAAGCTGGAGGGAAATCAGTTAATCTGATTGAAGAATGGCATTTTGCTGATGGATTAGATGATCCAGAGCAAGTAAAAGAAGAGTACCAAGAAAACCCGCCGAATGTATATGGATTTGGTCACAAACCATTGTATACAGACGTAATCGATGCAATCAAAAATGATAGAGAGCCGTATGTAACTGCTGAGGATGGAAGAAGAGCGCTAGAACTAGTACTAGCTATCTATAAGTCAGCTGCAGAAGGGACAAGTGTTAAGTTACCTTTAACCAATGTAAGTAGCACGGACTTTACAGGTAGATTTAAATAATATATTAAAGGAGCGAGCAAACTAAGAGTTGCTCGCTTTTTTATTACAACCGAAACTTCGCCAATTCCTTCTTCATCTCAACAGTAAGTTCCTGCAGTTGCCCCATCTTCTCATTCACCTGCTCAAACGCCTGAAGCTGAGCATCCGTAGAAGCACTAATCTCCTCTGTCCCAGCCGCTGTTTCCTCCGTAACGGCCGAAATATTCTCAATCGCAGAAATAACCGAAGCACTCATGCTACTAGAAGTTTTCATCCCCTTAACCAACGCATCCAACTGCTCATTGATCGCCAGCACATTCAAAGAAATCACTTCAAACGAAGATTCTGTTTCCTTCATAGAAGATTGCTGTTGATGGGATAACTCATACCCAAGCTCCGTTGCTTCCACAATCGTCGCAATGCCTTTTTTCATATGGCTAACCATCGTTGTGATATGTTCCGTTGCCTTTGTGGAATCGTCCGCTAGCTTACGAACTTCGTCTGCGACAACAGCAAAGCCTTTTCCAGCCTCACCAGCTCGTGCTGCTTCAATCGCCGCATTTAAGGCTAATAAATTCGTTTGATCCGCGATTTCACGAACGGAACGTGCTGCTTCCTCGATTTGTCCTGCGAATTGCGTAAAGCCTTCAACTGAAGTTTTAATATGATCGGTTGACTCCGATAACTGTGAAGCCAGTTCAACTTGTTTTTCCAACGACACTCGACCGGTTTGAACCGAATCCAACGCTGCCGTACCAGCTTGTGAAGATTGCTCGGTTTTATCCTGAACATGAGAAAATTCCTCGTTCATCGCACCCATAGAGCCAGCTGTAGATTGAATGTCTTCTGAAACCGATTGACTTCCGCGAGCGAGCTCTTCTGTTGAAACAGCCACCTGGTTGCTGATTTCACGCAAATTCACCATATGTCCAGATACTTCAGCAGTAAAGCCCGTCACTCGTTCTCCGACTTGTTCAATCGATTGAACGGTTTGTTTTACATTCGAAATCATTAACGCAAAAGCAGATTTTAGCTGATCTAGCTCGTACGAACTATCTTCCTTCACTGCTTCCACTTCTACCGTGAGGTCTCCGTCCGCCACTTTAACCGCATGCTCCACAACTTCACGTAATGGTTTCGCAATACGTCTGGCCAAAAACCAAGTCGAAAGACTAGATAACACAATCAATAAAACTATCGCAATAATCGAGAATAAAACAACAAACTGAATCTTTTTCTCTGTTTGTTGAAGCATTTCGTCGTACCATTCTCCGGTCAGTTTATCCAACAGGTATACATCATTTAAGACACCAGAAATACGAATCGATTGTCTTTTAATCGCCGATGGGTCGTTACTTCCAAACCCCGCATCCACCTCAGAAGATAGGGCATTAAACTTCTCCTGAACTTTCCCTAGCGTTTCTTTCTGCTCATCCACTCTAATTACTTTTGTAAGTGCCGCTATTTGCTCATCAATGTTCTGTAATTGTGTCACAGCTTCTGATTTGTTTGCTTCACTTTGGTTGAATGTATAATTTGAGAGTGCTTGCTTGGCAACTACCAGTTCTCCTTGAATACCTTCCACCAATAATAAAACCTGTACATCATCCTTAGCTGAGCTTTGCATGCTCACTAGCTGAGAAATCATAAATCCAATAATTAAAGTTGATAATAAAAGTGGAATGATAGCGATGATAAGTAAGCGAGATCTAAGTATCATGTCATTCCCTCCTTATTCCATTTCGTCCGTAATGTCGCCTGAAATGATTTTCTCTTTTGCTTCCTCAAGCTGGCTTTTCTCAGCATCTGATAGTTGTACGACACGAATGTCTGCTAAACCAACGCCGTTTTCAGAAAGACCGAGCACATACGTGGAAGAACCAATTTTTCCTGTTTCCTTCAATTCTTTAGCGATATCGTACATGGCCACGTCAATATTTTTTAACATAGAAGTCGTAACGGCTTTTTCTGCTACGAAAAATTGGTCAGAATCCACGCCAGCAGCCAATTTACCAAGCTTTTGAGCGGTCTGAAGTGAACCGAAACCAGTGAATCCAGCTGCCGGGTAGATGAAGTCCGCGCCAGCTGCGATTTGTTTCTCGGCAATCGCTCCACCAAGTGTTGCGTCTCCAAAGGAATTTGCATACTCAACCAGTACTTCTACATTCGGATTGACATACTTGGCTCCTTGTATGTACCCTGCTTTAAAGTGATTCACGACAGGCACATCAAAGCCACCGATAAATCCAATCTTACCTGTGGTGCTCTTCATTGCAGCCACCATTCCTACTAAGAAGCTTCCTTCATACTCTTTAAAAGTAAGGGATACGACATTTTCAAGCTCGGAAACCTCATCAATAATCATGAATTGCTGATTTGGATGTTCCTTTGCCACTTTCTCCAACGCTTCCTTAACAGAGAAACCAAGACCGATAATTAGGTCATATTCTTCCTCGACAAGTTCGGTTAGTTTTTCTTCGAAGTCCCCGTCTGGAGCTTCTTTATAGTCAAATAATATTCCAAATTCGTCGCGAGCACGTTCTAGGCCGCGGAACGCCGAATCGTTAAAGGACTCGTCTCCAAGTCCACTATCTGATAAAAGAATCCCAATTTTGTATTCTTTTTCTGTCTTTGTTTTCTGTGCTCCGAGTGAACATGCGCTTAAAACGTTCACGACTAGGAACAATAAGAATATTCTTTTTAGCATGTTGCTGTCCTCCTCTAGGTTGTACATACCTCTTATGTATCGGACAAAATTCGACAAGTTTAAGTAAAATGTTTCGATTTTGTGAATATCTCGAATTCCGAAATAAACGGTTAACGAAAACACATAAATTTGGTATGATGAAACTATCTGAATTTTGATAATTTAGGAGGAATGTTATGAAGCACAGACAGTTATTTATCGCCTTCTTCCGCTCAGGAATTCTGGGCTACGGTGGGGGGCCATCATCAATTCCTCTTGTGAAAAAGGAAGTTGTCGATACATTCAAATGGATGGATTCGGATGAGTTTGGCGATATTTTGGCCCTGGCCAATGCCTTGCCAGGGCCAATTAATACGAAGATGGCTGGTTATATTGGGTATCGTGTATGTGGTGTGTTAGGACTTTTAAATGCCCTTTTTGCCTCGATTTTACCGAGTATTTTTTTCATGATTATTTTGCTAAATGTACTAAATACCTACAAAGACGAACCATGGGTGCGAGGGATGTCGATGGCCGTGGTGCCAGTCGTTGCGGTGATGCTCGCAACATTAACTTGGGATTTTGTAAAAAAATCATCGAGCTCTAGTCTCGGTTGGGGTTGGACTCTTCTTTTTGTTGTAGTGAGCCTTGTGCTGCTTCAATTTTTAAATGTACATCCTGCAATCATTATTTTTGCTTTATTACTCAGTGCATTATTGAAAAAAGATCCTGAGAAGTCTAAGGAAAAGGAGAAGACGTCCGCATGATTTATTGGCAATTGTTTTTGGCGTTTTTTATTCCGGGAATTCTCGGTTATGGTGGGGGACCAGCTTCGATTCCACTGGTTGAAAATGAAGTGGTCGATCGGTATGAATGGTTGTCTGTTAATGAATTTAGTGAGGTGCTCGCGTTAGGGAATGCACTGCCAGGACCGATTGCGACGAAAATGGCCGGGTATATTGGTTATGAAGTGGGTGGTATCTTCGGAGCCGTGGTTGCTGTATTTGCTACGGTGGCACCGTCGTTAATTTTGATGGTCACCTTACTCGGTTTATTGATGAAATATAAGGAATCACCAAAGGTAAAGCGACTTACCATATTGGTGCGACCAGTCATTGCTGTCCTCTTAGGGGTGATGACGTATGATTTCTTTTTCTCTTCTTATGAAGGAGTGGGTATTTGGCAAACCATTGGGATTGGTGTCATTGCCTTTGTGTTGATGGAAAGGCTGAAGGTTCATCCTGCCTATGTGATAGCGGGTGCGCTTGTTTATGGTGGGGTATTTTTGGGATAAGTCAGGATCAGTCGCACATTCCACAAGCTGGTGTTACTAGTGCAACAAAGGCTTGCTTCATGTGCTGACTGACCTTATTAGAAACGTAAGGAGGCAGACACATGACGTTTTCAATCGTAGGTTATGACCCAAAGGAGAAAGAATGGGGAATTGCGGTGCAGTCGAAGTTTTTAGGAGTGGGAGCCGTGGTTCCGTTCGCGAAGGCTGGGGTAGGTGCTGTTGCGACGCAGTCTTACGCGAATACGGCCTATGGTCCAGAGGCACTACAGTTGTTTTCAGAAGGGAAGTCAGCGGAAGAGGTGATCGAAATCATTACTTCACGTGATGAGGACAAGGATCTGCGTCAGGTTGGTGTGATCGATGCGAACGGGAATGCTGCTACTTTTACCGGTGAAAAATGCTATGACTGGGCCGGTGGAATCACTGGCGAGCATTTTGCTGCACAGGGCAATATTTTAGTCGACGAAAAGACCGTACAAGCGATGGCCAAAACGTTTCAAGAGACAAGTGGCACCCTGGCAGAACGCTTGCTTGCCGCATTAAATGCCGGGCAAGAGGCTGGCGGTGACAGTCGTGGTCAGCAATCTGCGGCCCTATTAGTAGTAAAGGAAGCGGGTGGTTATGGTGGATACAATGACCGCTTCATCGATCTTCGTGTCGACGATCATCCGGAACCAATTAAAGAGCTGATTCGCGTGTTTGGTTTGCAGCAGCTATACTTTGCTCCTCCTAGACTTGAGCGTATGGCTGCGATTGAAGGGCATGTGAAAGAAGAGCTGGTCGCATGTTTAAGACGTCACGGATATTTGGAATTGTATGTGGATGAGGAGAGCGTACATAAGGCTCTGACTCGTTATATACATACTGAGAACTTTGAAGCGCGTGAGTTAGAGCGTGGGAAAATTGATTTGGACGTGCTGGAGTATATGAAAAAGTAATAGTTTTAATAGTAGGCACTTCTTCCTAGCCAAGAAGTGCTTTTTATTTATAAGAGGCTGTTTTCGTAAAGTTTGTTGTTTTGGAAAAATCCCAAAAGCCGGATTTTTCCCCGCATAACGCTGGGTTTATTGGACAATGTGGAGAGTAGCTCTTTTCTAAGGATGAAAATATTCTGATTGGCTGTTGAAACATATTTGTTACTTTCCTAAAAAGTGTGTTATAGAAACAATGTTTTAGAAAAGAGCCTTAGAAAAACACGACCCATTTTCTCCACAATCCCTTTTGTATTCCTCCATAATCGTTTACACTAAAGGGTAAGAGATTTGGATAAAGGCTATGTTCACATAGATTGTTGTTAAAATCTAAAAGCCGATTTTAACGTGGAAACAAGCTATTTTGTGCTTGAAATTAAGAATGCAAGCTCTTTTCTTACCATTGGAGTATAGTGTGCTATGTATTGTAGCTCAGGTTAAGCGTTTTTTATCTCCAAAACAACAAAGTTTAAGAAAAGAGCCTTGATAAAGAAGGAGAACCGAATGGCAGCTTCATATAATAGAAATGCACCATGTACATGTGGGAGCGGGAAAAAATATAAAAAATGTTGTGGCTTAAAAGAAGCCATTTCGATTAACTCATTAATAGAACGGGAGATTGAGCAAATCCAAGCAAAGGTCATCAGTGATGTGGATTATATGTACGGTGATGAAATTGACGAGGATTTTGATCGGTATGTCCTTCCTGCACTTGTTGATGATGAAAAGGAAATTGAGTTTTTTGGCTTTATTCATACCGTATGGTTCGCCCTTTTCAAACAAGTGGACCAAAACATGACGTTTTTACAGGACTTCATCCATCATCGTGATAAAACAGTCACAAGAGCAAGTTTACGAGACATCGTCGCTTCTTGGCACAGCCCTCGTCCGGTTGCAGGGAGAATGCTTGAGCTGACGCCAACTAGTGTAACAATGAAGGATACGCTGACCGATGAGCATCTACAAATTAAGCTTCTTCAGCCATCAGCTGCTGAGCCAAACTCCTTCATCTTCGGATTTATCGTTCCATATCGTGAGGAGTGGATCTTTTTCCCGACATTCTTTGACCTTGAAGGGGAATCAGATCAAAGGGATGAAGAATTTATTAAGCAGGAGTTTGCTGAAAGCAAATACGATGACCCCATCGAGTTTTTGAAAAATCAGCTCCTTTATGTGATGAACGAAATTCAATTTTTATCAGCCGAAGTGAACATCGACAACTTCAATTGGCCACTCCCTGTTCACAAGGTGATTGCCGAGTTGTTGGTCCAAGAGTTTAAGAGCTATGGTTCACCACCAGAACTAACCGGAACGGGAATCGCGCTTTGGAATCGTTATTGTCAAATCAAGCCAAAGCAGGTGAAAAGCAAGTCTGTGTACGTGGCGGCAGTTCAGTATGTGGCGATGGAGGTTCATCCATTAGTTGATTTGACGATTAATGAGTTTGCCTTAGAGACGAACGTTTCTGCGGCTAGTCTTGGAAGAATTGTCAGGGACTTAAAGACCACGCTCACTCCTGAATTACGAGAACTCCGTGCGATGATTTTAGAAGACTTGCAGATTGAACTAGAAGAGGATGAGTATTTAAAGTAGGTTGTTCTTTTCTGCGGAAACTCTGTTCCATAGATTAAGAAAAGAGCATTAGTATCACATTCTCGCTCTTATTGGCACTGATTACCCAAAAGTGATAAAATAATAGGTAAACATTTGAATGACGAAGGGTTCGCCAAGCAATCTGGCGAATTTATACATAATAGCCATAACCAAAAAGGAGCGTTCTAAATGCTTGGAATGTTAAATAAAGTGTTTGATCCAAATAAAAGAGAATTAAAACGCCTAACCAAACTGAGTGAAGAGATTGAAAAATTGGCACCAAGAATGGAAGCGTTGAGCGATGACGAGCTTCGTGCTAAAACGGACGAGTTCAAGTCTCGCTATCAAGGTGGCGAATCACTGGATGATTTGCTTGTTGAAGCGTTTGCCGTTGTGCGCGAAGGAGCCAAGCGTGTACTTGGGCTTTACCCGTATCCTGTTCAGCTCATGGGGGGCGCGTCTCTTCATGAAGGAAACATTTCCGAGATGAAGACAGGGGAAGGGAAAACGTTAACGTCTACCATGCCTGTATACTTAAACGCCCTATCTGGTAGAGGCGTTCACGTCGTAACGGTGAACGAATACTTGGCAAGCCGTGACGCGACAGAAATGGGTCAGCTTTATACGTTCTTAGGCTTAACAGTAGGTTTAAACACAAACGGCCTTTCAAAAGAAGAAAAGCAAGCTGCGTATGCTTGTGATATAACATATTCTACGAACAATGAACTTGGCTTCGATTATCTTCGCGATAACATGGTTCTGTACAAAGAGCAAAAAGTACAGCGTCCGCTTTACTACGCGGTTATTGACGAAGTGGATTCGATCTTAATTGACGAAGCACGTACACCATTGATCATTTCTGGTTCAGCTCAAAAGTCGACGGCTCTTTATATCCAAGCGAATGCATTCGTTCGTACGCTGAAAAAAGAAGAAGACTTCACGTACGACGAAAAGACCAAGGGTGTTCAGCTGACGGAAGACGGAATCAATAGAGCAGAGCGCGCGTTTGGCATCGAGAACTTATTCGACATTCGTCACGTAGCGTTGAACCATCATATCGGACAAGCGCTGAAGGCACACGCAAGTATGCATTTAGATGTGGACTATGTGGTGCAGGACGGCGAAATCGTGATTGTTGACCAGTTTACAGGTCGTCTGATGAAGGGACGTCGTTATAGCGATGGTCTTCACCAAGCGATTGAAGCGAAGGAAGGTCTTGAGGTTCAAAACGAGAGCATGACGCTCGCAACGATTACGTTCCAGAACTATTTCCGTATGTATGAAAAATTGTCAGGAATGACGGGTACAGCGAAAACAGAGGAAGAGGAATTCCGTAATATTTATAATATGAATGTTATTGTGATTCCAACAAATCGTCCGATTGCTCGTGATGACCGTGCCGATTTAATCTACGCAACGATGGACGGGAAATTCCGTGCGGTTGTAGAAGATATTGCTGAGCGTAACAGCAAGGGCCAACCCGTTCTAGTGGGTACCGTTGCGATTGAAACATCTGAATTAATCTCCAAATACCTAACGAAAAAAGGTATTCGCCATAATGTGTTAAACGCGAAGAACCACGGGCGCGAGGCAGAAATCATTGCTGAAGCAGGTCATAAGGGTGCGGTAACGATCGCTACCAACATGGCTGGTCGTGGTACGGATATCAAGCTTGGTGAAGGGGTAAAAGAGGTTGGCGGATTAGCCGTTATTGGTACGGAGCGCCATGAGAGCCGTCGGATTGATAACCAGCTTCGTGGACGTTCGGGTCGTCAAGGAGATCCAGGGGTCACACAGTTCTATCTTTCTATGGAAGACGAGCTGATGCGCCGATTCGGTTCTGACAATATGAAGGCGATGATGACACGTCTTGGCATGGACGATTCACAGCCGATCCAAAGTAAAATGGTATCCAGAGCTGTTGAATCGGCACAAAAACGTGTAGAAGGAAACAACTTCGATGCACGTAAGCAGCTTCTATCTTATGACGATGTTCTTCGTCAGCAACGTGAAATTTTATACACGCAAAGAAATGAAGTACTTGAGTCTGAGAATCTGCGTGGAATCGTGGAGAGAATGATCGAAACGGTTGTTAGCCGTAGCGTTGAAGTTCATACACCAAGCTTTGAGGATCGTGATAAGTGGAACCTGCAAGGCATCATTGACTACGTGAACGGAAATCTTCTTCACGAAGGTGACGTAACGGTGGAAGACCTACGAGGCAAAGAGCCAGAGGCTATGACAGAATTAATTCTTGCAAAAGTGAAGGAGCGCTACGACGAAAAAGAAGAGCAGCTTTCATTCGAGCAAATGCGTGAATTCGAAAAAGTGGTTGTGCTTCGTGCCGTTGACTCGAAGTGGATTGACCATATCGATGCCATGGATCAGCTTCGTCAAGGAATTCACTTACGTGCGTACGGTCAGATCGACCCACTTCGCGAATACAACCACGAAGGCTTTGCGATGTTCGAAAGCATGATCGCAGCCATCGAAGAGGATGTAGCGAAGTACGTTATGAAGGCAGAAATCCGAAACAACCTAGAGCGTCAAGAGGTTGCCAAGGGCCAAGCAGTAAACCCGAAGGAAGACGGCGAAAAAGCAGTCAAGAAAAAGCCCGTAACCAAGGCAATGGATGTCGGCCGTAACGACCCATGTATCTGTGGAAGCGGCAAAAAGTATAAAAACTGCTGCGGAAGCTTAGACTAGAGGCATTAAAAGTGGCTGGAATTTTGGCATTAAGGTGATTTTAGGATAAAAATGGGCGCCTTTTAGTGAGTTTGCAGTAATTTTGGGGAGAGAAAGTTTCGATTCTGAAGATTTGTTTGCAATTCTCCAAAATTACTTGCGATTATCACAAAATATGTGTCAACTAAGTAGGCTTAAGAACACTGATTTCCAGAAACTAGTGGAATCCATGAACTAAGTTGACCTTTAGGACATCTGATTTCCAAAAACTAGTGGAATGAGTGAACTAAGTTAGCCTTTAGGACATGTGATTCCCAGAAACTAGTAGAATGAGTGAACTAAGTCGATCTTTAGACATCCGATTTCCAAAAAACACAGATATACAACACAAATCACAATCCAATCCCAACAAACATAATAAAATAGAGGGTCGGTAGCAACTGAATCTACCGTCCTCTTTTTATGGAAAACGACCATATTAAAATTCTTATAGAGGTGGCAACAATCATGGAATTAGCGGATATCCGTAACGAGCTTGAAAAAACAGCTAAGAAATTAGCGGACTTTAGGGGGTCTCTTTGACTTAGAAAACAAAGAAGCACGAATCGCGGAGCTTGATGATGTCATGCTTCAACCCGAATTTTGGAATGACCAGCAAGCCGCACAGGCGGTTATTTCTGAATCCAATGCATTAAAGGATCAGGTACATGAATTTCATGACCTGTACGAAGTGTACGAAAACTTAGATCTTACGTATGAACTTGTTCGTGAAGAAGCAGATGAAGAAATGCAAAACGACCTGGCAACCGAATTGAAGGAATTCTCGGAGCGCCTTGCTCAATTCGAACTTCAACTTTTATTAAGCGAAGAATACGACAAAAACAACGCCATCCTTGAGTTACATCCAGGTGCAGGTGGAACCGAGTCTCAAGACTGGGGTTCGATGCTACTTCGTATGTATACTCGCTGGGCTGAGAAGAAGGGCTTCAAGGTGGAGACGCTTGATTATCTACCAGGTGACGAAGCCGGAATTAAAAGTGTGACTCTTGCGATCAAAGGCCATAATGCCTACGGTTACTTAAAAGCAGAAAAAGGGGTACACCGTCTAGTGCGTATTTCGCCGTTTGATTCATCGGGTCGCCGTCATACTTCCTTCGTTTCTTGTGAAGTGATGCCAGAATTCAATGATGAAATCGAAATCGACATCCGTACAGAAGATCTGAAAATCGATACGTACCGTGCGAGTGGTGCTGGTGGTCAGCATATTAATACGACGGACTCTGCCGTTCGTATTACCCACCTTCCGACCAATGTTGTAGTGACGTGTCAAACTGAGCGTTCGCAGATTAAAAACCGTGAACGAGCGATGAAGATGCTTCAAGCGAAGTTGTATCAGAAAAAGATTGAAGAGCAAGAAGCTGAGCTTCTAGAAATCCGTGGCGAGCAAAAGGAAATTGGTTGGGGTTCACAAATTCGTTCCTACGTGTTCCACCCGTACTCCATGGTAAAAGATCACCGTACGAGCACGGAGACAGGCAATGTGCAAGCGGTAATGGACGGAGATCTCGACATTTTCATCAATGCGTATTTGCGATCAAAATTAAGTTTATAAAATAGGAGAGCCTTCTAAGTATCAACGCTTAGAAGGCTTTTTCTCTACAAATCACTTTCTTTTAAAAGCTGGTCTAATTTTTTATTTCGACGCTTTTCAATCTTCTTCTGCTCTTTTACTTCCTCATTTAATGACATACTCAAAGATACGACCATCAACACCATAATCACGGCAAATGGTAGAGCGGCCACGATCGAAGCCGTTTGAAGTCCATTCAATCCGCCACTCCATAATAGCACCGCAGCAATGCTTGATTGCAGTACACCCCAGATGATTTTAGTTGAATTCGCGGGATTCAACACCCCTTTGGATGTCAGCATTCCGAGCACTAATGTTGCGGAATCAGCAGAGGTAATGAAGAACGTAATAATTAACAATGTCCCTAAGCCTGCTAAAATGGTTCCAAGTGGGAACTGCTCTAGCGTGATAAAAAGGGCAGTTGTTACGTCATTGCTCACCGCATCAACGATTCCTCTATTTTCAAAAAGCTCAAAGAAAAGAGCGGAGCCTCCAAAAGCTGAAAACCAAATCGTACCGAATAAGGTTGGAACAAGCAAGACTCCTAGGACAAACTCCTTAATGGTTCTACCTTTAGACACACGAGCGATAAAGGTTCCAACAAATGGTGCCCATGAAATCCACCATGCCCAGTAAAACAGGGTCCATGCGCCAACCCATGTTCCTTGTGTAAAGGGGGATAAACGGAAGCTCATTTGAACGAGATTTCCTAAATAGCCACCAATCGTCGTGGTTAAGGCATCAAAGATAAACGAGGTTGGTCCAGTCACAATGACAAATAGTAAGAGTCCGACTGCCAATCCTAGGTTCAAATTGCTCAAGTAACGAATTCCTTTATCAAGCCCTGTGGTAGCAGAAACCATATAAAGGATGGTAACAATAAGGATAATTAATAGTTGAACCCCAATGGTGTTTGGAATTCCAATCACATGGGAAAGACCGCTGTTAATTTGCAATGTCCCTAATCCTAGTGAAGTCGCAACACCAAATGTGGTTGCGATTGTAGCAAATGTATCAATTCCTTTTCCAATCGGTCCCTCGACCCTTTTTCCAAGCAAAGGACGAAAGGTTGAACTGATTAGGCCAGATTCTCCTTTTCTAAACTGTGAATAGGCAAGTCCAAGGGCAATGACGCAATAAATCGCCCAGGGATGGAGCCCCCAGTGGAAAAATGAGTATCGTAATGAATAGCGAGCTGCTTCTGGTGTTTGACCTTCAGCCAAATCAAGCGGGGGATCGATATAATGAGTGATGGGTTCAGCTACTCCCCAAAATACTAATCCAATTCCCATACCTGCAGAAAAAAGCATTGCGAACCATGAAAAGTACGAGAATTCGGGCTCATCATCATCCTTCCCGAGCTTGATTTTTCCATAAGGTCCAAATGCTAAGTACGTTGCAAAGACTAAAAAGATAAAGGCGGCTAATAGATAAAACCATCCAAAAGTCCCCGTTGTAAAGGCGAGGGCGGCATTTGCTGACTCTGCTAAGTTTTCTGGCGCGAATAATCCCCATAAAACAAATAAACTTATAATAACAACCGATATGTAAAATACCGAACCGAGTTTTTTCTCTTTCACAAAATCATCCTTCCCTTGGTTCATTCACATTTAGTATACAATCTTTCTATTAATTCATGCGTTTGTCAAGGAATTAGGAATGGCTGGAAAAAAAGCAGTGAAATTAATACGAAATGCCCTTGAAGGATAAAGGGTTTTCAAAAATAATAGAGAAAGTATAAGAATTTTTTGCACAACGCTAGTTTTTTGTTTATCATTATGTAGGGAATGCGAACGTGCTGGACAGAGGTGAAAGAAATAGTTATGATTAGCGAGCAATCAATGCTCTATCTTACCGAAAAACTCCGCAAAGAGGATGAACTGGTGGAGCTGAAATATGAATATTACAAACGACTTTTACGTGATGAACTACGTACATATAAACAAATCAAAGTACCGACTGAAAACTATACCATCTCCAATGAGGAATTCGTGGAGTGGTCGATTGAACTTTTAACTCCACAAGAACTTCACGACGTGATTATGATGATTCGATATGCCAAAAATCGATCCACGAACGTTCGTCCGTTTCTTGAAACGATCGCGGTTGGAATCGTAAATAAACAGTAATAAGACCGAGCATTTGTGAATGCCCGGTCTTATTTTGTTTCATATTAAATAAGAAGGGCTTTTAACCCTTTAACACGTTGGTACAGTGGCATTTACAACCTTTTTCCTCCATGCTATACTCGCCTAGTTATTTATAAGGTTGTTTTCGTAAAGTTTGTTGTTTTGGAAAAAACCCAAATGCCGGATTTTTCCTGCATAACGCTGGGCTTATTGGTCTATTTGGAGAGTAGCTCTTTTCTAAGGATGTAATATACTGATTGGCTGTTTAAACAAATAGTTAATTTCCTAAAAAGTGTGTATATAGCAACAATGTTTTAGAAAAGAGCCTTTGAAAAAGAGGTTGGTAAAGGAGACGCGGTTAATGAATCGAAAAAAGACATCTGGAGTTCATCCGAAGATAGAAGTATTTTTAGAATACATATATGTACTCATCGGATCAGCTATTGTGGCAATTGCCTTTAACTTATTTTTATTACCCAATCAAATCGCCTCTGGTGGTGTAAGTGGGATATCCACCATTCTGTATTCTCTATTTGGATTTGAACCAGCTATTGTACAGTGGACTTTTAATATTCCTTTATTTATTGCTGGTGTTCTTTTACTAGGGAAGAATTTTGGTGTAAAAACGCTCGTAGGAACGATCTTTCTGCCATTGGTTGTGTTTTTTACGAATGAATATGAACCGTGGACGAATGATCCTCTTCTTGGAGCCCTGTTTGGAGGAATTGGAGTGGGTCTCGGCTTAGGAATTGTGTTCCGCGGAAAGGCTTCAACAGGAGGAACGGATTTGGCCGCTCAGATTATTAACAAATACACAGGGTTAACACTTGGCACATGTGTGGCGATTATCGATGGATTAATTGTTCTATCAGCTGCAATTGTGTTCGATATTGAACGCGGCTTGTATGCATTGATTGCTTTGTATGTGACAACGAAAACGATTGACTTGGTGCAAATAGGTCTTGGCCGTTCTAAGATGGCGATGATTATAACGAACCAGCAGGCGGAAGTGCGTGAAGGCATTTTGAATAAAATTGACCGCGGTGTGACAAAACTATCAGCATACGGAGGCTATACCGATCACGAGCGACCAATCCTTATGTGCGTCGTTGACCAAACAGAGTTCACGAAATTGAAACAACTAGTGAAAACCATTGACCCATCTGCATTTGTCATCGTTATGGATGCTTCCGAGGTGCTTGGTGAGGGTTTCAAACGTGCCTAGTCTTGGTATAATATTACCGACTATGTATTTTTTACCTTAGGGGGATTTTGGATGAAAAAGAAGCTTCTTGCACTATTGATGGGAACATTATTTGTACTAGCTGCGTGTGGCGGTGGAGAGGAAGCAACAGATGACAGTGCAACAGCTAGTGGCGGAGACGCTGAAAAGCTTTACGGGCAAAAATGCTCAAGCTGTCACGGCGGAAACCTCGAAGGTGGAGTAGGACCGAAGCTTGATGCCATCGGTGCTAGTCTATCAAAAGAAGATATTGAGCATGTTATTGCAAATGGCCAGGGCGCCATGCCGAAGGGACTTCTACAAGGCGAGGATGCTTCCACGGTGGCCGAATGGTTAGCTGGAAAGAAATAATGGCTGATGAAAAACGTCCTGGTGGGCGTTTTTTGTGTTTTAAGGTGTAAATAGGGAGGTCGCTGATAATAAAATAGAGAGACTCGCTGATATATTTAAAAAGTCGCTGATAAAGTAGTGAAAGTCGCCGATATAATTGAAATGTCGCTTATATATGCCTGATGAGCATATTGCCCTATCTAAAACCCGCCACAAAAATACAAAATTCCACAACAAATCCCCCTCCATGAATAGAGGAAATTCACCAATCATGTCGAATCATTTAGATGTCTATTACCAAGTCTCACCATAATATGACAATACTTGAAAAGAAAATGTAATATTTTTATAGAACTTTTTGTATTAGGATAGTGCTATAATGTTTCTTGTATGTGATTTATGAAGAATACTGTCTAATGTAGCGGTCAACTTTTGTCGAATTTCGGCGATAATTCATTTGACCATCATCCATGTAATGTAACCAACATCCAATGGCTAGTTGAAAGATATGACAAAAACAATTTAGGTGATAGTTAAATGATAGAAATGAAAGAAGTATATAAAAAGTATTCAAACGGTGTTACTGCCGCTAATGGAATAGATGTAAATATACAGCAAGGTGAGTTTGTGTACGTGGTTGGACCGAGTGGTGCGGGAAAGTCTACTTTTATTAAAATGATGTACCGCGAGGAAAAGCCCACAAAAGGTTCGATTATGATTAATGGAATCAATCTTGCCACACTTAGACCCTCGAAAGTTCCTTTATTACGAAGAAATATTGGCGTGGTTTTCCAGGACTTTAAGTTACTTCCAACGTTAAATGTATATGAAAATGTTGCGTTTGCACTTGAAGTTATCGAAGAACAGCCGAAATATATTAAGAAGCGAGTAATGGAGACGTTGGATCTCGTTGGCTTAAAGCATAAAGCGAGAATGCTTCCAACCGAGCTTTCAGGTGGAGAGCAGCAACGTGTATCGATTGCCCGTTCGATTGTAAATGCACCTAAGCTTGTGATTGCGGATGAGCCCACAGGTAACCTTGACCCTGAAACTTCATGGGAAATTATGAACATCTTTGAAGAGATTAACACGAGAGGGACAACCATCGTGATGGCGACTCATAATAAAGAGATTGTTAACACCATTAAGCATCGCGTAATTGCGATTGAAAGTGGAAAAATTGTTCGAGATCAAATGCGAGGTGACTACGGCTATGAAAGCTAGAACGATCCGTCGTCACATGAAAGAAAGCGTCAAAAATCTTGGTCGTAACGGCTGGATGACCTTTGCGTCTGTTAGTGCCGTAACGGTAACCTTGATTCTTGTTGGCGTGTTTTTAGTGATTATGATGAACCTGAATAAGGTAGCCGATTCGATTGAAGAAGACGTGGAAATCCGCGTTCACATAGATATAGCAGCAACGAAAGAAGACCAAGCCGTACTTGAAGAGCAGATAAAAAGTCTCTCGAAAGTGGAAAGTGTCACCTTCTCTGCAAAAGAGGAAGAACTTGATAGTTTGATTGCAAGTCTTGGAGAAGAAGGGGAAGTGTTTAACCTTTTTGAGCAAGACAATCCATTAAATGATGTCTTTATCGTAAAGGCAAAGAATCCTACTGATACGATGAATGTAGCGAAACAAATTGATGAATTTGAATACACAACAAAAGTTAAATATGGACAAGGCTCTGTTGAAAAGCTATTTAGCTTTTTATCCGTCAGCCGTAACGTGGGTCTTGTGCTCATCGTTGGGTTGCTTTTTACAGCGATGTTCCTTATTTCAAATACGATTAAGATCACCATTATTGCTCGTAGACGTGAAATTGAAATTATGCGCTTAGTGGGAGCAACGAACTCGTTTATTCGTTGGCCGTTCTTCCTAGAAGGGCTTATGCTCGGTATACTGGGCTCGGTTATTCCCATCGCGATGATTTCGGTGTTATATTCAAAAGCACATGATTATATTGCGCCACGATTAGAGGGCAATTTTATTCAAATATTAGATGTGAATCCATTTATTTTCCAAGTGGCTGGAATCCTTGTGATTATGGGAGCCTTCATTGGAATTTGGGGAAGCTTAATGTCCGTACGTAAATTCTTGAAAATATAAGGAAAAGGAATGTTCTTTTTTCCTTTTCTACATAAAAAATGACTAGATTAATAGACTAGAATCTATCTGTCTATCGAACGACTAACTTAGCATTTGGAAGGAGAAATCGGAGTGAAAAAACAGATAACATATGTCACACTTGCTGCTGCAATAGGTTTCGGAAGTGTTCTTGTCTCTCCAGTAAAGGCGAACACACTTCAGGACCTTCAAGAAGAAAAGAGTCAAATTCAAGAGGAAAAATCAGAAGTAGAAACGAAGATTGATGAAGCAGAACAAAAGCTATCTGAAAATCAAGCCCAACAGTCTTCTATTCAAGCTCAAATTAAAGAGATTGATATGAAAGTAACCGATACGGAAAATAAGATTGCTGAAAAGAACGTGGAAATCGAGAACACAAAGGCTGAAATTGAAACATTAAAAGCAGAAATCGTTGTTCTTGAAGAGCGTATTGCAAAGAGAAATGAATTGCTAAAGGACCGTGCTCGTAACTTCCAGGAAAACGGAAGTATGGTTAGTTATATCGATGTATTGATGGGGGCAAAGAGCTTTTCAGACTTTATCGACCGCATGAGTGCGGTAGCAACCATTGTAGAAGCCGACCAAGATATTTTAAGAGAGCATCAAGCAGATAAAGAAGAACTTGAAGCTAAGAAAAAAGAAGTAGAGGACAAGCTTGCTGGATTAGAAACAATGCTTGCTGACCTTGAAGGAATGAAGAAGAGCCTTGAATCACAAAAGGCTGAAAAGGACAAGTTAATGGCGACTCTTCAACAAGAAGAGACCGAACTTCATGACCATAAAATGGCGCTAGCAGAAGAGCAGTCGATTTTAGCTAATCAAGCTGCTGCGATGCAAAAAGCCATTCAAATGGAGCAAGAACGTCAGGCCAAAGCAGCTGCTGAAGCTGCAGCAGCGGCAGCGGCGGCCGCAGCAGCAGCCGCAAACAATTCGTCAGGTGGTGGCGGAAGTACAGAAAGTAGCGGCGGAGGCAGTACCGTTTCAGCTCCAGCTGTATCCGGTGGATCTTTCACAAGACCATCAGCGGGTTACCTGTCTTCAGGATTTGGTGTTCGTTGGGGTAAATTGCATGCAGGGGTTGACCTTGCTGCAAAAGGAACGGTTCCTGTTGTATCAGCAGCAGATGGGGTAGTTATTCGTTCGTACTACTCATCTAGTTACGGAAATGCGATCTTTATTGCACACAGCATTAACGGTCAAACCTATACAACGGTCTATGCTCACTTAAGCAGCCGTGCCGTGGGTGAAGGACAAGTTGTATCTAAAGGTCAATTTATTGGAAACATGGGTAACACAGGTGATTCCTATGGCCAGCATTTACACTTCGAGCTTCACCGTGGTGGATGGAATGCATCGAAGTCTAATGCGATTAATCCGTCTGGAATTGTACCACTATAAGAACAAACTAAGCGCAGCTTTTGCCTACTCTCTGAGTAGATACAAGTTGCGCTTTTTAAATTATTTTTTAATTCCTAGTTTACAGATAGGTATAATATGAATTATAGTATAGTAACAGATAAAAATTAAACTGCTTACTAATGGAGGCGAAACAGATGGCAGAAACATATCCGGTTATCGAGGGAGCGGAAGAATTTTTCTTCAAGGGAAGTGAAGTAGGAGTACTAATATCTCATGGATTTCTTGGGACACCTCAAAGTGTACGGTATATTGGGGAAGAGTTTGCAAGATTAGGGTATTCGGTGTTAGCTCCTAGATTAAAAGGACACGGAACTCATTATAAAGATATGGAAGTGTGCTCTTATCAAGACTGGTTCGCTTCATTAGAAAAAGCGTATGTACAACTAAAACAACATTGTTCACATATTTTTGTGATCGGGCAGTCCATGGGTGGAACACTATCACTGCGTTTAGCTCATCGTCACAAAGAGATCAAGGGACTCCTTTTAATAAATGCGGCTTTGGAAGTACCAGCCTACGATTATTTAAAAGATCAGGTTGAACCACGGTTCTTGAATGAGTCAGAACCAGATATCAAGGCAAGTGGTGTTCATGAAATTACTTATTCAAAGGTACCATTAAAAGCAATTCATGAACTACAAAAGGTCATGGAGGACACGATAAGCATTCTTCCTGAGATCGATAGCCCGGTTTTAGGTATGCGCTCAAGTGTGGACCATGTGGTTCCACCTGAAAATACCGATTATATTCTTCAAACGGTACGATCTACTAATACGGAAAGACTCAAGTTGCCTAATTCCTTCCATGTGGCTTCTATGGATTATGACAAGGACCAAATTGTGAAAAGTGGGCATCAGTTCATTCAACAGTTAGTAGCGAAGGAACTCGTGTTAAGATAATAGAAGTGAATATTTAAAATTTTTTTAAATTACTATTGAATTTTTTCCCTCACACGGATATAATGATTTCAAATCAATTTTAAACAAACGAGAGATCATTGCTTTATACTTCTAAAAGAATAGGTATATTTAGCATCTAGCTAATACTTTTATTGGCTATATGAAAAATAGATCCTAATAAAGATGAAGGAAAAGGAATATAAATCGGTATATTTTCTGGAGTAGTGCAGTCTTGGGAAATATACCTTTTTTTGTTGGAAGGAATAAGGAGAATCAAACAAAATAAAGGGAGATTCTCGGAAGGCTTTTTAGCTAGCCAAGAGTAAAAAGGTGGAAGGTCATTTTCCATTGTTATCGTTTTTTTTATTAAAAATAGGGGGATTTATATGAAGGAAATCATAATTCAAAATTTGCTTTCGCCAGTGGTGTTATTTTTCCTATTAGGTTTACTTGCAGCAATAGTAAAATCTGATCTGAAAATTCCTAATGGTCTAAGCGAAGCATTAAGTATTTATTTATTAATCGCGATTGGTTTAAAAGGGGGAATAGAACTCTCCCATTATTCTATAGAGACGGTTGTCGGTCCTATTCTAGGAGCTCTATTTATCGGGGGTATCATCCCTTTTCTTACACTATTTATTCTAAGATTCATTCAGATGGATGTGAAAAATTCCATTGGGTTGGCAGCTACATATGGCTCTATAAGCATAGTTACCTACGGTGCTGCACTTACCTTTTTAGACAAAAATGGAACCTCTTATGAAGGCTTTATGAATGCGATTGTTGTACTTATGGAAAGCCCGGCTATATTAGTGTCATTGCTTTTATATAAAATATTAGAGGCTAATAAGGGAACTGGAGCATTTTCTACCCGGACTCTTGGGTTCCTTCCTCCATCATCAGCAGGCTTGCTTAATAGAGAAGTGTTAAGAGAAAGTATTTTTGGAAAAAGTATTATCCTTTTAGTAGGGAGCTTATTCATTGGTCTATTTCTCGGTGAACGTGCTGTTTCAACAGTCAAACCTCTTTTTATTGATTTATACGGCAGTATTTTAATCCTTTTTCTGTTAAATATGGGTTTAGTTGCAGGGAAACGGTTACCGGAAGTAAAAAAACATGGTATGAAATTACTATTATTTGGATTGCTCACTCCGCTTCTATTCGGAATTTTGGGCATCTTTATAGGGAACTTCGTAGGTCTCTCCTTAGGAGGAACTACCTTAATGGGAGTTTTGGCAGGAAGTGCATCTTATATCGCAGCTCCAGCAGCTTTAAAAACTTCAGTTCCTGAAGCAAACCCGTCGATATATCTTGGTTTATCTTTAGGAGTAACGTTCCCATTTAATCTTGTTCTCGGCATACCTGTATATTATGAAATAGCCAAATGGATGCAATAGGGGGAAGTGTTTATGATAAAAAAGACATTAATCATAACAGGTTTCAATGAGAAAATGCTACAATTCATTCCAAAAATTACACAAAGAGACACGGAAGAACTACTAATCTTCACTAGTTTAGGGGAAGTAATATCCCAACCGTATGGGTGCTTAGTTAGGGATATTATTTTAGCGATAAACACTGAAAATGTAGTAGAGATTTATGTGATAGGAGACGAAAATAAATCAAGCATTTCTGAGGAGGACCTTATGGTTAGGTTAGAAAAATCAGGTGTTACTAAACAAGTAATCGAAACACTTGATTATATCCACTTTGGTGGAGGTAGTACAATCAACTGGTTAAAAGGGCCACAGATTACTAGGGACAAAATAAAGAGCAGTGTAGAATTAATAAAAAAGCATCCACTAATTCCAAGATCCATACTGGTCCAAGGGTTTATTGTTAATACAGAGACAAACGAAATCAAAGTGGTTTCTTAAAGTAGAAGAGGAACTCCCTCTTCTTTTTTTATGTCAACGTCGAATTTTGTAGAAATATTTTGAGGATTACAAAATAAAACCTCCTCCATTCCTATACTCAAATCTAGAATTTGGTACTATAATGGTAATAATTGCATGGGGAATTCGAACTATAGGGGTGAATATAATGTCAACAGAGGGGAGTCTTTCCTTAGAATTTGTAGGATCGGTGCTAGCGGAAGATGTGTTTGCAAAGAACAAATCTATTCCACTACTACGAAAAGGAACAATATTAAACGAAAGACATATCTTTGTTTTACAAAGTCACTTGCATCATAACAATTTACGCTTGGAGACGTGTTTCATTAACCAACCGTCTATTAGTGTAGAAAAATTAGAGCAGAACTATAAGGAATCTCTTGGACAGTTAAAAATGATTTTCGAAGATTTAGAGGCAACTATTAATGGTAGCGCTTCCAATCAACCATTACAAAAGCTCGAGCATATGTATACACCGATGTTGAATACGATTGTAGCGGAAGATGAGCATTTCGAACTACTCAAGCTCCTTAGGAAAGATGATGAATTTACGTATGTTCATTCGTTAAATGTGGCGGTTGTCTCTTCCATTATTGGAAAGCTACTAAAAATGGATAAAGCAGAAATTCTGCTTCTTGGAGAAACAGGGATACTGCATGATATCGGAAAGCTTGCGATCCCACTTTCGGTGTTAAAAAAGAACGGAAAACTAGATCCGGAAGAATGGGAGCTGATCCGAAACCATACCGTTGAAGGGGTACAAATTCTGAAAAAAATGGGTGAGACTCGCTCGAAGGTGATTATGGGTACACTTATGCACCATGAGAGAATAGATGGTTCAGGGTATCCGTATAGAGTTCGTGAAGATGTTATCCCTTTACATGCCCAAATCATATCAGTTGCTGATACATATGACGCCATCACAGCGGTCCGTCCGTATAAGGGAGAACAGTCACCGATCGTTGCTGTCATGATTTTAATGGAAGAAACCGCAAAGCGAAAGTTTGATTCAGCCATTACGGTCCCGTTTACGAAATACTTAATGGACCAATTTGTTGGAAAAAGAGTCGTGTTAAATACAGGGGAGCAAGGGACAATCATAACGGTTTACGAAGATAGGCCACATTGTCCACTTGTACATTTAGGCGATAATCATTATGTGGATCTACGTTATGACGGTACGCGCTCCTTAAAGGATGTTGTTTCATATTAACAATGGGGGGAAATGATATGGACAGAATTCAATATATGCAGGAAAGAAACAAGCTGGTTACCATCCTACTATGGATCTGCTTTGCCTTAGGGCTTGCTAGTAACTTTGCTGCAAACGTTAGCACAAAGGGAATTGTTACGTTTGCTATTGTTGGTTTGTCAGTGGTCACACTAATTACCATATTTACCGTAACCAAAAAGTTTACACTACATATTCATTACATTGTCGCTGTAGGAATCGCGATTCTTATATTCTTTATGGTTTCTAGTTCTCCGAAGCTATCAAGCTACTTAATGATCTATTTTGCTCTGGCGGTGGTTATGATTTATAACCAAGTGAGGTCGATGGCCATAACGGGTGTGATTGGACTAGCTCTCAGCAATTATTTCTTTATCAAGTTTAATGAGCAAATGTTTTACGGAGCGGACGTGTCTATCTTAATTTCATTAAATGTCATCAATATTGTGACGTTACTCATGTTCCTCACACAGGCGCGACTCACATCGAAGTTAACGCAAAAGATGGAAGCTGACGGAATTGAGTTAAAACACGGAAAAGAACAGGTGGATGAATTACTAGAAAAAGTAAAAGAGTCGGTAGGCGTGCTACAGAACTTCAGTCATTCTTTTAAAAGAAACATCGAGAAAACGAATCAAATTTCTTCCGAGCTGACCTCAGCATTCTCCGAAATATCTAAAGGAATCGAGACTCAAGCAAGCTCCGTGACTGGGATGAATGAAACGATGCAATTGTCAGGAGATATGATTCGTAGCGTCGTGACATCTGCTCAAACGCTTCATCAAATCTCGCTAGAAACCGAGAACACGTCGAAGGTTGGGACAGGGAAGATTCACACTCTCGAAACAGAAATGAAGGATGTATATGACTCAGTCGAAAATACAAGTCAATTGATGAAAGAGCTCAACGATCAAACCCAAAAAATTGGGGCGATTGTTTTAAAAATTAGAGAGGTCACCGATCAAACGAATCTACTTGCTCTAAACGCAGCGATCGAAGCAGCACGCGCGGGTGAAGCGGGTAAAGGCTTTGCCGTGGTAGCTGGGGAAGTTCGTAAACTCGCAGAAACTTCTCAGGCATCGACACATGAAATTGAAGCCATCCTAGATGGAATCCAAAGAAAGACCGTACAAGTAACGGGCCAAGTACAAGGCGGCCAGCTGGCAGTTGAAAAAGGACTAGAAATGACCAAGCAAACAAGCCAAACGTTCCAGTCCATGCTCGCCTCGTCTAAGCAAGGACTACAGCAAGCAGAAGAAGTAGAAAAAAGCCTTGTTCATTTTTCTAAAAACTCTGAAGTGGTTTTAGAGGAAATCTCCTCGCTATCCAGTGTGTCTGAACAGTCCAGTGCGGCAGTAGAAGAAGTACTAGCAAGCGTCGAAGAACAATCCAACCAAATCACCCAAGTAGTTGAATCTTTCAAAGAGTTAGAAGCCTTAACCGAACAACTAGCCACCCTAGTTGTCCGGAATTAATTCATAACTAGTCCATCTCGCACATATAGTGGTTATACAAAGACATCTCACAACTTTGTGAGGTGTTTTTTGTATAACTATTAAATATAGGGGCTGTTTCTCCTGTAGCGAGCCTTTGTTGCAAAGCAACAACAGCTCGTGGAAGGAGAAATAGACCCTTAAACCGACAAAAGCTAATGCAGAAAAAAATTAGTGCTTTTCTTTTAGGGAGGATTTTTGCATGAATCGAAAATGGGTTGCCTTGCTAATGACAGGGTCATTGCTAACAGGTGCTGGAGGAACATATGGATATTTGCACTTTACCGGTGCGTTAGCGGCAGAGTCCAAGGTGGAGTTACATACCAAAAGCAGCGACGAGGGAAGCCCTCAGTCTATCAATCTAGAAGAATTGGACAAAGTCGAAAAAGCCTACGAGTTAATTTTAACCAGTTATGTAGAAAGTGTGGATCAAGAAAAGCTCATCGAGGGTGCGATTCAAGGCATGCTCACGACACTCGACGATCCGTACTCGGTATACATGGACAAAGAAACGGCCAAGCAGTTCAGCAGCACACTTGAATCCTCGTTTGAAGGAATCGGGGCAGAAGTAGGCCTGGTTGATGGCAAAATCGTCATCGTGTCCCCATTTAAAGACTCGCCAGCCGAAAAAGCAGGCTTGCGCCCTAATGACCAAATCTTATCGGTGGATGGAGAAAGCTTGGACGGGGTAGACCTTTATCAAGCAACCCTTAAAATCCGCGGAGAAAAAGGAACAAAGGTGAAGCTAGAAATCGCACGTAGTGGCTTAACCAAGCCTCTCGTTGTCGACGTGAAGCGCGATGAAATTCCGCAAATCACGGTCCATAGTGATGTGAAAAAGCAAAACGGTAAGGAGATCGGGTATCTGGAGATTACCACGTTCTCAGAGGATACTGCAAAAGAGTTTAAAAAGGAATTAACGGCGCTTGAAGATCAAGGGATCGATGGATTACTGATTGATGTGCGTGGCAATCCAGGTGGACTGTTATCAAGCGTGGAGGAAATCCTAAAAGAATTCGTGTCAAAGGAAAAACCATTCGTTCAAATCGAAAAACGAGATGGTGAAAAGATGCGCTATTTTTCAAACCTAACGGAGGATAAAGACTATCCTGTTGCCGTGTTGATTGATAAAGGTAGTGCCTCAGCTTCGGAAATTCTTGCTGGTGCATTAAAGGAAGCGGAAGGGTTCCAACTGATCGGGGAAACCACGTTCGGAAAAGGAACCGTTCAGCAGGCTGTGCCGATGGGAGATGGCAGCAATATTAAGCTGACGCTGTTTAAGTGGTTAACTCCTGATGGAAATTGGATCCATAAAAAGGGAATTGAACCCGATGTGAAGGTGGTTCAATCGGAGCTCTATCACACGCATCCGCTCCAGCTCACCGAGGCATTAGAAAAGGATATGAACAACGAGCAAATCAAAAACGCCCAGCAAATGCTGAAGGCACTTGGACTTGACCCAGGTCGAGAGGACGGCTACTTTAACGACCGTACCGAAACGAGCGTCATGGCCTTCCAGCGTCAACACGATTTAGAGATGACGGGGAAAATTGACAGCAAAACAGCCAGTGCTCTCCAGAGTGCGGTGGTTGAAGAAATGAAGAAGGATAGCAATGACACGCAACTGCAGACTGGACTCAGATTGTTGGCGAAATAAGATTGACCCTCTTATCCTCATGGGTAAGAGGGTATTTTTGTTATGGAAATTCCGTGAATATTCCCCTAAATCCCTTTATCCACTATTATCCAAAATATTTCTAATATCGAATTCTCCTTTCATTTGGTAAAATAAAGATTAATAGGAAAGTTCGGAAATAGATTGATAAGGTTGGTGGCTAGTTTGGTTCTAGAGTGGCTATTAGAAATGGCTTGGGGATTCGCAAAACTATTAATACATCCAGTGTTTTACTTCACATTCCTACTCGCGGCATTTTTAGGAGTTTCTCGAGTAAAGAGAGAGCGAAGTCATTTTCACGTTCGCGCCGAAAATGCCTACTATGAGCTTCGTCAGTTACTACCGCTCGGACTATTGCTCGGATCCATACTGTCGATCATCATGATCGCCGCAGGAGTGGTCATTCCACTAGCGGCCATCCTGTTTATTGCCGCAATCACGATCATCCTGAGCATTCGTGTACGCCTGCTATCATCGGTATACACCGTGGGTCTCACTTTCTTCGCCCTCTTTTTTACAGCAGGCAAGGACTGGAGTATCCCGCTTTTCCCTGATCTCTTCAGCAGCCTAGAAGACAAGCTCTACCCGTCCATCACGGTCCTGCTAGCTCTACTAGTCATCGCAGAAGGCATTCTTATTTTGAAAAATGGAAAGAAGGGGACCTCGCCTAAGCTCATGACGAGCAAACGCGGCCAACGAGTAGGCGTTCACGAACTCAAGCGAGTGTGGATGTTGCCGCTTCTTCTGTTGGTCCCTGGAGATGCCCTCCAGCAGCTTCCGTTTGAATGGTGGCCGGTGTTTAATGTAGCTGGAGAAGGCTACGGACTATTATTAGTTCCGTTTGCACTCGGACATTATCAACACATCCAAGGAGCCCTGCCAACTCAGGCAGTCTCACATGTTGGAAAGCAAATCATGGCCCATGGCTTCGTGCTAACAGCCATCGCCATTGCTTCGTATTGGCTGCCGATTTTATCATTAGCAGTCGTTGCTATCGGAATCCTTGGACGCGAAGTGATCTATTTTAGTCAAAAAACGAAGGAAGAAAGTGGTCCTTTCTATTTTTCCAAGCGCAATCAAGGAGTTATGATTTTAGGAGTGCTACCACATTCTCCTGCACAAAAAATGAAGCTTTCCGTTGGAGAAATTGTTTCTAAGGTAAACGGAACAATTGTACATAACGAAGCAGAGGTCTATGAGGCGCTGCAGCGAAATCGTGCTCACTGTAAGCTCGAGGTGTTAGACGTCAATGGACAGGTTCGCTTTGTTCAGCGAGCCCTCTACGAAGGCGATCATCATGAGTTAGGTATTCTGTTTGTTCAGGATGAGAAGAAGTGGGGAACAGAAGCGGTATAAGTTGTTCAGTAATAACTGATTGATTGCAGAGTTCACTATGTATGAAAAATAAACGGAAGAATTCCGCCTAACTTGGGAAATACTCATATTTCCTTAAAGATAAGGGGAGTTTTTTCGTTTATTTTATCCAAATCCTTGGATTTTGCCTTATTTAGAGCATGTAACCGGAATATCTCCGCTTAAATCCACCTTTTAGCCCTCCCCTATATACATTAGCAGGAAATTCTCCGCCTATGAATTCTTATACCTACACGAAACCGATACAGTGAAGACCGAAAGTGAAAGTCGTTATTTGTCGAACAATAAAGAATTAAGTTATAACCTCTTTTTTAGTATAATAGTCCTATTATTTGTATTAAAGAGGGAGACGTCTATGAACAAGAGTTTAAAATTGAAAATGATCGTTATTTTCTCAAGTTTAATATTGATTTCGGGAGTGGTAACTAGCTTTATTTCTTTTCAAACGTCCAAAAATGTGATTACAAGTTCATTAGGAGACCAAGCGCTATCCATTACTGAAAATGCTGTTAAAGTGATTGATTTGGATCTATATGAGGAAATCTCACTAGATTCAGGGGAAACGGATTATTATTATGAATTGAAAGAACGTCTAAACGAAATACGAGAAACCAATGGGTTGGTCTATTTATATACGATGGGTCGACAAGAGAAAGATGGAGAATTTGAATATTATTATATGGTTGATGGTATGCTACAAGATGCCTCAGAATTAGGCGATGTCGAAGAGGGCGTTGATGATTACCCCTTGCTAGTGAAGGCTTTTGAAACGGGTAAGTCACAAGTTGGGGAATTGACTTATTCAGAAGAGTATGGTGGCTTAGTTTCAGCCTATATACCGATCAAATCGGATTCTGGAGAATTAATCGGGATATTAGGCGCTGATTTAGATGCTAGTTTGGTGTATTCGTCTCTACAGGCGAGTAAGATAAAGTTAATGTGGATGACCGTTGGAATCGTATTATTGAGTATATTATTGATTTCCATAGCCACAGTGTCACTAGTGAATCCGCTAAAACATTTAGCCAAGAAGGTCGAATTAGTTGGAAAAGGTGATTTAACGGTTACGATTGAGTCTGATAGGAAAGATGAAATTGGAAGTTTAACAGCTTCATTTAATCATATGCTTCAAGAATTAAAGAGGATGATTGGGGTAATCAACGAAAGCTCGGTAACAATGAGTGGAACAACGTCGCAATTGTTAGTAAGTGCGAACGAAACCAAAGGGGCAAGTAATGAGATATCAGTCATCATGGAGCAAATGGCCTCTCAAGTGGACACTCAATATAAAAGCTTGGTTGATAGTGCAAAAATCATAGAAGAAGTGTCAGAGAATATCAACGATATTGCCGTCAACTCTTCTGTTGTTACGGAACTTTCTGCCAAGACACAGGGCGAAATAGAGGTAGGTAACCAAAAAGTGAATGATTTAGTGGAACAGATGAATACCATTAGTCGTTCAGTTAATGAATCGTCAAGTTCCATCATGACATTACAAGCCCATTCAAAGGATATTGAGTCCATTGTAGAAATTATTCAAGGGATTGCTTCTCAAACGAATTTACTTGCGTTAAATGCAGCGATTGAAGCAGCGCGCGCAGGAGAAGCGGGTAAAGGATTTGCGGTGGTTGCTGATGAAGTGCGTAAACTAGCTGAGCAATCCGAAAGTTCAACGGTTAATATACGGAACATTATTGAGAAAATCAATAGTGATACGAATATAACAGCAGAGAATATGAAGATTGTTTTAGATGATGTAAAAGAGGGTATCCATTCGGTTGGAGAAACGGGAATGGTTTTTAAAAACATTCTAGGAGCCATACAGGAAGTAAACGTGAAAATCCAAGAAGTGACTGCAACTTCTGAAGAAATGTCTGCAGCCACGGAAGAAATCACAGCATCAGCTAAAGAGACAGCTAATATTGCGGAGCAAGCCTCAACTGAAGTGAGAAAAACCGTAGATATTACATTAGAACAAGAACGCTTAGTTTTACATATGACGGAGTCAATCGAAGAGCTGGTTACGATGTCAACCACGATGAAGGAATTGACAGGAAAGTTTAAATTATAAGAGATTAAAAGGCTGTGTATTTCGTCAAACACGGCCTTTTTATTTTCTAACATACAATTTAATATTTACCAAAAGCTTTTTCGACAAAATCCTACTTATCTTCTGTTGTTGTCATGGTAAAATAGTAATAGGTATATTTTCGTATTTTTATTGATTATCTAGCATAAATGAGTAACAGAAAGAGGAATTCACCATGGGAGATTGGGCATCAATTTTAGAAAAACGCTCAAAGTATTTTATTGGCATTTATATACTAAGTTATTACGCATTAATTATCTGCTTTAAAGATGAGAAAGAACTAATTTTGCTCGGTGGGAATGGATTTCAAGTCATTGCGCCATTCGTGAGCGGTATTTTTATAATTAAGCAATTTTTCCATCTGAAAAATGAGAAGATAAGATATTACTGGTTATTAACGGCGGTTGCTACCTTTAGCTATGGTGTGGGAATGGTTATATTTAGATATAACTTTACCTTTTTTCCAAATACTCATAGTACTAATTTATCCGATTTATTTTGGTACATAAGTATCATTCTTTATATTTTCGCTTTAGTGTTTGTTCAGTCATTAACAAAAAACATTTCTAAAACCGTTCAATATATTTTCGATATTATTATTGTCATGATTGTCGTTTCATCCATTAGTTGGCATTTTGTCATTGCGCCCATTCTAGACTCGGCTATAGAGTTTGGGTTTATGTATACAGTTGTTTCTGTTAGTTATCCAATTGCTATTCTAGTCATGTTATTTGCCTTGCTAAGCTTATATTATATGTCACAGAGTGTTTTGCCAAAAAAGGTATTCATCATTAATGTTATCGCTTTTTCAATCTTACTTTTTGCTAATATGGATTATTTATATTTGACGATGAACAATTTATATTTATCAGGGAGTTATATGGATCCTCTTTGGCCACTATCCATGTTATTGTTTGGGTTGGCGAGTGTATATAATAAAAAAGATGGTAAAGTTCTAGTGGAATCGGAAACAGAACAGAAAAGAAACAGTGGAAAAATTATTGACTTTCTAACAATAAAATTAATGCTTCCGTACCTCTCAGTTATCACCATTTTTATTTTCATGATATTTCAAGGGAATTTAGCGATTAACAGTCTTGTTATTGGCTCAATCGCTTCTACATTATTAATTATCATCAGACAGATTCTTACCCTGGTTCAAAATAGTGAATTAATTTTTGAAACGAAAGAGTTAAATAGGGAACTAGAAATAAAAGTTCAACAACGAACAAAAGAAATCATTGAAAAGAATCAAGAACTAGAAGAGTCCATTAGAAAAATAGAGTATATTGCTTATCACGATAGTTTAACTTCCTTAACGAATCGCAGGTACTTTGAAGAAAAAATAGAGAGCGCTATTCAAGAAACTAATCAGTTAAATAGTAGATTTGCCATCATGTTCATTGACTTGGACCGCTTTAAATTCATCAATGACACATTAGGCCACCACACGGGCGATTTGTTATTAGTTTCTGTTTCTAACCTACTTAAAAATATAGTAGGCAAGGATAATGTAGTGTCCCGCCAAGGTGGGGACGAATTTATGATCTTGGTCAGAAACACATCAAAGGAAGAAGCTGAAAGATTAGCTGAACAAATTATCAATGAGCTCCAGAAACCTATATCAATAAATGGAAATGAGCTATTTATTACTTCAAGTATCGGTATTTCTCTATATCCGGATCACGGATCGAGCTTAAATAGTCTAATTAAAAGAGCAGATACCTCCATGTACAGTGCAAAGGAGCAAGGGAAGAACCGCTACCAGACTTTCAATGTAAGCATGGATGATCATATTACTTTAAAAGTGAATCTAGAAAATGGCTTGCGAAAAGCGATTGAACTTAATGAATTGAGTATCGCGTATCAACCTAAGCTGGAACTGCTAAGTAATGAAATTATTGGAGTGGAAGCTTTGCTTCGATGGAAACATAGTGAATATGGGAACATTTCACCGTCTACATTTATCCCGCTTGCTGAGGAAACCGGATTAATCTTAAAGCTAGGTGAATGGGTCCTTCGTGAAGCTTGTTTACAGCTAAAAAAGTGGGAAGATGAGGGAGTTGAACATCTCGGGGTTTCCGTTAATGTATCCACCATACAATTTATTCAAAAGGACTTTGTTGAAAAAGTAGAAGCCATATTAAAAGACACGTTAGCCGACCCGGTATATTTGGAATTAGAAATAACGGAAAGTTCAACAATGGATACGGAACTAGTCATTAGTAAGTTAAACAAACTGAAACAATTAGGCATTAAAATTTCCATAGATGATTTTGGTTCAGGCTATTCTTCGCTGAGTCATATAAAAAATTTACCGATTGATATCTTAAAAATTGATAAAAGCTTTATCAATGATATCGAAAACGATCAAAGCAACCAGGCAATTGTTTCAACCATTTTAGCATTAGCAACAAACCTTAACTTAAAAACGATTGCTGAAGGTGTTGAAAATGAAAGACAGTACCAAATACTTAAAGAAAAAGGCTGCGACCAAATTCAAGGTTATTATATAAGTAAACCAGTTCCTGTCGCAGAGGTTAGTAAGCTGATGCATTTTAAGGTTACTAATGTATAGTTTTAAGAGATTAAAAAATGTGTTTTCATGTAAAGAGATATTGTTTACTGGGGAGTCCTTTAAGATAATGTTCTTAAAGGACTTTTTTGCAAAAAGGAGGTATCTATGAAAACAGTATTACAAGCTTTTATGGCTTCAATCATTCTACATATCCTTTATTTATTAAGTACCATAGGAATAGGTTATATAAAAACCATCTACTATACACCGGACATGCAAGGGGAGGTATACTTGCTCCAAAATGAAGTGGCTTTTGGTACGGTGATTTCCCCGTATGTTTATCTTATTTCCTTGCTAGGAGTTTTTATTGTTTGTGCAAGTATTATAACTTCATATAAGAAAATAAAAAGGAGAGATCTATGAACTTTATCCATAAACATTCAACGGTCATAATAGTTTCTGCCATTGCTTTAATGATACTAAAAAACGTCCTGCCGATTCCTCAACTTTTGCAAGAAGTGTTAAGTATCGTCTCGTTCTTAGTAGTCGTGTCGGTAGTAATAATTAAGAAAAGATATAAGAGAACGTCTTAAAAGGAAAGAATAAGAAGATTATTGAACCTCAAATATTTCCCCCGCATAAGAATCATGTCGAATATTTCCAAGGAAATTACGACTTATTTCCTCAATTATTTACAAGATGATGGGGGATGTAACAAAATAATTGGGAGAGGTAAGTTAGAATACCTCTCCCCATGCTACCATCTAAGGATAAATTATTACAAAATTAGCGGAAGCTACCGCCCATTGATTGTTCTGCCATTTGCACCAGGCGCTTCGTGATTTCTCCACCTACAGATCCGTTTGCACGTGCAGATGTTTCAGGTCCTAAATTAACACCAAATTCACTAGCAATTTCGTACTTCATTTGTTCAAGTGCTTGCTCAGCCCCAGGTACTACTAATTGATTAGAGTTATTTCCACGGTTGTTTCTGTCCATTTCAATCTCTCCTTTTCGTTGGTGTAGCTATATATTTTGCACCTTTTTAAAAAATATACATTCATATAAAAAAATCATATTGTAAAAGAAAAAACACCCAGAAAAGTAAAGGGTTCCGTTTCCTATCACAACCATTAACAATTTGTATAGGGAAATGCACCCTACAATTTGATATACCATTTATCTCAAATAAGCGGAGGTTTTCCGGTTAGACTGCAGAGTAGAGCTCTGTTCAGGGTATATAAGCGGAGGTTTTCCGTTTAATCAAAGAAAAATCACCCATTTTCATGTTTTTCGAGCCAATAGTCGGAATATCTCCGTCTAATTAAGCGATTTTGAGTGCAATTTCCTAATTAAGAGAAATTTCTCCGCTTAATTACCAAACTCTGCTGATTCCCTCATCTGGGTACGCTCTATTATGGTTTTGGAGAGGGAGCTTGGTTCAACAGGCCTCAAAAATGGCTCAGTATGTGAACTGAGCCATTTAATATAATTTGTCCTACATATTTGATTGTATGTTCCGATTTTGGGACAGGTTATGGAACCTATTACCAGAAAGGGTGTTTTACGATACGGATAACGAACTTTTGCTTTTGTTCTGTTGAATGGTAGCAACCGAAACGGCATTGGCCACCATTTTTGCCACTCTCTCATCCAATGCGCTCGGAATCACATAGTCTGCTTTTAAATCTTTTTCTGAAACAGCTTCCGCAATCGCGTAAGCAGCCGCTAGCTTCATCTCTGTTGTAATGTCTTTTGCACCTGCATCCAAGGCACCTCGGAAAATGCCGGGAAAGGCAAGTAAGTTATTTACTTGGTTTGGATAATCGGATCGACCGGTGCCTACGACAGCGGCACCTGCAGCAAGAGCTTCTTCCGGGTAAATCTCTGGGATCGGGTTGGCCATCGCAAAAACGATTGGATCTTTCGCCATGGATTGAATATGTTCTGGCTTCATGGCACCGGGACCTGATACACCAATAAACACATCTGCGCCATGGACGGCATCCGCTAATGTACCACGAACTCTTTTCAAATTGGTCACTTCCGCCATCTCTTTTTGAGCTGAATTCATCCATCTTTCGCCTTTGCTGACCACACCTTCAAGGCTTACAAGGGTGATGTCTTGAAATCCTGCCTGCATGAGCAACTTGGCAATCGCAATTCCGGCTGCTCCTGCACCGTTAATGACAATTTTGATACTGCGATGCTGCTTATCCACTACTTTAACCGCATTGATTAACGCAGCAAGAACAACAATGGCTGTCCCGTGCTGATCATCATGAAAAACGGGGATATCCAGTTCTTGCTTTAAACGTTCTTCAATTTCAAAGCAACGGGGAGCGGAAATATCTTCAAGATTCACTCCTCCAAAACTAGGAGATAGTGCCTTAATGATTCCGACGATCTCATCCACGTTTTTTGTATCTAAGCAAAGTGGAAAGGCATCCACATTGGCAAACTTTTTAAAAAGAAGTGCTTTTCCTTCCATAACAGGGAGGGCTGCCTTTGGTCCGATATCACCAAGGCCTAAAACGGCTGTGCCATCTGTCACGATAGCCACCATATGTCCTCTGGATGTTAACACATCGACTTGTTCTGGATTCTCTACAATCGCTTTACAAACGTCTGCGACTCCAGGTGTATATACGAGACTTAGTTGTTCCGCTGTGTTTACATCAATCTTGCTGACAATCTCAATTTTTCCACTATATTCTTTATGAAGTTTGAGTGCTTCCTCTTTTAGATTGTTTTTTATCAATGATATCTACCCCTTTGGTAATCGCTTTCAATCTTTCTACATCGTAAAGAAAATGACCAAGGTTTGATAGATTTTGTAACTATACAACTTTATTAAATTAAAAAAAGTGGAAATGCACCTTTTATAGATACATGTCCACTTGGTTTAGTTTTTCTACTTGTAGTGTATATAGATATACCGGTCTACCAATTCCGTAGGTTAATGATTCCTTTAATACACCTAGCTGAGTTAAGAACTTTAAATATTTCCTTACTGACACCCGGGAGATATACGTATTTTCCGAAATATCATCAGTAGAGAACGGGTTCGTGCCTTTTGCTTTCAACACCTCGACTACCACTTGTAGAGTGCTGCTCGTTAACCCCTTAGGCAAATCAATGATCGGCTCTTCCATCTGAGTTTGCTCTGTACTGAGGATTCGATCGTCAAGATCTTCTTGTTTGAGCACGGGATGATTAGCAAAAAATAGATATTTATCTTGAAACCTCAGCAATGCTTGTTGAAATCGATCAAACTCAAACGGTTTGATTAAGTAATCAACGGCACCAAGCCTAAGAGCCGTTTGGATTTTATCCTTTTCACCAGCAGCGGTAATAAGGATTACATCTATTTCTAGATGGTGTTCCCTTATATATTTGAGTAATACGAGTCCATTTTCACCTGGCATATATACATCTAGTAATATAAGCTCTACCGTTTCCTTTTGAAGAAAGTCAATTGCATCTTTTACCGTTTGAACCATGCCAGTAAGGCGGAATCCTTTCATATCCTGGAGATAACGTTTATTAATTTCGGCAACCATTGGGTCATCTTCAACAATTAGAACCTTAATCATGATTCCACCCCTTTGCTTTTATACGTATTGTCAAAACTTTTACATTAAATAGGCTATAAAATACCTTGATAGAGGGCTTTTTGAGCAAAAAAATTGCCACCCCCTGAATTTTAGGAAATAGTGAGGTTACCACACCAAACACCAACCTAAAAAGGAAGTGACAAGTTGTACCCTCAAATTATAACCTATTTATTAACTTTTATTAAGTACCAAGAACAAATCATTCGAACATTGCTTACCCTACTTATCGGAAAAAACATGTTTGAAAAACCAACAGAGCAACCTGTGAATAAACCCTATCGAAAACTCCAGGTAGATGATCTTCCGATAATCGAACCACTGGAAAAACTTGATTACAAAACTCTTTTGAAGGAGTATTTCAACGAACACGGTAAGTCACTAAAACCTGTTCAAAGGCGATCTAATTCCAAGACTGTTGTACCTAAATCAATGAATTGTCCTAAGTGTGGTGCTCCGTCGGACTATCTTTATGCCAATAACGGAGATAAAGGTCAATTTCAGTGTAAGGTGTGTTCGTGTCTTTTCAGTGATAAAAATCGTTTTTCAAAAGAGGCCATTTTAAAGTGTCCTCATTGTTCAAAATCACTCGATAAAATTAAGGATAGAAAAGACTTTTTCGTCTACAAATGCAAAAACAACAACTGTTCTTTTTACCAAAGAAACCTTAAAGCGATGTCCTCCAAAGAGAAGACACGATTTAAGAAAGATCCTCAAGCATTTAAAATAAGATATATCTTTCGGCAGTTTCATATTGATTTTCTACCTTTGGCCAAGCAAACGCCTGAACTACCAGCAGTAGATTTGTCTAGGATTTATGCTTCACCACATACATTAGGTTTGATATTAACCTACCATGTTAACTACGGCCTTTCGGCCCGTAGGACAGCTGCCATTATGCAGGATGTTCATGGTGTGGCTATTTCCCACCAAACGATATTGAACTACGAAAATAGCGTGGCTCTTATGCTTAAGCCATATGTGGATTACTATCCGTATGAGCTTTCCGACCAATTCTGTGGTGACGAAACTTATATTCGAGTCGGTGGACGCTGGCATTATTTATTTTTCTTTTTTGATGCGGTTAAAAAGATCATTCTTTCCTATCCGGTGTCTCCTAATCGAGATACAGCGTCAGCCATTCGTGCGATAGATGAAGTGTTAGTAAAGATGAAGGAGATCCCGAAAGACCTAACTTTCGTAGTAGATGGAAATCCAATCTACCTACTAGCTCAACACTTTTTCGCACAACATGACATTTCGTTTGATGTGAAGCAAGTAATCGGGCTTACAAATGATGACCCAGTTTCAACTGAATATAGACCTTTAAAACAGGTAATCGAGAGACTGAATCGAACATTTAAAGGCAATTATCGCTCCACTCATGGCTTTGGCTCGCAACAAGGGTCGGTTTCTTTTGTCACCTTATTTGTGGCTTACTTTAACTTTTTAAGGCCGCACGCCACCTTGGAAGGTAAGGTACCTGTCGTGAACCCAGAATTATCAGGGCTTCCGACAATGCCAGCACGTTGGACAAAACTGATTGAGTTAGCACAAAACTGGATTATCGAGCAGCAAACCGCCTAACTTTTTGTTTAGCTGAGCCCCTTGGGCTATTCAGTAATCGGCGAAGCGAACTCTTGACAAACCGAATGGAGAAAAAGGTTAAAATTGGTAATGGTCAAGGGTTATTTGTCATGCCTACTTTTGTTCCCATCGCCCTTGATACTTTTATCGCAACCTTTTTCGACTGTTTGTCAAGAGCGATTGCGGGGCCTCACGTCCCCCCAATGGAAGTGATCTAATACTTTACATAGTTTTCATAGAACTTTTGACACTACCCTTTTATAAGGTATTTTTATATAAACATTGGTTCCTAACATCCACTTTGAGTCCATTTGGAGTTCGCCGCCGAGCACATGGACGCTTTTTTCCACTAAGTGTAGTCCGTAGCCGCGGTTGTCTCCTTTTGTGGAGTAGCCTTTTTCAAAGATTCTTTTTTGTGTATCATCAGGTATTCCCGGTCCAGAGTCCATCACTTCGATCTCTAGCCACTCATCATCATAGGTAAAGCTCACTACTAGCGTTTTTTCTACGCTATCCGTCATTGCCTCGATCGCATTATCGATCACATTGCCGAGAATCGTAATCAGCTCATGTGTAGTTGTTTGATTGGCAGGTTCAGGAATGGCGGTCCCGGTTTCAATCGTGAGATCAACGTTTTGTTCCCTCGCATAACTCAATTTTCCCATAATAAATCCTCCGAGGGCAGGGTCCTTGAAATGTTCGGTGATATTTCCGAATTCTTGGTTTCGGTAATTGACCAGTGTACGAATAAAGTCAGTGAGTTCACTGTAAGACTTTAACTCGATCATTCCCCGAATCACATGTAGACGATTCATAAATTCATGTGATTGGGCACGAAGCGCATCGGTATAGGCTCTAACCCCAGTTAATTGCTCGGCGAGCTGATTGATCTCTGTTTTATCACGGAAAGTCGAAATGGCTCCGACTACTTGTCCATTGACTAACAGTGGGACGCGATTGACGAGAATTGAGACACCATTAATGTTCTGTTCCTCATCTAGCTCAGGCTCACCCGTTTGTAACACTCGATCCAATCCAGTGGAAGGCATATAGTCATGAATGTTCATTCCCACTGGATTGGTGTATAGGCCAGCTTTTTGAAAAATTTGAAGTGCCGACTTGTTGACGAGTGTGATGGTTGATTGATGATCCACGGCAATAATCCCTTCATGAACGGATTGCAGCATCGTGCTTCTTTCCTCTGTGATCTTTGCTATGGCAAAGGGCTCAAGCCCAAGTAGCGTCCTTTTTATATATCTCGCTAGTAAAATAGCTCCGATCACACCGACAATTAGTCCGAAAAACGTAACAATCAGTATGCTCCGGTGGCTTCGTCCGAGTGCTGTCTCTACACTTTTTAACGAAATTCCCACAGCCACTACTCCGATTTGTTCGTTATTTTTATTGTAAATAGGTGTAAATGCACGCACCGATTCGCCTAACGTACCTTTTGAGATAGAAACATACTCTTTTCCTTTTAGAGCCTGCTTTTCATCTCCACCCACAAAGGGCTTTCCAATTTCCTCAGGGGTTGGATGTGTTCTCCGTATTCCGTTCATATCCATCACAACAACGAACAGCATATCTGTGGCTGTTTGAATATCATTTGTATAATCTTGAATGGAGTTGGAGTAGGTCCTGTTTTCTAACGCGTCTATCACTATATGAGACTTTGAAACGGTCCTCGCGACGATCTGCGCTTTTTCCTCTGTGTGAGCTTGTATATTTTTACTAACGGAATGGCTTATTAATAGGTCTGTGATCATCAGTGAAATGAGAACGACCAGGCAGACAAGAAAAATGATCACCGTGCTAAGTTTAAAACGAAACTGCCGTATACGCACTACGTAACCTCCCAACACGTTTATTTTTCCACTATAAATTGAAAACGCTCTAAAATAAAGAATTTGTTTTTGTAATGAGGGGGAGTATTCACTCAAAAACATCATTACTATGTTACTTACTTTAATTACAAAAAGATTTTATAAGTTTTATTAACTATTCTTATTTTTCGCAAAATTGTAACATGTGTTTAACAGAGTGAATGAAATCGTTTTCAAAATAATGATGTTTTAAGGAGGAGACCATATGAGAATTAATTTTAAGAGTCTTACCACCCAAGTAATACTAGGTATTATTTTGGGTATCGGAGTCGGGTTTGTGTTTCCGGAAATTGGATCACAGTTAAAGGTGATCGCTGATATATTTATTAAGCTAGTAAAAATGGTCATTGCGCCAATTATTTTCCTAACGATTGTCATCGGAATTGCGGGAATGGGAGATTTAAAGAAGGTTGGTAAAATTGGGGGGAAAGCCTTACTTTATTTTGAAATTGTCTCAACGATTGCGTTAGCGATTGGAATTATCGTTGCGAATGTGGTTAAAGCGGGAAAGGGAATTGATGCCGAGGCAGGAAAGGGCGATATTTCTCAATATACAAAGGCCGCTGAAGAAACGAGTCACGGATTTATGGATTTTGTCGTTTCGATCATTCCTGATAGCTTTATCGGTGCGTTTGCTAATGGTGAACTGCTTCCTGTTCTTTTGTTGGCGTGTTTGTTTGGAATTTCTCTTGCTCATTTAGGACAGAAAGGCAAACCGGTTATTGAGTTTTTTGAAAAAATCACAGAAGTGTTCTTCGGAATTGTTAATATCATCATGAAGGTTTCTCCGTTCGCAGCGTTTGGTGCGATGGCTTATACGATTGGTGAATTTGGAATTGGCTCCCTTGTTTATCTTGGAAAGCTGATGGGATCGGTTTATATTACCATGGCTCTATTTATTGTTCTTGTTCTTGGTGGAATTGCGAAAATGTTCGGTTTCAGCATCTTTAAGTTTATTGCTTACATTAAAGAAGAAATTCTTCTAGTGATCGGGACTTCCTCTTCTGAAGCGGCTCTTCCGAAAATGATGGAAAAGCTTGAGAAGTATGGTTGTTCAAAGCCAGTTGTAGGGCTTGTTCTTCCAACGGGATATTCCTTTAACCTAGATGGAACTTCGATTTACCTGTCGATGGCGGCATTATTCATCGCTCAGGCCTATGGGGTAGACTTAAGCATTTGGCAACAGCTGACCCTTTTAGGGGTATTGATGCTCACGTCTAAAGGAGCCGCCGGTGTTACGGGTTCAGGCTTTGTTACGCTAGCTGCCACACTAGCTGTTTTCCCTTCGATTCCAGTCGAAGGAATGGCTCTTATTCTTGGGGTTGACCGTTTCATGTCAGAAGCACGTGCTATCACCAATCTGATCGGTAACGGTGTCGCAACAGTGGTTGTTTCGAAGACGGAAGGGGAATTTAACCCACTTCAAGAGGTAGAAGCTCAGGTGGATAACAAAGAAATTAGTGCCTAAGTATTGTTTTCGGGAGCTTTCTTCAGAAAAGATGTATGGATTTTGTCATACGTCTTTTCTTTATTTATTAACAGGTCCGTGGAATTATCGGTTGGCGGGTCAGGTTAAAAACACCCGAGCTGATAAATACACGGAGAAATTCCGCTTAATTAGAAATATTTATAAAAAAAGGCTTAAATAAACGGAGAGATTCCGCCTATTGGCTCAAAAACTTCGAAAATTGGAGATTTTGATTTGCATAAGCGGAAAACCTTCCCTTATTTATCCTAAAATGAGGCTCCATTCTGCATCTAACCGGAAATTCTCCGCCTATTTTTCTTTTGCTTGTAGAAAGATAAAAAAATCGATTGACAAATGTAAGAATTCTATTAATCTAAAAATAGGTCTATCCCCAAGTTATACTCTCTTAGCTACTCCACAAGTCTTTATTTATCGTTTACAATTCTCCCATTCTAGCCACATTAAATCTCTATTTCACAATCATTTCATTGGTAAAAATCTGTCCGAAGTTTAATTGAATAAATAATAGTTTGCTATTAAATCCCCATGTTATGGATGTTCTACATCAGTATATAAATAGATATGACCATTAGATAGGAGGAGGGCTTCTATGGGATTTGAAGAAGAATACCAGGCCTTTTTGAATGCTCACTTGCAAGAAAGAACCGGTGAACGGTTACGGCGTTTACAAGAAGGTCACAATCAGGCTGAAATGTTGTTTTTGAAGCAAGTGTGGTGGCCTTTATATCACCATTTCAAGTATCTTCATCCAGAATATGAAGTAGATGATTTCAAGGATGGCAAAAGGTATTTGGATTTTGCTTATATTCGTCCCGCCATCCGGATTTGCCTGGAAGTCGACGGGTATGGCCCTCACCTAAAGAGCATAAGCAGATGGCAATTTTCTGACAACCTGGAGCGTCAAAATCAGCTGGTGATTGATGGATGGACAGTGATCCGCTTTTCCTATGACCAAGTGAAAGAGCAGCCTCGTCGATGCCAACAGATTGTTCAGCAAGTGATTGGTCGATGGCTGGGTGATGAACTGGACCAGTCATCTCTGTCCTTTCTAGAAAAGGAAGTGCTTCGGTTATCGATTCGAAAAGGAGAGGCCATATCCCCTATGGAAGTGGAGAAGTATTTGAAACTAAGTGACAAGACGGTAAAAAAAATACTTTCTCAATTGGTCGATAAAAAAATGCTGATTCCCGCATCAGGGACCATGAGGATCCGCTCCTATCGGTTGGGAGATCAGGTTAAGCAACCTTTCTGATAAATAGACGGAGAAATTTCCCTTAAGTAGAAAATATAATAAAAAATAGACCTAATAGACGGAGAAATTCCGCCTATCGGCTTGAAAAACGTAAAAATAGGTGGTTTTGCGTTGCATAGCCGGAAAATCTCCCCTTATATGCCTCGAAATGAGCTTCATTCTGTATTTAACCGGAAAATCTCCGCTTATTATACCTTTGCTAGATCCCTCAATTAAGGATGAGTCAACTTTTATGATGTACATTCAGGCCTAACAAAATCTTCTGAACAAAGGCGTTCACCCATACCGAATAGGCTGGCGTCGCATATCCTTTAATGTATTTAAATACATTAGAGGAGGAATTACCTTGAATAATGGACATCAAATGGTCACACATGACGTAAGAATTCGACCTGGATTTGGGTTCGGTAGACCTGGCTTTGGATTCGGAAGACCAGGGTTCGGATTTGGAAGACCTGGATTCGGCCTCGGTTTAGGGTTTTTAGGTGGTTTGGCAGCAGGTGCATTATTAGCTCCAGGCCCTGGCTTTGGATATGCGTACCCTTATCCTTATCTATACCCATACCCATACCCTTATTATCCGCCTTATCCTTATCCTTATTATTAATAAAATAAAAGGTTCTTGTAGTACGGCTGTTTTATAAACAGCCGTTTGTTTATTTCTAAAAAATACATATTTTGTAGAAAATGGTAGTCATATATAATAGGGAGATGATGAAGGAAATATGATTTTATACCCCTAATGGTATAATAGGAAAAAAGTTCAATGGGAGAAGGGGGATAAGGAATATGTTAACGGAAACAGATAACCACCCATCCTGGGTACAGCCATACATTGATTCCAAAGAAAAGCAACAAGCATTATACAAACGCACACTTCTTATTGTGGTGTTATCTCAAATCTTTGGAGGAGCAGGGCTTGCTTCGGGGATCACTGTGGGGGCGCTTCTTGCAAAAGATATGCTTGGTACGGATAGCTTCTCAGGTCTTCCGGTAGCACTGCTGACATTAGGATCTGCGGGTTCGGCATTGCTTGTTGGTCACCTGTCTGACCGATATGGACGGCGCTTTGGTTTAGCGGCCGGATTTTTAGCGGGAGGACTTGGAGCAATCGGTGTGGTTTTGGCGGCGGTTACGAGCAATATCATTCTCCTTTTTGCTTCCCTATTAATCTATGGGGCAGGAACGGCAACGAATTTACAAGCGCGCTATGCAGGTACAGATTTAGCCAATACGAAGCAACGAGCTACAGCTATAAGTATTGCGCTAGTATCTACGACCTTTGGAGCGGTTGCGGGTCCGAACTTGGTTGGTCCTATGGGGGAGTTTGCTGAATCTATTGGGGTGCCGACGTTAGCAGGTCCCTTCCTATTAGGTGCGGCTGCCTTCATCGTGGCGGGGGCCATTGTATTTATTTTTCTACAACACGATCCTCTTATTGTAGCGAAGGCCATTGCTAAGACAGAAAGTCATGATAATCGTGATAACAAGGAGACTAGCGTAACAGCCATTAATAAAAAAGGAATCATTGCCGCAGCAACGATCATGGTGCTTACTCAGTTGGTCATGGTTGCCATCATGACGATGACTCCCATCCATATGGGTCACCACGGCCATGGATTACATGAAGTTGGATTAATTATCGGTTTTCATATCGGGGCGATGTATCTGCCATCCCTTGTAACAGGGTTTCTCGTTGACAAGGTCGGACGGACGACGATGGCCATTGCAGCCGGTAGCATTTTACTTGCAGCAGGGTTGATGGCGGCATTTGCTCCAACGGACAGTATGCTCGTACTAACGCTCGCTCTTATCCTTCTTGGGCTCGGCTGGAATATTGGGTTGATTAGTGGGACGACGATTTTAGTGGATGCGACCAGTCTTTCCAGTCGTGCGAAGACACAAGGAAGGATTGATGTTCTTGTCGCGTTATCAGGTGCATCAGGTGGGGTGCTTTCTGGGGTAGTGGTTGCGTATTCTAGCTATGCCGCACTATCAATTGCAGGAGGAATTCTTTCGTTACTGCTTATTCCAGTGGTGATGTGGTCTCTGAAAAGACCAATGGTCGAAGAACCACTAACTAAAACGGTTGGAAGTTAAGTGAAGAGATCTTCTTAAGGGGCTGAACGATGGTGGTGAGCTTAGAGGAGATTTGCAGAGTTATAGTTGGTATTTGAGGGAAAAATAAATTATATAGAGAAAAATATTAATTGTTAATAGGTAGCAGTAGATTCGCGAAGGATCTACTGCTTTTTTATGGCTTTTCCCCTATATGTATGTCGAAACTATGAAAAATGACCTAATTTATAAAATTATCTAAAAAATAGTATTGACGATGAGAATCATTCTCTATTATAATCACAATTGTGAATGAAAATCATTATCAATAAACTAAACATAAAAATGATAAACGGGGGATTATTTCATGAAAAAGAGAGAGCTAAAGAAAATTTTTGCAGGTTTCCTACTAGCTAGTTCAGTTTTAACCGCATGTAGTTCAACTACTTCTACAGAAAAGACAGAAGAAAAGATACAAGAAGAAGTGATAGAGGAAGAAGTACAAACGGAAGAAGTAAGCTATGGACAGGCATTCCAGGAAGCAGTAACAGAGTTAGAAAAAGCGAAAGAAGACAAAGAAGTAGATTTCGATAAAGTGACTGAACTTTATACGACAAACCTTCAAGGTCTTGTAAAAGAAAGAGATGCAGAATTTGAAGATACGATTGACCAACATATTACTACGGCATTAGCGGCTGGTAAAGATGGCTCCATGGACAAAGTAGTGGTAAAACAACTTTTTGATAAATTAATGCAAAAGGTTTTCTATACAACGATTAAGCATGAGTTTACGGAAGTAACGGAAAACTGGGCTGATAAGGAAGCCGTAAAAGAAGAAGTTGAAGAAGCAAAAGAATTCTACTCTATTATTCAATCGACTGTTGAAAAGCGTGATGCTGCTTACGGTACAAACATGGTGGATGCGATCGCAGGTGGATTTGATGAAATTGAGAAAGCAGTAGAAGCTGATGATCAATTAGGCTTCAACCTTGGGAAGCAAGTAGTGGACAAAACATTGATGAAGACTTTCTACTTTGCAACAGGCGCAGTTCCGAACGGTTATGCAACAAAAGCGGCTGCTGCAGCAAAGGAAAATGCGGAAGAAGCTAAAATTGAGCAAGCTGAAGGATGGGCATTTTATCAATCAATTTTCACTTATCTAGATAAGCACGCACAAGAAGATGCTGCATTCATTCTAAGTCAGTTTGATCTTCAAACAGACGTAACAACACTTGATCCTGCAGCTGTAAACAAAGCGTTTGTACGAGGGTTCTCAAAAATTGCATTACATGAGTATGAAGAGAGTGTGGAAACTTGGGGTGAAGACAAATCAGTTATCACTGCACTAGAAGGTGCTCTATTTATTGATGTTATTGGTGAAGATATTAAGACAATGATCGGTGAAGCGGAGTATACAGCTTTAACTGAAAAGGCGCAAAAATATTTAGAAGCAGCAAAAGCACAAGATAAAGCGACTGCAGATGCTACGCTAGCTGAAATTCAAGCGACTCTAAATACAGTCATTAACAACGCGAAATAATGCAAACAAATAGTAGGGAGAAAACCTTGTCATGATCAAGGTTTTCTCCTTTTCATTCATCCTCTCCTAGCAAAACTGCTTTCCATTCTTACTTAAGATATAATGTTTGGTAAAGTGTAAAACTAGAGGTGTTGTTTTATGAAGATTATTGTAACCGGTGGAGCAGGATTTATCGGAAGCCATCTTTCTAGAAGATTATTATTAGAGCAACATGAAGTGTTTATCATTGATTGTCTTCATTCCTATTATTCTCCAGATAGAAAAAGAACGCATCTGGATGAAATAAAAAAACTGGGTGCCTTTCATTTTTATAATCTAGACCTCCTTGATCGAGAGGGGACGAATCGGCTTTTCAAGGAAATCTCTCCTGATGTCGTGATTCATCTTGCAGCTCTTCCAGGTGTTGCATACTCCATAGATCAACCACTCGAATACGTGGATTATGACATCAAGGCAACGATTAATGTGTTAGAAGGAGCAGGAAAAGCGGGAACAAGACAAGTGATCTTTGCTTCTTCGTCCTCGGTTTATGGAAATCAAGAAGGGCCCTTCCTTGAAGAAATGGCGATCGGAAAAGTTATATCTCCATACGCGGCTGCCAAATACTCTGCTGAATCCTTCTGCTATGTGTATGAACAACTATATGGATACCAAATGAATATACTGAGGTTTTTTACGGTATATGGCCCATGGGGAAGACCAGATATGGCGATTGGTCATTTTATTAAAAAGCTTATGAACGGTGAAAGTATTCAGGTGTTTGGATCAGGGAGTGCGCGTGACTATACGTACATTGAAGATATTGTTGAAGGAATCAACTTGACGATGATGAAAAGCAAAGAAAGCGAAACGTTTAATATTGGCTCAGGAAGACCGATTACGATGGAACAATTGTTATCTGAGTTACGCATCCATTTTCCTAACATGGTCGTAAGAAGGGAAGGCAATCGAGTAGGGGATGTTCATCAAACATGGGCAGACATCTCAAAAGCTGCCAATCAGTTAGGCTATCAACCAAAGGTAGAGTTTTCATTAGGTCTAGAGGAAACGGTGAAATGGGCGAAAGAGTATGAGAGTTCTCTCTAAGAAATTCGTTAAGAATGGCATATCATGGATTATCATTTTGATCTTTATTGTGCTAACCATCATGTTTTTTGATGGTAGCCATGTATGGAATGCGGGGAAACTACTTGCTCAACATCCTTTTTGGCTTCTTTTCATGTTTGGTCTTTATTTTCTTTCCTTTTGTTTAAAAGCGGTGGCTTGGAAGCTGTACCTCAAAGGGAAAGCAAGCATGTTCTCTTGCTTATTAGGGATTCTTTACAGCTTATTTATTAATCACCTTCTTCCTATTAAGGTCGGTGATTTGGTTCGAGCGGAAGTGTTGAAAAACAGAGAAAAGCTAGTAAATAGAGAAGAAGCGTATCATTCTGTTATCGTCCTAAGGGCGATGGATATGGTCTGTTTAATCGGTATCACTTTTGTTGGGTTACTTGCTTTAGACATCATCTACCGTATCCCAACTTGGCTGATTCTCGGAGGGCTATTGCTTGTTTTGCTAGCTTTAATCATTAGTAGACAATTTTTCAGCAGCTTTTTACAAAGGCAATTTGTTTTAATGAAGAGTGCGTTATTAGGATGGAACGGATTCGTTATTATTTTTGCCACATTGATTAGTTGGATATTAGAAGCAGGGGTATTGTACGGTACGGTATATATTCTTACAGAAAAGGCGAGCTTACTAGAGTTAGCTTTTGTAAACAGCTTGACGATTGCTGGGCAAGTATTTCAAGTGACCCCTGGAGGAATCGCGAACTACGAAAGTGTCATGACCTTTGGTTTAGGTATCATAGGAATTTCGTTGAAAGTGGGATACACAATTGCGGTCTTTAATCATGCCATTAAGTTCTTTTTTTCCTATATCGTTGGAGCATTTTGTTTTTGGATTCATTCAATCAAATTAGACACCATTAAGAGTTTGGCAAAATTGAGAGGAGTTAGTAGAAAGTGAAAAGTGCTTCAAAGTTTGAAAAAGTGGCAGCCCGATGTTGGAACTTACTTAACGAAGGCAAGCCCTTTACACCTATTTTTGTATTGGGAACGTTTCTTTTGTTTCATTTTAGGGATATGGCTTCGGTCGCGAATCTATCGTCCATCTTCTTATCATTACTGGTGATTATCCCGATTTTAGCCCTGTATTTTATCTTTGATTTTCCTTTATTTTTAAGAAATTATTTATGGATTCCTTTTATTGCTTATTTGATTGTATGGAATGATGTTCATCTTCCATTATTACTGTTTGCGATTGGTCTTTATTTCTTTTTTACCGTCTTTTTCTGGGGTACTTTTTATTATCATTTAAGAATTGGAACATCGTGGTTGAATTTCACCCGTTTTTGGAAGCTGGTTATGAAAAATAGTGATTCAACCAGCGGAAATGCGCAGGAACAATTGCCGAAGTTTTTACTCGTGTTATCTATTTGGCAGCTAGTTTATGAAAATCATCGTTTAGGTGAGACTGTTGAGTATCTTTCCATCTTCGTGTTCTATGGTTTTATTTTCATTTTTGCTTGGATATTACACCGTTACTTGTTTGATTGGAAGCCGACGATGTATGCGGAATATACAAAGGATTCTACGGAGCCACCAATGAAAGCTCTTTCTGATAAAGTCGTTGTCATCGTGATTGATGGAATGAGAAAGGAACGATTTTACGAGGCTAATACGCCTTTCCTCGACTACTTGAAGGAAAACGGGACAGAGTATACGAATATGGAGACGGTGTACCCAGCAAGAACAGTCGTTTGTTTTACATCGATGTTTACAGGAACGTATCCCTTTGAGCATGGAATTACGTCCAACATGGTTTGGAAGCTTGGGATCAAGGTAGAGAGCATTTTTGACTCGTTACGTAAGATAGGGAAAAAAGGCAGGCTTCTAGGAATTGCCCATTTGGTTGATTCGATGGGAGATGATGTCGAAACCGTTACAGCTGTTATGCATAATGATGAAGCAGATCCGAACATTATGAAAAGAGCAAAAAAAATCATGAAGGAACAGGATCCCGACTTATTCATTGTACAAATGATTGCAACGGATCAAACAGGTCACTCAAGAGGAGTCCTATATGACGAGTACATTCAAAAAATCGAAGAAGCAGACGCTTTGGTTAAGGACTTTGTTGAGTGGCTTGAAGCAGAAGGGAAAATGGAAAATACGACATTATTTATTTGCGCGGACCATGGACAGGCAGACGGAATTGGCGGACACGGTCACCTCGATGAAGGGGAGCGATTCGTTCCATTTTTCATACACGGCCCACATATTGAAAGAGGCAAGAAAGTAGAGCAAAAGCATAGTCTCGTTTCTATGGCTCCAACATTAGCACATCTTTTAGGGGCACCATTCCCTAGTCACAGCCGTGGAAAAGTACTAATCGAAGCGATTAAGGAAAGTAGAGAGAAAAAATGAATAGACAAAAGGTAACCGTATTTTTACCCGCCTATAATGAGGAAGAATCGATTGGGGAAGTCATAAAAGGCATTCCCCGCGACTTCCATCATGCGGTCGAGGTTCGTGTATTAGTGATAGACGATGGTTCTACGGATGATACTGTTCAAGTAGCGAAAGAAGCGGGTGCTGATTATATCGTTAGCTTTGAAAAAAATCAGGGTCTTGGAGCCGCGGTTCGAGCTGGGATCAAGGAATGCTATAAGCATGGTGCTGATGTTGGAGTCATGATTGACGCAGATGGAGAGTATCCAGCAAAGCAAATTCCTGAATTGTTACAACCGATTTTTTCAGGAGAAGCGGATTATACGATGGGCTCACGCTTTTTAGGAACGATTAAAGGGATGAAAATCCATCGTCGACTTGGCAATTATTGTTTCACTTTCATTCAAAGTCTGTTATTGAAAAAGTGGATATACGATGGTCAATCAGGAATGAGAGCCTTCTCCCGACAAGCTCTTAAGCATGCAGAGATCATTCATGATTATAATTATGCACAAGTGATTACGTTGAATTTAGTGAGAAAGGGATTTCGCGTCCAAGAAGTACCTATTCAATATCAAGTACGAACAACAGGAGAGTCATTCATCACCTTCAGAGGGTATCTTTCAACAGTACTTCCAGCAATTATAAAGGAAATAAGGAGACCCGTTCAAAAAGTAGAGCTCGATTACTCAGCTCATATAATCAGTCCATCATCAAAGGTTGGAAATCCATTTATTCAGGGGATTTATCCATCGAATGTACACACAAAATAGACATAAAGTTTAAATTGACACTTGTAATGATAATCATTATCATTGAGAAAAGGAGGCAGATAGATGTTTAAGAAGCTTTTGTTTTTTAGCTTGTTCGTAATCCTTATTTTTACAAATATGTTTACAACATCAGTTAGTGCCTATACGTACGGAGATCCAAACAAAGAAGAGGTGGCAGAAGCCTATAAAGAAATTCTTATAAAGTTGGATCAAGATCCACCAAATTTTGCTGAGTCGAGAGAGATTTATGAGTCAGTAAAAGAAGAAGTAGATATGCATATGGGAGCAGAGCCTTCGGAGTTTATTCTTGCTGGAATGGATACCGAGGACAAAGAAGCTACCATTGAAAATATGGAAAAACTTTTAGTACTGAACATTGCAAGAAGAATGGAAGGTATCGAGGGCAAATTTACCGAGTATGACACAAGTAAAAAGTTATTAGCGAAGGCATTTGCTACATATGAAGCATTGTCACCTAAAGTAGAAGCGGAAAATCCAGAATTAGACGAGAAATTAAAGGCGAGCTTTGACGAAGCATTGAATGCACTTGGTAATCCGGGACTATTCGGGGTTGGAAAGAAGGAATCAGACCTAGAGGCCTTTAAGACAAATAAGGAAGAAATCCTAACCAATTTGCAGAAGGAATTTCAATTAGTAAGCTTGGAAGTAGGTCATTTTTCTGAAAGTGCAACAGAAACAGAGTCTGCTGGAAAGAAGGAATGGACGGACATCTCTAATATCCGAAATTGGATCCCGTTAATTCTGATAACTGCAGCGATTGTAGGAGTTATTGTCTTTACGATTCGAAAAAGAAACCGTAAATAAAAGTCATCATGGGGAAGGTGAAAAACAGTGGAAATTCAAGCATTGTTGATTACATTTCGAGAAGTACTTGAAGCACTTCTCATAATTGGAATCATCACAACTTATCTGAAAAGAATGGATCACGCGCAATACAATAAATATGTTTGGCTTGGTGGAGGTCTAGCGGTTCTAGCGAGTGTTGGAGTTGCTATGCTGTTTCAAGTGGTGTTTACAGGTTTTGCAGCGATGGGGAATGAAATCTATTTAAAAATAGGCATTATGCTTGTGTCCACAATTCTCTTGACCCAGATGGTTTTTTGGATGGCGGAACATAGTAAAGATATCAAAGGAAACATGGAAGGAAAAATGAACAAATTTATTTCGACGGGTAATATTGTTGGGATGGTCATTCATTCCTTTTTAGTTGTCCTCCGTGAAGGGGTAGAAACCGTCTTCTTTTTTGCAGCTATTACAGGTGGAAATATTGGTGCAGCCCTACAAGGATGGGGTGCTCTTACGGGAGTCATTATCGCGGCTGTTGTGTCGTATTTCTTCTTTAAAGGTACGATGCGCATTTCGTTAAAAACCTTCTTTAAAGTAACGGGAGCTTTTATTATTTTAATTGCGGCTGGATTACTCGTCCAAGCAATATCTATGATGCAGGATGTTGGAATCATCGGCAGTGTCATTCCACATGTATACGATATTACATGGTTGTTGCCGGAGCACTCCATCGATCATGCCCATTATGTTAGAGACCATGGGGTTGAACCAATTCTGTCTGGTGATATAGGAATCTTCCTAAAAGCATTATTCGGGTATTCATCCATGCCTTCAATAGAAGAAGTGATTGCTTATATTGGTTACTTTGTTGTGATCTATCTCTTAACAGGATATCAACCAAAAGAGAAGACTAAAAGTGCTGCGGAAGTAACTACTTTCAACGCACAGGTAAAATAATTTTGTAAGGGTACAAGGCACATGTCTTGTACTTTTTCTTTATAAGTTGTTTGAAATAAAGGTGTGATTACTGTTGAAAAATGTGAAGCCAAGTATCATTATTTCTCTGAGTCTTATGTTCATCATTTGGATGTTTCTATCACAGGTGACAAATCTAAATTCATTTGCTTCCACCTATGATCAAGTCGATTTTGCTTTAGCACTTGAGCGTTATGATCTTTTAGCTATGCAGCCTCATTTTCCTGGATATCCATATTTTATTCTAGGGGGCTATTTCGTACACCTTTGGGTACAAGATAAAGCGGCATCCTTGACGGTATTTAATATTCTTCTATACACCAGTGCGATTATCCCGATGTATAAAATATCTCGAGCTCATTTTTCCGGAGCGATAAGTCTTTTAGTTGCAACCTTAACTTATTGTTCGGGGTTTGTTGTTCTTATGGTTAATCAACCGATGTCGGAAGGGGCAGCGATTGCGGTACTATGGTGGTATGTTTGGAGTATTTCTGTTGCATGGAAAAAACAAAGCTTTTGGTCTCAGGTTAATCCGCTATTCTTGTTAAGCTTATTGCTAGGGATTCGATTATCCTACCTTCCGTTTTCTATTGGTGTACTCTTTCTTTTATTTAAGTTATGGAACATAAAACAATTGCCACTGAAGGATATGGTGCCCCTAGGACTTCTAGCTGTTCTTTTTCAGTTGCTTTGGGTTAGTGGAGTCGCACTTACGGAGGGCGGTTTCGTCGGCTTTATGAAACTCGCTCTTTCTTTTACAAGCGGTCATTTCAATGAGTGGGGTGGTGCAGCAACCTCGGTCGACCAATCATTTTTTAGCCGAATGTATCAACTAATCATCGAAAATATAGGCTGGACAGGAATTGGGATAAGGTCCTTTTTTCTAATGAGTATGTTTGCGGTAATGTTTCTTTATTTTATTTGGTCTATCAGTTGGAAAAGAATCAACTCAAGCTATTTATTCCAACTTTTTACCTTACTGATCGTTGTTTATTTCTTATGGGTGTTATTTGCACAGAATGTAGAAAAGCCAAGGCATATTATTCCTCTAATTAGTCTAGGGACATTTTGTTTATTTTCAATGGTTTTTTCGAAATGGAAAACCACCTTTATGATCTCCTTCTCATTTTTACTATTGTCTGTTCAAGCTTACCAAACTACTCTTTTATTAAAAGAGCAGGCAAGCGAGCTTCCAGCGACCTATCAACTGGGAGCTTATTTGGAGAATTACAAAGGACCTTTTGTTATTTATGCCTGGGAGGAATCAAGGGTTTTTACGTATTTAGATACTTCGTTTCCTCATAAGGAAATTAACACTTACTCCAAATTTTTACATGATCAATCGTATTATAAAAATAAGGACATTTTGTTAACCAATAGTGTTCTTGAAGGATTTAGATCACAAGGAGTAGATCTAACAGATAAGGTGGAGGTAGTAGAGCAGTTTTCCTCAAACTCATTGTTTGACCCTGTATATCATCATATTATTTTGTATAGGTGGAAGGGTAGGGGTACGAATAGTATCCCCACAACTTCATATTAACTTAAATTTAAAGGCGGTAGATATCTTATAGATTCTACTGCCTTTTTTATTTTGGTCAAAAAGCGTTCGTTTATTGTACAGCTAAATTAATTTAAATGTATAGACATTTAAAAATAAATGATTATAATAATGGATGTAAGCGAACTAGGAAAATGGTGGATAGGGATTAAAAATCTAACTCTCAAAATATAGTAAAAGGAGTAGTGTGAAGATGAAGAAGAAGAATTGCTTTACAAGACCAATGCCCACTCGATGAAAAAATTTGTTTAAGTTCAAAAATTTATAAAGGAGAATCCATATGTTTGAAAAACTTAGTGAACAACTTGTTCCCATTGCAGGGAGACTCAATAACAACCGGTTTTTAAGCGTCTTGCGCGACGCATTTATGCTTGCGTTCCCGCTTACGATTTTTGGTTCCATTTTTGTAGTATTAACGAATTTGCCTTTTCTCAATAAATTCATGAGTGATGGTTCGATCGCCAATTTCCGTGACATGTTTGGTATTGCTTCTTCAGCAACGATGGGAATTATGTCACTCTTCGTCGTCTTTGGTATCGGGTACTATTTGTCCCGAAGTTACGAGGTGGAAGCGATCTTTGGTGGTGCTATTGCCCTTGTATCTTTTTTAATGTTAACTCCATTTGTCGTACAGCCTGAAAACGGGGAGTTAGTAACAGGCGTTATTCCTTTGGACCGTTTAGGAGCAAAGGGAATGTTCCTTGGGATGATGACAGCTTTCTTGGCAACGGAGATTTACCGTCGAATGGTTCAAAAGAATATTACGATCAAAATGCCTCCAGGTGTTCCGCCAGCTGTGGCAAAATCATTTACTGCTTTAATACCAGCTCTGATTACGCTGACGTTTTTCTTAGGGGTGAATATTTTAGTCACACAAGCTTTCAACACGAATATGCATGATGTGATTTATAAAGCCATTCAAGCTCCATTAGTCGGATTAGGTAGTGGAATCATTCCGACGTTAATCGCCATTTTTGTCATTCAAATTCTCTGGTTCTTTGGTTTGCACGGTCAAGTGATCATCAACTCTGTTATGGACCCAATCTGGAATACGTTAATGATTGAAAACTTGGAGGCCTATACAGCTGGAGAAGCAGTACCTCATATCATTTCTAAGCCATTTATCGAGATCTATACAGTAGGTATGGGTGGAACGGGAATGACATTAGCGGTCGTCTTTGCGATTCTCGTCTTTATGAAGAGTAAACAAATGAAGCAAGTAGGGAAGCTGGGCTTAGGTCCTGGAATTTTCAACGTAAATGAACCGATTATTTTCGGATTACCGATTGTTATGAATCCGATCATTATTGTCCCTTGGATTTTGGCACCGATGATTGTCACGCTCGTTTCTTATTTTGCGATGTCTTCAGGTATGGTTCCACCACCAACAGGGGTAGCGGTTCCATGGACCGTTCCTTTCTTTATTAATGGAATAATGGCAACGAATTCATTAGCAGGTGGGCTTCTTCAACTAGTTAATATGGCTATTGTTTTTGTCATTTGGTTCCCATTTTTAAAGACGATGGATCGTATAAATGTTCAAAAGGAAAAAGAAGAAGAAAGCAAAACAGCATAAGGTAGGTACAAAGTGAATAATGTAAACGGTTTATTGTTCTGTCCTTATAAAAAGCGCTGATGAAAGTTTACTAGATGAAGAGGAGAGAGATAGATGACTACTATTGAAACGAAGTACAGTTTTCCGGAAGGATTTTGGTGGGGCTCAGCGGCTTCTGGTCCTCAGACCGAAGGAGCTTCCGATATGGATGGAAAAGGTAAGAATATTTGGGATCATTGGTTTGAGTTAGAACCCACTCGTTTTTTTAATGAAGTCGGGCCTTCTAAAACGTCTCAATTCTACTATAAATATAAAGAAGACATTCAATTGATGAAGCAATTGGGGCATAACTCCTTCCGTATGTCGATCACTTGGTCAAGATTGTTTCCAGACGGCAAAGGAGACCTCAATCCTATGGCGGTTGAATTTTATAATGATGTGATCAATGAAATGATCCGAAACGGTATTGAGCCTTTTGTGAATTTGTTCCATTTTGATATGCCATTCGCACTTCAAGAACAAGGCGGCTGGGTGAACAGAGAAACGGTGGATGCGTATGAAGCTTACGCCAAAACATGCTTTGAATTATTTGGTGACCGTGTGAAGTACTGGTTCACCCATAATGAGCCGATTGTTCCTGTTGAAGGTGGATACTTGTACGATTTTCATTATCCAAATGAAGTGGATTTTGGGAAGGCTGTTCAAGTGGCTTATCATTCCATCTTAGCCAGTGCGAGGGCCATTCAAGTATATAAGGAACTGAATCAAGGTGGGAAGATTGGAATCATTTTAAATCTGACTCCATCATATCCAAGAAGTCAAAATCCTGCAGATGTAAAAGCGGCTGTCCTAGCTGATGCCTTCTTTAACCGTTCATTTTTAGATCCGTCGGTTAAAGGTGAGTTCCCCGAGGAATTGGTTCAAATTTTAAAAGCAGAAGGGTTTATGCCCAAAATAGAAAATGGTGATTTAGAAGTCATTCGGGAGAACACAGTTGATCTGCTTGGCGTGAACTATTATCAGCCGCGACGTGTAAAAGCAAAAGAACATCTACCGCATCCTGATGCCCCATTTATGCCTGAGAGATTCTTTGATAATTACGTTATGCCTGGTCGGAAAATGAATCCTCACCGCGGGTGGGAGATTTATGAAAAAGGGGTTTACGATATTCTCGTAAATCTGAAGGAGAACTACGGGAATATTGAATGCTTTATTTCTGAAAATGGGATGGGCGTCGAAGGAGAAGAAAAATTCCGCGATGAGAATGGAATGATTCAAGACGATTACCGAATTGAATTTATCGAAAACCATCTGAAATGGGTGCATAAAGCCATTGAGGAAGGATCCAATGTAAAAGGGTATCATTTGTGGACTTTTATGGACAACTGGTCATGGACGAATGCTTATAAAAATCGTTATGGCTTTGTGTCTGTCAATCTGAATAAAGACGGTGAGCGTACCATTAAGAAAAGTGGACTATGGTTTAAAACCGTATCAGAACAGAACGGATTTTAACCCTAAAAGATGGTCTTAATGGCCATCTTTTTTTTACAGAAAAAAGTACAAAAAGGAGGCGTTACCATGTTAGGAGCCATTGAAGCTGGTGGAACGAAATTTGTCTGTGCCGTGGGAGATCACTTGGGGCATATCGCCGACCGGATTGAGATTTCGACAACGGTACCAGGTGAAACCATGAAAGAAGTTTTAGCATTCTTTCAAAAATATTCTATCAAAGCGCTTGGGATTGGCTCATTTGGTCCCATTGATATAAACCAAGAAAGTCCAAATTACGGATTCATTACCTCTACACCTAAAACAGCGTGGAAGGACTTTCCGTTTGTGCAAACGGTCAAGGAAGCCTTCGGAGTACCGATTGGTTTTAATACGGATGTGAATGCAGCTGCCTTAGGTGAAGCGACACTAGGTGCCGCACGAGGCTTTGATAGCTGTCTATATATAACCGTAGGAACGGGAATTGGAGCAGGAGCTGTAGTTCAAGGAAACTTGCTTCAAGGATTGTCGCATCCTGAGATGGGACATATCTTGGTGAGACGTCATGTGGAAGATACGTATAAAGGGAAATGTCCGTATCATGGTGATTGCTTAGAAGGGTTAGCAGCGGGCCCTGCTCTAGAAGAGCGTTGGGGGGACAAAGGAATCCAACTAGCCGAGCGTTCAGAGGTATGGGAACTAGAAGGCTACTATCTCGCGCAAGCATTGATGCAATACATTCTTATTTTATCACCGAAGAAAATCATCCTTGGTGGAGGCGTGATGAAGCAAAGGCAAGTGTTCCCTTCGATCTATAAGCATATGTCTGATTTGGTGAATGGATATGTCACGTTACCGGAGCTTTCCGAGTATATCGTCAGTCCTGGATTGGGAGACGACGCGGGAATAACAGGTGCTCTCATCCTCGCCGATCAGGCACTAGGAAGGGAATGGGAGGGAAAACGATGAAACCACTATTCTTACAACCTGTTTTTAAAGAAAGAATTTGGGGTGGAACACAATTAAAAAAGGAATTTGGCTATGAGATCCCATGCGACCAAACGGGGGAGTGTTGGGCCATCTCTGCTCATCCACATGGACCTTCCACAATTCAAAATGGCCCCTTTGCTGGACAGACTTTGGACACCTTGTGGAGGGAGCATCCAGAGCTTTTTGGACATCCGAGTGAAGAGGTGTTCCCGCTTTTAACGAAAATCTTAGATGCCAATATGGATCTATCGGTTCAGGTTCATCCAGATGACACTTATGCATTGGTAAACGAAAACGGGGAATTAGGAAAGACAGAGTGTTGGTACATTATTGACTGTAAAGATGATGCAGAAATGATCTTTGGGCATAAAGCTCAGACGAAAGAAGAGTTCAACCAATTGGTCAAAGAAGGAAGATGGAGCGAGTTGCTTTGCCGGGTAAAAATCAAACCAGGGGATTTCTTTTATGTACCAAGTGGAACTGTTCACGCCCTTTGTGAAGGAACTCTTGTGTTAGAGACCCAACAAAGTTCGGATACGACTTACCGAGTGTATGACTATGGCCGGAGAGATGATCAGGGAAATTTACGTGAGCTTCATTTGGAAAAAGCACTCATGGTCACAAACATTCCTCATCAAAGTGAGGAGAAGAGGATAACAGTGGATACTAAAGGGGATGCGACGATCACCACTTTTATTCAATCAGAGTTTTTCTCTGTCTTCCAATGGGAAGTGAAAGGCTGTGCCACGTTTCATGCGGACGAACACTATTTGCTAGTAAGCGTTATTAAGGGTGACGGGGAGCTTTTTCATGAGGAGGTTTCTTATCCGTTAACAAAGGGGGCTCACCTAATTATTCCTGCCAGAATGGGTGAGTTTGAGATTAAAGGGCAGTGCCAATTGATCGTTTCTCATAGGTAATAGTTCATTCTATCATTATAGTGCAATCTTACTCTCCTAAAAAAGAGGATTTTTCCAGCTTCCGAGCGAAACCTAAATAAGGCGGTCTTTTAGTAGATAGACTTATTTGGGTTTTTTGTATTTGTTGAGGAGGGATTAGATGGAATACGCGTATGAGTGGGTAGAAACAGAAGGGCATTTTCCAATCAAGATCATTTATCACGAATCGGACGAAGCAGGATATATCCCAAATCACTGGCATGAAAGTATTGAAATCTCCTATGTTCTTTCTGGAACCATTGATGAGATTTATGTAGATGGGAAGACTTATACCTCTCGTGAAGGAGATATTGTGGTCATTAATTCAAACTCGATCCATTCCTTTACGGTTGATAGAGGTACGGGGCAAAAAGCGATATCGGTCTTTATCCCTCCAGAGTTATTAAAGGAAAAGGGAATAAAAATAGATGAAGTGGCTTTTCATTGTGTGTCGATTGGGGAGCGGGACGAAGACCGACTTCAACAGCTTCAAGAGCTAAGGATGATTCTAAACCGTATGACAAACGCCTACTTGAACAGAGAAAAAGACCATTTTTCTTATGTGAAAATAACCGCATTATCATATGAATTACTGTACGTGTTATTAAAATATTTCCAAGTTCCTAAGGAAAGTCACCCGAATATTCATTCCAAAAAGCATCTGGACCGATTGGCGCAGATTTTTGATTTTATTAAGGAAAACTATCAACAGAAACTATCGTTAACGATGATTGCCAATGAATTTGGAATCACAACCGAATATTTATCTCGATTTTTCACGAAGCATATTGGTGTCACCCTATTGCATTATATTAATGCCGTTCGACTGGAATATGCGCACCGTGATCTCGTGAATACCGACCTTTCTATCCTAGAGATTGCTTTAAAAAATGGCTTTCCAAATGAGAAGTCATTTAATAGAGTATTTAAGTCGGTGTATAAGCTTGCACCTAGTCAATATCGCAGGGAGTCGAAAGTACCTAATCAAGAATTGACGTTTTTTTAGCTAGAAAAGGACAAGACGATAACTATGATTCCTACTAAAATCAAAAATGTAAACGCTTAAATAATTGATTTCGTAGGAGGAATTTTCATTGTTTAAAAAAATGAAGAAACAAGCAAGGAAGGCATTTCTATTATCTATAGTAGCTTGTACAACTTTTTCTTTTAGTAGTGGAGTGATGGCAAAGGAAATGAAAACACAACCAACCTCTTATCAAACGGTTACAGAAATCGAAGACTGGGGTCCAGCCATTACGAAGGTGATTGTGGATTTAGGAAGACCAGTTCCAGTCAAATCTGTAACAACGGACACATTTGATGTGAATGTAAAAATTAGTGATCCTCGTTTAGCACAACCATTGTTAAACCAAGGTGAACGTAAAGTAACAAAAGCTTATGTATCTGATAAAAATGGAAAGCCAGCTAAGGCCACAGGAAAATACGTGGTATTAGAAATGGAATTTGGTCCCAATGTACCGTTAAGCACGGCGATGAACTATGATTGGCAGAAAACAGGCTTTAATGATTGGACAGATAATGAATACACAATTACTCAGCAAAAGGCAATTGCCACACCAGCAGGAAAGATTTCTGGCTTAACGATTGATACATTCTCCGGCGGTGTAAGAGAGCTAGTGGATGAGTTCTCTACAGGTGAAGCTACATATGGCGATGTGACACTAACTTATGCAGATTTTGAGCCGAAGAAGGATAATAAGAAAAATCCTCTAGTGATCTGGCTACATGGTGCAGGTGAGGGTGGAACAGATCCAACGATTCCGATTTCAGGAAACAAGGCTGTGAACTGGGCTTCTGATGACATTCAATCCTACTTTGGTGGAGCATATGTGTTAGCACCTCAAACACCAACGTTCTGGATGGATGGCGAGACGGGCTTTGGCGATGGAACGTCAAAATATGAAGATGCATTAATGAGTTTGATCGAAGACTATGTGTCTAGCAATAAAGACATCGACACGGACCGTATTTATATTGGTGGAGATTCTAATGGTGGATACATGACGATGCTTATGATTCGTGACTATCCAGAGTATTTCGCCGCTGCTATTCCAACTTGCGAAGCACTAGCGGATTCGCTCATTACAAAAGAGCAAATTGAAGGCATGAAAAACGTACCAACATGGTTTGTTACTGCTGCGAACGATCCAGTGGTAGATGTGAACAGATATACGGTTCCAACTTATGAGCGTTTAGTGGCTGCAGGTGCGCCAAATGTACACTTATCTTTATTCGATAACGTGGTAGATACTTCAGGTTTATACAAAAATGATGACGGTACACCATACGAGTACAACGGCCACTGGTCATGGATTTACGTGTACAACAATGACGTAAAAACAACAATTGATGGAAAAGAAATTACTCTTATGGAATGGTTAGCAAACCAATCTAAATAAAATCCAAAAGCAGTGTGCTTCTAACAAGAATCACACTGCTTTTATTTGGTATAGTAAGTACATATCATAGATGAGAGGTGTAAGGAATGAAATCCGAACAGCAATATTTCGAAGAAGGAAAGTCGATTCAAGCGTATATGGACGAAATGAGTACATTAAAAGAGGAAAGTTTTGCGGTGTATGAGCAATTCCAATTACCTGAAGACGGGTTGGTTGACAAACTAAAACAACATTCCCTTCATTTCTTAACGATTACAGAAGATTGGTGTGGAGATGCGATGATGATTAACCCAGTCATTCGCAAATTAGCGGAAGCGGCAGATATTGATATGCGGGTTACCCTACGTGACGCTGACACGGATTTGATTGACCGCCACCTAACGAACGGCGGACGTGCGATTCCCATGATTTTGATTTTAAATGAGCAAGGTGAGTTAGTGGGAAAATGGGGACCACGTGCACCGGAAGTTCAACAAATGGTGGACGAGCTACGTGCGACTCTGCCAGACAAAGAAGACCCATCTTTTGCGGAAAAACAAAAAGAAGTTTTTGGCACATTAAGAAAAAGCTATGTTGAAGACAAATCCCTTTGGTCATATGTGTATGAGAGCTTTAAGGGAAGAGTTTTAGAAGTGATTTAGGTTTAATGGTTTGTTCATCCGGGTACAAGTCTACTACCATCACAAAGGAGGACATACATATGGGATTACTTCTTTATTTGATCGTAGGCGGTATCATCGGGTGGTTAGCGAGTTTAATCGCTGGAAACAATCTACCTTATGGTGTGATAGGGAATATTGTTTGCGGAATTGTGGGTGCTTGGATTGGTGGAATGCTGCTAGGAACATGGGGTCCATCATTCGCAGGCATCGCCATCTTACCCGCATTAATCGGTAGTATATTGTTTGTTCTATTATTGAGGGTTGTCACAAACATCCTGTCTAAATAATGAGTGAAGGCAGCCTAAGGGGATGGTTATCATCCCCTTTCCTAATTTACCTCAAATAAAAATCAATAATTTGCTTGAGTTCCTCTAAATACAATTTAGCGATCCGGCTAAGTTGTGTTTTTTTATTAACGACGCAGCCGACCGTAATCAGTTCCCCTTCTTCAAGCGGTACAGACACAATATGGGATCCATTTAAATCTTCACTTAAAATTCCAGTAGATATGGTATACCCATTCAACCCGATTAACAGATTAAAAAGGGTAGCCCGATCACTAACCTGAATGCTTTTTTTACAAGGAATGGTGCTAAATAGCTCTTCTGAATAATAAAACGAGTTATATTCTCCTTGTTCAAACGTTAGACGAGGAAAATCTTCTAACTCTTCTAACGTGACCGTCGATTTTTTTGCAAGCGGATTTTGAGTACTGACAAATATATGGGGCTTTGCTTGAAAAAGAACTTCAAATTCCAACCCTCGCTCTTTTAGCAATGGCATCATGACTTTTTCATTAAAAGAACTTACATATAAAATACCTATTTCACTTCGTAGATTTTTGACGTCTTCAATGATTTCATAGGTTCTCGTTTCCCTTAAAGTGAATTGGTATTTATCTTCGCCATGCTTCTTAATCATTTCAACGAAGGCGTTCACGGCAAATGCGTAATGCTGGGTGGAAACGGAAAAAAGTTGTTCAGAAGGAGCCGTATTAAAGTAACGGCGCTCTAGCAATTCTGCTTGTTCCACTACTTGCCTTGCATACCCAAGAAACTCCGCTCCATCTGTAGAGAGCGTAATTCCTGTGGAGGTACGGGTAAAAATGGTGATTCCTATTTCTCTTTCAAGCTCTTTTATCGCTTTAGATAAACTAGGTTGCGAGATATATAATCTACGTGCTGCTTCATTAATCGACCCACACGCCACCACTTCTATGACATATTTTAGCTGCTGTAACTTCATCTTGATTCCTCATTTTCGTATATAAATTGTACACTGTTATAGCTTTTAGTTATAACAACCAATTACTTTTATCAGTTACACTATAGCACGAAAAACGTGATAGGATACAAACAATAGAAAAGGCTGTTTTCGCAAAGATTGTTGTTAAAATCTTAAAGCCGATTTTAACGTGGAAATAGCTATTTTGCACTTAATAATTAAGTTTGCATGCTCTTTTCTTATTAAATTACTGTTATTTGCTGCTGAAATTTAGCACGATTATTAAAATTAGGTACAAAAAAGCAACCAAGTTTAAGAAAAGAGCCTTAGAAAAACAGAAAAGAGGGAATAGGATGACAGTAGAAACGAAGGGGAAAAATCAAACGACATTTCGAGCCGATCAAGTGGGAAGTTTATTACGTTCAGATGTGATTAAAACAGCTCGATTACAGAGTGCGGCTGGTGAAATTACATTCGATCAATTAAGAAAAATCGAGGATAAGGAAATTGCTAGGATCGTTGAAAAACAAAAGGAGATCGGTCTACAGGCTGTGACGGATGGAGAATTTCGCAGAGCTTGGTGGCATTTTGACTTCTTAGAAAATTTGGTTGGCGTGGAAGGCTTTTGGTCAGGAAACGGAATTCAATTTCACCAAAAACAAACAAAATCTCGTGCCATTAAAGTGACTAGTAAACTAGACTTTGGAAATCATCCAATGCTACAAGACTATCAATATCTTCATGGAGTAGCTGGTGATCATACAGCCAAGTATACGATTCCAAGTCCAAGTATGCTTCATTTCCGTGGAGAAGTGGATGGATCAGTTTATCCAGACGAAGAGGAGTTTTTTGCTGATTTAGCTGCCACTTATAAAAAGGCGATTTTAGCTTTCTATGATGCCGGCTGTCGTTATTTACAACTAGATGATACCTCATGGGCTTATTTATGTTCGGAGGAACAAAAGGAACAGCTTAAAGCCAAAGGATTAAACCCTGATTACTTAATTAAAATGTATTTACAAACGCTAAACCAAGCTGTAGCTGATCGTCCGGCAGACTTAAAAATTACAATGCATATTTGTCGCGGAAATTTCCGCTCCACATGGATTTCTTCTGGTGGATATGAGCCGGTTGCTGAACAATTATTTGGTCACTTAAATATCGACGGTTTCTTTTTAGAATATGATAACGATCGTTCAGGCGGGTTTGAACCCCTTCGTTTTGTTACTAGACCAGATCTGCAAATCGTTTTAGGTTTGGTTACTTCCAAGTTTGGAGAACTAGAAAACAAGGATGTTATTAAAAAACGAATTGAAGAGGCATCCCAGTTTGTACCGTTGGACCAATTATGTTTAAGTCCTCAATGCGGGTTTGCGTCAACGGAAGAAGGAAATCTTTTGACTGAGGAGCAACAATGGGCAAAGCTTCAGCATGTTGTTGACATCTCTAAGGAAGTTTGGAAATAAACACGAGATGAGGGGGATAACATGCGCATAGTTCAGGCTTCTCAAGTCGTTGCTGAAAGTAAGTTCAATCGATTTCATTTACTAGTGTTTCTATGGTGTTTTTATGCCATTGCCTTTGATGGATTTGATATTGCTTTATATGGGATCGGTTTGCCTTCGATGATGAATGATTACGATTTAACCCTTGTAGAGGCGGGAGCGATTGGCAGCTACACGTTAGTCGGAATGATGCTTGGATCATTTATCCTTGGATCGCTTTCCGATATTATCGGTCGGAAAAAGATACTAGCACTTTGTATGCTATTATTCAGTGTTTTCTCCTTGCTGGCGGGCTTAGCACCCAATTCTCTTACCTTCACGATTATGCGGTTTATCGCGGCACTGGGGATGGGGGGATTAATGCCAGCAGTCATTTCTGTAATGACCGAATATTCACCTAAGAAAAAGAGAGCGATGATTGTAGCGACGATGTATTGCGGTTATTCAATCGGTGCGATATTGGCCTCATTGATAGGAATGTATGTGATGGAAAGTCTTGGTTGGAGATTCTTATATTGGCTGGGGATTATCCCATTATTCACTCTTCCAATCTTTCTAAAGCAATTCCCTGAATCGCTTTCCTATTTGATCGTCCGTAACCGAGGGAAAGAAATCGCAGACATTTTAAACAAAGTAGATCCAAAAGGGAAATATGAAGCAACAGACGATTTTGAATATGTGGCTGTAAAAGAACGGGCAAAAGGCTTACCAGCGAAAAAATTATTCACCGACAATCGTGTGGTTAGTACATTGGCTTTTTGGACGATGGTATTTAGCTGTCTCCTTATGATTTATGGATTAAACACCTGGCTTCCAAAAATCATGCAAGGATCTGGATACGGAATTACGTCCAGCTTATCCTTCAGCCTTGTGTTAGGAGTCGGGCAAATTGGTGGTTCTTTACTAGGTGGATATTTAGTGGATCGAGTCGGGCACCGAAAAGTTCTGTTATTTATGTTTTTAATAGGGGCGATCTGTTTTGCTTCTCTCAGTGTCACATCAAATACGTATCTGTTATATGTATTAATAGCCCTAGGTGGTGCTTGCACAGGAGGAACACAGAATCTAGTAAATCCTTATATTTCTGAATTTTACCCTCAAGAAATTCGAACGACAGGTCTAAGTGTAACCGTAGGGATTGGAAGAATCGGAGCGATTTTAGCTCCTCTGATCATTGGTTTGTTGCTAACGACCAATTTAGAACCACAGCAGGCATTTATGGCCTTTGCTGTTCCAAGTATTATCGGTGGAATGGCCCTTTTAGCCGTTCAAGAGAAATACGGCAGTTTTGACATGGTCCTAAAGACAACGAATAAAAGTGCGTAAAGAAAAAACAGAGCTAATGGGAAAATTAGCTCTGTTTCTGTTTATGAAGCTTGATGCTCTACATGAACTCTTTTAATAAAGATACTAACGAATACCCCAACTACAGCAATGACAATGGCAAAAATAAAGGCATCCTGTACCCCTGAAGTGAAGGCTAGTAAGGGATTGAGTGGATTCGTTGCATCTGTCACGTTCTTCATATAATCTTCCACGCCAGAGGATAAAATCGAAATCGCAATGGCTGTACCAATCGCACCAGCTACCTGCTGTAAGGTGTTCATAATGGCCGTTCCATCTGGATACAGTTCACGTGGCAACTGGTTTAATCCATTGGTTTGAGCAGGCATCATAATCATGGAAACGCCAACCATCATCAAGATATGCATCGCAATAAGGAATGCTGAAGACGTTTCTAAATCGATCGTTGAGAAACCGAATAAAGAGCCAGTGACAATCACAAGACCAGGGATCACTAACCACTTTGGTCCAAATTTATCAAATAAACTACCCATAACTGGCGATAATAATCCGTTCACAATTCCACCAGGTAAAAGAAGAAGTCCGGCTGCAAATGTGCTTAACGCAAGAGATGTTTGTAAATACAGTGGCAATAGAATCATGGACGATAAAATCACCATCATACAAATGAGAACTAATAATAATCCAACCACAAACATGGGGTATTTAAACGCACGAAGATTAAGCATCGGCTGTTTCATTTTTGTTTGGCGGATACAGAATAAAACAAGTCCGATCAAACCAACCGAAATAGCCGTAATCACGGTTGGATCTCCCCAGCCGCCGCCTTCACCTGCAGAACTAAATCCGTACACCACTCCGCCAAATCCAATCGTTGATAAGACAATCGATAACACATCAATCTTTGGCTTCGTTGGTGTGGATACATTTTGCATATAGAAGTATCCAAAAACTAAAGCAAGGATTAATAATGGAAGGCAAATCCAGAAGATCCAGTGCCAGGTAAGATTTTTTAAGATAAGACCAGATAATGTTGGTCCAACAGCAGGCGCAAACATGATGACAAGTCCCATGAGTCCCATGATTTTTCCACGTTTATACGGTGGAACGATTAATAAAATCGTATTGAACATCAGTGGCAACATGACCGCTGTCCCCATTGCTTGCACCACACGTGCTAACATTAAGACGGCGAAGGAAGGGGCAATCGCTGCGATAAATGTTCCGATAATCGAGAAGGCAAGTGAAACAATGAACAATTGTCGGGTTGAAAACCACTGTAATATAAGGCCAGATACAGGAACGAGAATTCCAAGTGTAAGTAGGTAACCGGTCGTTAGCCATTGAACCGTTGTTTCTTTAATGGAAAAGTCTTCTATTAAACTACCAAGTGCCATGTTCAAGGCTGTTTCACTAAATAAGCCTATGAATCCAGCAATTAAGAAAGAGACAAGAATAGGGAGTACTTTGTATTCACCCGTTTCTTCCCCCTGTGTTTTACTCATTTGAGCGTCGATATTCATTCATTTTTCCTCCTAGTTCTTATGGCTGAGTAATGTAGGAATTTGGTTAGCGATTAAACGCAAAGTATCCCCGTTTTTACTAGTTAATGAAAGGGTTGTTGCCCCCTCAAGCAAGGCATTGATGGTAACAGCAAGCTCTCGAGCCTTTGTGGTCTCGTAGCCATTTTGCTCAAGCTTTTCTGCGTAAAGACCCTGCCATTCTTTGAAGGTTTGTTCACAAGCAACTCGAAGCGGTTCATGCGTATTCGCCGTTTCCGCAGCAAGTAGACCAATTTTTAATCCCTCTAAGCTGCAAGGTGAATCGAAAAATACAGCAATATTGTTCACATGTTGTTGAAAGGCTTGAATCAGATTATCTGTGGAAGTGAGATCCTTTGCCGTTTGCTTTAGAACATGCTGCTTCATCAGGTTAATCGCTTCTAAAGCAATTTCTTCTTTCCCTTTTGGAAAATGGTAATACAAAGAGCCTTTAGGCGTACCACTCTCCTCGATAATTTGATTAACCCCGGTCGCACTATATCCTTGACGTTGAAACAAACGAGAAGCAGTTTGTAAAATAATCTCTTTTGTATGTTCTTTTTTGATTTTCATCGTATGAAGTCATCCTTTTAGAAATTATAGAGATCGGTCTATATAAATATAGTTAGAATTTGAGCGAATGTCAATTAATAAGTTGAGGGCGGTGTTAACTTGGTGTTAAGGGTTGGTGGGGGAGGGGGATTTGGACAGGGGTTGCTGGAAAAAGGAGGATCGAGTCTGAATGGCAGGGTGATTCGGGCAGGGGTCGCTGGAAAAAAGAAGGACAGAGTCCGAATGCGTGTTGATTCGGACAGCAATCACCGCAAAAAGGAGGCTCGAGTCCGAATGCAGTGATGATTCGGACAGGAGTCACCGCAAAAAGGAGGCTCGAGTCCAAATGCAGTGATGATTCGGACAGTAGTGGCCGAAAAAAGAAGGACAGAGTCCGAATGCAGTGATGATTCGGACAGTAGTCGCCAAAAAAGGAGGCTCGAGTCCGAATGCAGTGATGATTCGGACAGTAGTGGCCGAAAAAGAAGGACAGAGTCCGAATGCAGTGATGATTCGGACAGTAGTGGCCGAAAAAAGAAGGACAGAGTCCAAATGCAATGGTGATTCGGACAGGAATCACCGAAAAAAGAAGGATCGAGTCCAAATGCAGTGGTGATTTGGACAGGAATCACCGAAAAAAGGAGGACAGAGTCCAAATGCAGTGGTGATTCGGACAGATGCATGAGAAAAAAGAAGGAGCAAGTCCGAATACAAACAACGAAAAAAGAATGGCACGAACATACCCATTCGAGCCATTCCTACTATAATCTATTAACAACACTTAGTCTGATCGGCTCCACCACAACAAGCGCTAGTCTTCTCATCTTTTTCACTAACTTCTTTGATTTCCACACCACAGCAATCTGAATTATTTGTTTTTACTAGTTTCTTCAAAAAGCTCATTTTGAATTCACCTCCTTTCAAATTAAGCGTTAGCCGGTGTAACACAGCAATTTGGATCTTTACGTGGAGCGGGGATCGAGATTTTTTTCGATTCTTCTCTCTCAAAAAACTTCCAAGCGTGTCTAGCATTTCTTTCGACTTCCTGTTGCTTTAGCTTTGCGATGGCATGATAGTCTTGATAAAACATGTGATCGTCTCCTTTAATCAAAATATATTGATGTATTAATCAAAAAAAATTGATCTAATCCTTTAAAAGAAAACCTAACTGCAGCTAGGTCTAAATAGGCAGCAAAGCTCAGGGGACAGTAGGTGATTGATTTCTTCGGTGTTTACTTGGTAATAGCTCCACGTACCTTTTGTTTCTTTTGTGATTAAACCCGCATCAAGCAAAATTTTTAAGTGATACGAAAGCTTGGATTGAGGCATGTCAATCAACTCACTCAAATCACAAACACAGCTCGAGTTTTGTTGAACCAAAAGGTGTAAGATGTATAGGCGTTTTTGATCTGCAAGGGCTTTGAATTTGGCTTCGTATGTTTCAAGCTTTTTTTGCAGATTGATCTCTTCATTAGTTGTACGAGTTACGTCCGTTAAGGGAATGAACTGTTTCACTTTTCGTTCTCCTTTAATCAAAAATACTTGATATACTGTATTATACTTCCAGTGGTAAGTTTTGGCAACTGTTAAATCAAAAAAATTGATTTTGTTTTATCGATTTTACAAAAGCTTTACAAAAAACGGATTGAGCTATGTATATAAGTGTATTATTATATAAGTAATCGATTATATGCTTATTTGCATCAAACATTTGGGAAAGATAAACGTATTCTAATGGCCAATTAGGAGGTGTTTTCATGCAACAAGAATCTGTCATTGAGATTGAAGAGTTCGCTCATATCTTAAAGCTTCTAGGAGACAAAACACGATTAACGATCGTGAAAATATTAGATTCACATGACTGCTGTGTGTGTGAGTTTGTTGAGATTTTTAAAACCAGTCAGCCAGCGATCAGCCAGCATGTAAGAAAGCTTAAGGATAAGGGCATTGTTAAGGAATCAAGAAGGGGACAGTGGATTATTTATTCCTTAAATAAGGAAAGTGAGTACTACCTATTCTTGCAGGATGTTCTTAAATCATTACCTGATCAAGGCTACCGGTTGGATGAGTTAGAAAAACAAGGGTTACGTATTTCTTGTTGTGAATAAGGAGGTTCATTTGTGACATCAATTGTTTTAGCATCAGTGATTTTTTTGCTGACACTGGTTTTAGTTATTTGGCAGCCGAAGGGGTTGTCGATTGGGTGGTCCGCTTGTGGTGGGGCAATCGTGGCACTGCTTGTTGGAGTAGTCGATTTTCAGGATGTTCTTGATGTAACGGGCATCGTTTGGAATGCGACCTTAGCATTTATCGCCATTATTATTATTTCTTTAATTCTAGATGAAATTGGTTTCTTTGAGTGGTCGGCCCTTCATATGGCTCGGGCTGCAAAAGGAAACGGTGTTCGCATGTTTGTGTATGTTTCCATTTTAGGAGCAATCGTTGCAGCATTCTTTGCTAATGATGGAGCTGCATTAATTCTCACACCAATCGTCCTGGCGATGGTTCGAAACTTACAATTCAACGAGGGTATGGTGTTTCCCTTTATTATCGCAAGTGGATTTATCGCGGACACCACCTCGTTACCACTTGTCGTTAGTAACCTGGTGAATATTGTTTCTGCTGACTTTTTTGGCATCGGCTTTGCTGAATTCGCCTCAAGGATGATTGTGCCAAATTTCTTTTCGTTAGCAGCGAGCATTCTGGTTCTTTATCTTTATTTTCGAAAAAGTATTCCTAAATCCTATGATCTTACACAGCTGAAAAAACCGGTAGATGCGATACGAGATCAGAAAATGTTTCGTCTCTCTTGGCTCGTGTTAGCAATTCTTCTTATTGGATATTTTGCGAGTGAGTTTACAGGAATTCCTGTTTCAATTATTGCTGGAATGGTCGCGATCTTCTTCCTCCTTTTGGCAAGAAGAAGTCCGGCTGTCAATACGCGCACCGTTGTAAAAGGGGCACCATGGGCGATTGTCTTTTTCTCAATTGGAATGTATGTGGTTGTTTACGGTTTGCGAAATGTAGGCTTAACTAATGTATTAGCAGACCTGATTCAGGTAACAGCTGATCAAGGATTGTTCGCAGCCACTATTGGGATGGGCTTTATTGCGGCGATTTTATCCTCTGTCATGAACAATATGCCGACCGTTATGATTGATGCGTTAGCGATTGCTGATACCAATACATCGGGAGTCATTCGAGAAGCGCTCATCTATGCAAATGTCATTGGTTCGGATCTTGGACCCAAGATTACTCCGATTGGGTCCCTTGCGACTCTATTATGGCTCCATGTTTTATCACAAAAGGGAGTCAAAATTTCATGGGGGACTTATTTTAAAACAGGTATTATTCTAACCATCCCAACACTATTCATTACGTTGGTTGGGCTTTATATTTGGTTACTATTACTTCATTAAAAGGAGAAGAAAAACATGACGAAAAAAACAATTTACTTTTTATGTACAGGAAATTCTTGCAGAAGCCAGATGGCGGAAGGTTGGGCGAAAAAGCACTTAGGAGAAGAGTGGGATGTAAAAAGTGCTGGACTGGAAGCACACGGTTTGAACCCGAATGCAGTGAAAGCAATGAAGGAAGCAGGTATCGATATTTCCAATCAAACATCTGACACGATTGACCCTGAAATCTTAAACAATGCCGACTTAGTAGTCACTCTATGTGGACACGCAGCAGACCATTGCCCTGTGACTCCTCCACATGTGAAGCGTGAGCATTGGGGCTTTGATGATCCGGCGAAAGCAGAAGGAACAGACGAGGAAAAATGGGCATTCTTCCAACGTGTTCGTGATGAAATTGGCGATCGAATTAAAACATTTGCTGAAACAGGGAAATAAAGTTTAAATACACCAATCTTGGTGTATTTTTATTATAATCTATGTGAATTAGTTCACAAATAAGTCATAACTTTGTAGCGAAAAATTGAACAATCCCTTGAAGTAATGATATTTGAAATTGAGAATGTTAATCTTAGGGCATAGAAATAATACTTTTTATTACTGAAAGGAAGATTCATATGATAAACAAATGGTGGAGAAATAACAACATTGCAGCAGGGATTGTTACAGTTATTCGACTGTATTTAGGATACGGCTTTTTAACAGCAGGTTGGGGGAAAATTAGCGGAGGGGCATTTGATGCAAGTGGTTTTATTGGGAATGCCATTAAAAATCCGGTCGCAGGTCCAGATGGAAGTGCTGTGTATGGTGCGTATACGTCATTCCTAGAAAGTGTCGCTTTACCGAATGTGGAGCTGTTTAACTTTATGGTTCCTTGGGGCGAATTTCTAGTAGGCTTAGGTTTAATTTTAGGCTGCCTAACAACAGCTGCTTCTTTCTTCGGAATAGTAATGAACTTTTCATTCTTATTGGCAGGGACAGTTTCTCATAATCCTACAGATATTTTAATGGGCTCTTAATCATTACTGCCGGTGCGAATGCTGGTTTATTCGGTCTAGATCGTTATGCATTACCATATTTACGTAAGTTAACAAACAAAGGCAAAGACAGTAAAACCGTACTGAACTAATGAAAAAAGGTTGCAATCTTAGGATTGCAACCTTTTATTATACTTCTAGCCAAGCTTGTGACCATTTTTCTATATCTCTCATAAGAGGCTCCAAGGCTACTCCCTTATCAGTTAGTGAATATTCAATTCGAACAGGAGTTTCTGGGAATACTTCGCGCTTCACAATGCCTTCATTCTCCAAATCCTTTAACCTCTCTGAAAGCACACGACCACTGACACCAATGGATGATTCTAGGCTGCAAAAACGCTGTGGGCCACCTAGTAACTGGTAAATAATTAAGCCGGTCCATCTTTGGCTTAAAATACTCATCGCTTTTTCAAATCTAGGACAAATAGATTTATCCATGACAATCACTCCTTCCTTCTATTATAACCCCTTTTTTTCATAATTAAATTATTTTTTATAAAATACTTACTTGACGTTTGTTTGTTATGAAAATATAATTACTTACATAAAGTAAGTTACTAACTATGGTTTTAAAAAGATAAATAGTAAATGATAAGTATAAATGAAGCAATATACTAAAGGAGAGATCACAAATGGGATTTCATCGTGAACCAAATACATTTGTTAGCCAAGTAAACCTAAAAGTAGCAAACTTAGAACGTTCGCTTACTTTTTACCAAGAAGTCCTCCGACTACAGGTGTTACACCAAACAAGCACTACGGCCGATCTAACAGCTGATGGGAAAACCGTTCTTGTTGCTATTCAACAGCCGGATGAGGTCGTGTCGAAGCAGGGTAGAACAACTGGACTTTATCACTTCGCTTTACTTTTACCAACTCGTGCAGATCTAGGAAGATTATTAAAACATTTTCTCCAGGTGCGTTATCCATTACAAGGCGCATCCGACCATTTGGTCAGTGAAGCCATCTATTTAGCAGACCCAGATGGGAATGGAATTGAAGTGTATGCGGACAGACCAGCTTCTGATTGGAGTTGGAATAATGGAGAAGTGGAAATGGCCACGGTTGCGTTAGATGCGGAAAGTCTTCTTGCTGAGGGAGGCGGGGAAGCGTGGACGGGGATGCCAGCTGGTACGATTATGGGGCATATTCATCTTCATGTATCAGAGTTACAGAAAACAGAGGAGTTTTATACAAAAGGACTTGGATTTGAAGTTGTAACTCGATACGGAGGTCAGGCCTTATTTATTTCTACTGGCAAATACCATCACCATATTGGATTGAACACCTGGAATGGTGTCGGTGCCCCACCAGCTGCTGAAAACAGTGTTGGCATGGAATCTTATACGATGGTGTTTCCTAGTGAAGAAAAGAGAGAGCAAATCATCTCTCAGTTACAAGGAATAGGCGTAACAGTTACAGAGGAGAAGGGTGCATTTATTACAGCAGATCCTTCAGGAAATCGAATTCGATTAGAGGTTTAATGGGAAAAAGCAGTGAGATCTTCTTAGGACTCACTGCTTTTTGTTTTTCTCTTGACAGAAACCTAGTAAATTATTATATTAGTAACATACTTTAATGCTAAAAAGCGTTTAAGTAAAATAGTGAACTTCATAATCTAGAAAGTCCGCTATTCTTATATGAATTAGGGTAGTAACGCGGAGCTCCTTTGTCCCTATTGACGTTGAGGGCTTTTTTCTTTTGCACAAAACCCTTATTGGAGGAAAACATCATGAATCAAGACAGCGTACTAACAATTAAACCAATGGAAGCTTTTATTATCTCGATGATAGTTATTGGGGGAATTAGTTATTCTCTTATATTTGCTGGTGCCGTTCCTCATATTCCCATTGTTTTAGCCATTATGGGACTGTTTCTTTACGGTATATACAAGAAAGTTTCCGTTATTGAATTGGAAGAGGCCATCATTAATGGAGCTAAATCTGGAGCTGGAGCCGTATTTATTTTTCTTTTTATCGGGATGTTGATTAGTAGTTGGATGGAAAGTGGAACGATTCCTACATTTATCTACTTGGCGCTTGAAGTCGTTAGTGAGAAATGGTTCTATGCGATTGCGTTTGCCGTGACCGCTATTATTGGCATGAGTATTGGTAGTTCGTTAACGACTGCAGCGACCATCGGTGTTGCCTTTATGAGTGTTTCCACTGCGCTTGGGTTATCAGATGCGATAACAGCAGGGGCTGTGATTTCTGGTGCCTTTTTTGGAGATAAAATGTCACCTCTATCAGATACAACGATATTGGCTTCTTCAACTGTTCACGTAGATTTGTTTGATCACATCAGAAATATGGCTTGGACAACGGTCCCGGCGTTTGTCTTATCCTTTCTATTATTTGTTTTATTATCACCAGCTGAATCTGCTGCGAACTTTGCGTATTTAGAACTTTTAAAAGCAAGCTTGAAAGACCATGATCTAGTTCATTGGTACTCCTTATTCCCATTTATTGTGTTAGCATTGTTAGCGATTAAAAAAGTCCCAGCGATTATTACCTTGGCTTCAGGAATTGCGACTTCTCTTTTCGTTACGATATTTGTACAAAAGGAAGTCCATCTTCAGGGGCTAATGAACACCCTATTTACTGGTTATTCTTCCGATACAGGAGTGAAGGAAATTGATTCGATGCTTTCAAGAGGCGGAATGGAAAGCATGATGTTTTCTGTTTCACTTATTCTTTTAGCGTTAGCCATGGGTGGATTATTTTTTAAGCTTGGAATTCTTCCAGCTCTGCTTGAAGGAATTAGTGGAATGTTGAATAAAGTTTGGAGTCTTGTGGTGTGGACGGCAGGAACAGCCATTACCATTAATTTCTTAGTTGGAGAACAATACCTTTCTATCCTTTTAACAGGAAGTTCCTTTAAAGAAAGGTACAAAAAGATGGGCTTACATGGGAAAAATCTTTCCAGAATTTTAGAAGATGCAGGGACGGTAGTCAATCCACTGGTTCCATGGAGTGTATGTGGAGTCTTTTTAACGGGAGTATTAGGAGTAGAGACCTTATCTTATCTTCCTTTTACATTTTTCTGTTTGTTGAGTCCGATTATTACCATGATATTTGGAATCACCGGGTTTAAACTTTCAAAGCTAGAGGAATAACATTACAATGAAGGTATGAAATATTCTTGAGGAGTGTAACGATGACAAAGAGAGCTTTGATCAATATCGATTATACGAATGATTTTGTTGTGGGTGCTTTGCCATGTGGGGAGCCTGGAATAGCTATCGAAGGAGAAATCATCAAGATTACAGAAGAATTTATAAGCAATGGTGAGTATGTGGTGTTCGCGATTGACCTGCATAAAGAGGGAGATCATTATCATCCGGAATCGGAGCTGTATCCTCCTCATAATATGGAAGGGACAGAGGGCAGGCATTTGTATGGGAAGTTAAACACGCTGTATCTTCAAAACCTTGAGAAGGAACAGGTGTATTGGATGGATAAAACTCGCTACAGTGCGTTCGCTGGGACGGATTTAGAGATCAAGCTAAGAGAGAGAGGCATTACTGAGGTCCACTTAGTCGGTGTTTGCACCGATATTTGCGTGCTACATACAGCTGTGGATGCCTATAACAAAGGGTTTAAAATTGTCATACATGAAAAGGCAGTAGCTAGCTTTAATCAAGCCGGACATGATTGGGCGTTAGGACATTTTAAAGGAAGCATGAATGCACAAATCTTATAATTTTCTTTAGGCGTAATCACTATTTTGGTGGTTACGCTTTTTTCTTAAGTTACGCACTTTGTTTTCGTCATTAAATTTTCACTGTTTCCAAGTACAGTATAGTAAGAACGAAGAAAAGGAGAATGAAAGATGAAAAAGAAAAAGGCGATAGCAAGTGCACGAAAGGTTTCGGTTGCACAATCATAAGTATTTGCCCCCTAAGGTAGTGTCAAAACTTCTATGAAAAAGTAACCTGAGGGTTTGTTTTTCTCTCTTTTTTGTATTGGAAGTACCCGCAATCGCTCTTGACAAACACGCCAATGGTTTGAGATTCCCTTATCAAGGGCGAAGGGGACAAAAAGAAGGCATGCCAAATAGCCCTTGGTTTTTTCCATTTTAAACCATTGGCAAGTTCGGTTTGTCAAGAGTTCGCTTCGCCGATTGCTGATTTACTCAAGGGCTCTGCTAAACAAAAAAGTTAGGCTGATTGCTCAATGATCCATTCTTGTGCTAAACCAATAAGTTTAGACCATCGTGCTGGCATATTCGGGAGCTGTGATAACTCCGGATTAAGCACGGGCACCTTACCTTCTAATGCAGAGTGAGGCCTTAAAAAGTTAAAGTAAGCCACAAACAATGTGACGAAAGAAACAGAGCCGTGTTCAGATCCGAACCCGTGTGTTGAGCGATAATTACCCTTAAATGTGCGATTGAGTCTTTCAATTACTTGCTTTAGTGGTCGATACTCCGTTGATACAGGATCTTCATTGGTAAGCCCGATAACCTGCTTAATATCGAACTGAATATCGTGTTGGGCAAAAAAGTGTTGAGCTAAAAGATAAATCGGATTGCCGTCCACCACAAACGTAAGGTCTTTAGGAATATCCTTCATCTTCACTAAGACATCATCAATCGCACGGATCGCCGTAGCTGTATCCCGATTTGGTGACACTGGGTAAGAGAGAATAATCTTTTTCACCGCATCAAAGAAGAAAAACAAGTAATGCCAACGGCCGTTCACCCTGATATAGGTTTCGTCCCCGCAGAACTGGTCAGAAAGTTCATACGGGTAGTAATCTACGTAAGGCTTAAGTGTAAGGGCTACTGCATTCTCGTAATTTAAAATGCTTTGATGCGATATAGATACCCCGTGAACATCTTTCATCAGTGCTGCTGTTTTACGGGCCGAAAGGCCATAGTTAACATGGTAGGTTAAAATGAGCCCTAATGTATGTGGCGAAACATATAACCTTGATAAATCTACCTTTGGCTTCTGTGGAGTAGACTTAGACAATGGCTGAAAATCAATTCGAAACTGTCGGTAAATGTATCTAATCTTAAAGGCTTGAGGGTCCTTTTTAAACTGTTTCTTCTCTTTTGAAGACATACCATTCAGTTTTCTTTGGTAATAGGAACAGTCATTATTCTTGCACTTATACACGTCAAAGTCTTTTCGCGCCTTGACTTTCTCAAGTGTTTTAGAACAATGAGGACACTTCAAAATAGCCTCTTTCCGGATTAACCCCCGAATTTTGGACAATAACTCTCTTATTCTTTCATTTCCTCAGTTTTTTATTTTATAGATTTCTTTCATTATTCTTCAAAAAGGCCATGTTGCTTGACATGGAGCCTCTGCGGGCATGATTCTCCTGCCAAGAAGCCAGCTGTTTTACAACATTGGCATCGCCGAACGAGGCTATCATGCCCGCCACTCCAAATCAAGCTGATGCTTTGAATGAATACATCCATTACACCCGAACCTCCTTGATCACCAATGAATCTTGTTTTTGATAGAATTCCTTTGGTGACAAATCTAGTATACTAGAATGCATACGTCTCTCGTTGTAGAACTCCATAAAATTCATGACTTCTTGATATGCTTCTGTGTAGGTTTCAAACTGCCATCTGGATAGGCAATCGTCCTCAAAAATGCGATGGAAAGACTCAATATGAGCATTCATATTTGGTGTTCTTGGTGGAATTCTTTCGTGCTCAATTTTGGAATCTTCACAAAACTTTTCAAAAGTATGGGAAATAAACTGCGGTCCATTGTCTGTTCGGATTACAGGTTTTTCCAATTCATCATATTGTTGGCGTTTTAATAATGCCCTTTTCAGTGTCTGTTTGACATCATCTCCAGTGCAGCTTAATCCCATATGATAGGTAATGATGCCCCTGTCATAAACATCGATGATGGACATGACAAAGAAAAAGCGATCCTCACCTTCGATAAAGCCATATTTAATGTCAGCTTCCCATAGCTGATTAGATCTTGTAATAATGCGATTTCTTGCTAGTTTCCTAGGGTATGAGACTTTCTTTTGGCGCTGTGGGCGTAAGATGCCCAATTCTTTACAAATCCGGTATACTTTTTTCTTGTTAATTTTAAGTTTGTATTTTCGCCTTAAGACCTTAGTGAGTTTGCGATAACCATAGTTATAGCAATCACCGGCAATCTCTTCTAGTAGAAATTCTTTAATCTGTTCGTCTGATATCTTTTGACCGTCCTCTTGGATCGAATAACCTGGTGCTGGACGTCCCTCACTTACTTTTTTCTCCTCAACACGATAATTCTTTTGATAATAGTATGTGGATCGAGGAATACCTATGATTTTAAGCACCTTTGAAATCGAGTAGCCTTTTTGAATCCATTTGTTAGCTACTTCATGCTTTTCAGCAAGTGAGGGTTTTTCTTTTTTATAAGATCCCTCAGGATCGCTATTTCAAGGTCTTTTTCACCTAATAACATTTTAAGTTTTTCATTTTCTTTGGATAATTCTTTGGAGTCTATATCTGGCAGCACAGCCACATCTACTTCACCAAATTTACCATCTTTGTATTCACGAACCCAGCGACTAACCATATTGGGATTCAGATCATACCGGCGAGCTACAAGGGTATTCTTCCCTGTGTCTTGGGCTTCCTTGATGACTTGTAATTTAAATTCTTTAGAATGTTTTATTCGTTTCATGATGTCAGCCTCCTTGGTACATTAAGCAGTATAATAAATATTACTCTTATTGTCCAAGTTCATTTTGGGGCTTATGAGTTTCAAATAGCGGCTCTTTTCGTTAAAAACACAAGTACACACCTTACATTGATACTGTCCTTTGCCTCCATTATTGGCATAGAGATAATCCGATGGAGCACCGCACTTTGGGCAACTCATTGATGTAGACACCGCTGTCTTTACATTAGAACGCCTTTGAACAGGTTTTAAATGCTTACCGTTCTTCTCCAGATATTCTGTAAGAAGAATACGATAATCATGTTTCTGGAGCGCTTCGATGATCGGAAGATCATCCACCTGAAGTTTACGGTAAGGTTTATTTACAGGAGTTTCTTCAGGCTTTTCAAACATGCCCTTCCCAATAAGCAGGGTAAGTAATGTTCGAATTACCTGATCTTGATACTTGATAAATTCCATTAAATAAGTTAATAATTGAGGGTACAAACTTGTCACTTCCTAGCTTTTAGGGATTAAGTGTTCGGTGTCGTAACCTCACTTTTATCCTAAAACTATGGGGGTGGCAAGTTTTTTGCATTTAAACCCCTTTATATCAAGGATTATTAACTTTTTTAATATAAAAGTTTTGACAATACGCCCCCTAAGTAGGGGGTTTTTCTATGAAACTTTATTCCATATCGTCCGTATTAGTTGTTATAAATTTCATCTCATTGTATAATTCATTTCATAACTATCACGTGACGGTTTGGAGGGGTTCGTTTGGGACTGAGAAGTTGAAAATTGGTGAGTTAGCGGAAATGGCAAATGTTACAAAGAGAACCATCGATTATTATACGAATCTAGGACTATTAAAAGTAGAGCGTTCCACTTCGAACTACCGCTACTATGATAAGTCGGCGATAGAACGATTGCATTATATTGAACAATGCAAAAAGAACGGAATGTCACTAGAAGAAATAAAAGAAATAGTCGTAGAAAAAGATGCAGAAGAAATCGATGTTCTTGAACTGAGACTGAAGATTCAAGGTTTGGAAAAAGAGGTCACAGATGTATTGGCTCACTTGGATCAAAAGAATTTAAAGAATGTAAAAAAGAATGTATCCAATGAGAGTCTTTCATTAATACAGACCCTATTGTTATTGATTAATTAAACTTTTGTTTTACTATACTAGGAGGTGTAGGTCTTACTTTGTAAGACCGATCGTTGACAACTATAAATTTACTTTTAATTGCTTTATTAATTGCTTTAACTGCTTTTTTCGTAGCTACAGAGTTTGCTATTGTAAAGGTTCGTGTATCGAGAATTGACCAATTGATTGCGGAAGGAAAAAAGGGTGCTGTATCGGCTAAACGAGTGGTGACCCATTTAGATGAATATTTATCAGCCTGTCAATTAGGGATTACAATTACCGCGTTAGGATTAGGGTGGTTAGGTGAGCCGACTGTTGAAAAAATATTACATCCAGTATTTGAACATTTTCATTTAAATGAATCAGTGATTGGAATTTTGTCATTCGGGATTGCCTTTGCTTTAGTAACATTCTTGCATGTGGTTGTTGGTGAGCTTGCACCTAAGACGGTGGCTATTCAAAAAGCTGAAGCAGTTACATTGATGTTCGCGGTACCCATCATTTGGTTCTACCGTATCATGTATCCCTTTATTTGGTTCTTAAACGGTTCTGCTCGTTTATTGGTTGGAGCGTTTGGTCTGAAACCTGCTTCCGAACACGAAGCAGCTCACTCTGAAGAGGAACTTAGGATTTTATTATCTGAAAGTTATAAGAGTGGAGAAATTAACAAAAACGAACTAAAATACATGAACAATATATTTGAATTTGACGAAAGAATAGCGAAAGAGATTATGGTTCCTCGAACAGAGATGGTATCCATTTCTATAGATGAATCATATGCCGATATTCTTGCAACTGTTAAATCTGAAAATTATACTAGATACCCAGTTGTGAATGGTGACAAAGATAATATTGTTGGTTTCATTAATGTAAAAGAGTTGTTGACAGCTGATATTTCAGATGAACAGAAAAAGACTGGTTTCACGATTGAGTCCCATATTAACCCGATTATCCGTGTGATTGAGACCGTTCCAATTCATGACTTACTGGTTAAAATGCAAAAGGAGCGTACACATATTGCGATATTAATAGATGAGTATGGTGGAACTTCTGGATTAGTCACTGTTGAAGATATTCTAGAAGAAATTGTTGGGGAAATTCGTGATGAGTTTGATGAGGATGAATTACCTGATATTCGTAAGGTGAACGAAAACCACTATATTGTAGATTCTAAGTTGTTAGTCGAGGACGTTAATCATCTGTTGGAAACCACTTTATCAAATGCCGATGTGGATACCATTGGTGGATGGTTCATGACTCAGGATATGGAAGCACAGGTGGGTACGGAGCTAGAAGCAGAAGGATATGTGTTTAAAGTCCAGAAGAAGGATGGACACCATATTCAATATTTGGAAATTAAAAGAGCTTAATAGTATAATAATGTGGGCTTGGATCCTTTCCAAGCCTCTTTTAATTTTTGTTAAGGAGTGAGTCGGTGGAAGAAATATTAATCATATTAAAATATGCGTTTTTAGGAGCACTACAAGGTTTTACAGAACCTATTCCTATTTCCTCTAGCGGACATTTGGTGCTCGTTCAGGAATTTTTAGGAATTGATGTGGCTGAAGGAGATTTTAGCTTTGAAGTATTAATGAATTTCGCATCCCTTTTGGCTGTATTACTCATTTATCGAGAGGACCTCATCAGATTACTTATAAATGGTAGCCAATATATAGTGAAAAAGGATCCAAATGATAAGAATGATTTTCTCTTTATCGTTTATTTAATAATTGGTACGATACCTGCTGGAGTGATTGGGATTCTATTAGAAGATACGATCTCTAGTTATTTCAGAGGAATAGCTCCAATTGGTGGAGCTTTACTCGTAACAGGGATAGCACTATGGCTTATTAGAAATCTTAAGGGAACAAAAGGAGACAGAGGGTTAACGGTTAAGGATGCCCTTATTGTTGGTTGTGCTCAAGCAGTTGCATTAATTCCTGGAATAAGCCGCTCAGGTGCAACAATCGTGGCTGCGATGGGAATAGGAATGAAAAGAGAAACCGCCTTACGATTCTCATTCCTGCTATATATTCCCGTTAGCTTAGGGGCGATTGTGTTAAAAGTAGGAGACATGCAATTGGGAGACATGCTTATACCTTATATCGTGGCGTTTGTGATGTCTCTATTATTATCTTACTTCTCGCTTAAGTGGTTTATGGGAATTATGGAGCGAGGGAATTTGAAGTACTTCGCTTATTATTGCTTTATTGTTGGACCGTTGGTGTTGGTGCTAGCGCAGTTTACATAAAGCTTATGAAGAGCAAAATTAGAGATGAATTCGGTGGAAACGTCTTTCATAGGGTTAATGAAGGATAAAACCAAGGGAGATTTACGAGGAAACGTCTTTCATTGGGCTTATGAAGGATAAAACCAGGGGAGAAGCCCGAGGAAACGTCTTTCATAGGGTTAATGAAGGATAAAACCAGGGGAGAAGCCCGAGGAAACGTCTTTCATAGGGTTAATGAAGGATGAAACCAGGGGAGATTTACGAGGAAACGTCTTTCATTGGGCTTATGAAGGATAAAACCAGGGGAGATTTACGAGGAAACGTCTTTCATTGGGCTTATGAAGGATGAAACCAGGGGAGATTTACGAGGAAACGTCTTTCATTGGGCCTATGAAGGATAAAACCAGGGGAGAAGCCCGAGGAAACGTCTTTCATCGAGCTTATGAAGGACATACTGTGGAGATTTCAGAAGAACCGTCCTTCATTCCCCACAACAATTGGCAAAGTAGCCAGCCATAAAAACCTTTCGACCCCAACAAAAAAAGCATTGGCCCACCAAATGGACCAATGCTTCCTATTTATTATAGCTCTTGCCCGTTCGTAGCAATAACATTCTTATACCAGTAGAATGACTTCTTACTACTACGCTCAAGTGTACCGCTTCCGTCGTCGTGCTTGTCTACATAGATGAAGCCGTAACGCTTTGATAATTCACCAGTTGAAGCACTTACAAGGTCGATACAGCCCCAAGGAGTGTAACCCATTAAGTCTACACCATCTTCGATTGCTTCACCCATCGCTTCAATATGCTCGCGAAGGTAATTGATACGATAGTCGTCATTGATGCTTCCATCTTCCTCAACCTTATCGTATGCACCAAGTCCGTTTTCAACGATAAATAAAGGTACACGATAACGATCGTATAATTGATTTAAAGCAATTCTTAGACCAGTCGGGTCGATTTCCCAGCCCCAGTCACTAGCTTTTAAGAATGGATTTTTCACACCATTGAAGATATTTCCGTTTGCCTTTTCTTCCTCAGTTAATTCTTTCTTTTCTGTACGAGACATGTAGTAGCTGAAAGAAATGAAATCAACTGGGTATTGCTTGATAATTTCTAAATCACCTTGCTGCATTTCAAGCTCGATGCCATTTTCTTTAAAATAGCGTTTTGTGAAGGCAGGATACTCCCCACGTACTTGTACGTCTCCACAAATATAGTTAAAGATCTGTTCTTCCTTCATCGCATGTAATACATTAACCGGATTACAATCATATGCGTAAACAGGAGCATAAATTAACATACAGCCGATTTGAGCATCTGGATTAATTTCATGACAAGCCTTTGTAGCTAAGCTGCTTGCTACAAATTGGTGGTGTAAGCCTTGGAAGCTTTCCTGCAGGCGAACATCTTCAGTAGCTGGAGAGAACCCAAGTCCAAAGATTGGCATATGTGTTGCTCCGTTAATTTCATTGAATGTTAACCAGTATTTTACCTTGTTTTTATAGCGATTAAATAAAGTCTTTGCATAACGCTCGAAGAATCCAATCACTTCACGGTTTCTCCAACCACCGTACTCTTTAATTAAATATAAAGGCATTTCATAGTGAGATATTGTTACAAGTGGTTCAATTCCATGCTTTAAGCACTCATCGAATACGCGGTCATAGAATGCAAGACCTTCTTCGTTTGGCTCTAGCTCGTCCCCATTAGGGAAAATACGTGACCAAGCAATCGATAGACGGAATGTTTTAAAGCCCATTTCAGCAAATAGTGCAATATCTTCAGCATAACGGTGATAGAAGTCGATACCGTCATGGTTCGGATACGTATATTTTTCCTTGTCGATCTCAAAGTTAAAGCCAGGAGTCGTGATTAATTGAAAACGGATTTTTCCACCAGGCATTACATCAGCAAGGTTCATTCCCTTGCCACCTTCAAGATACGCGCCTTCTAATTGGTTGGCAGCTGTTGCACCGCCCCATAAAAATCCTTCTGGAAATTGGTATGTTTTTGTCATCTGGAATTACCTCCATTTATGTTTTTAGGTTACGCTTTCAAGCAGATAAAAATAAAAAAACCTAAATCACGTAGAGAAAACATACTAGTCTCATAGTTTACGTGATTTAGGTTTTGCCTGCATAACCAGTAACAATCCTAAAAAGGTTGTTTGTTTAATTGCGTTAACTATAACATGAATATTTTGTCGAAGCAAGAATTTTGTAAACGTTTTTTTAAAATGACATTTCCATTCTAGGTAGAGTAGATCTAGAATTATTTTTGCATTTATATATATATAAGAAACAAACCAGCAATCTATAAAATTATCAATTTTTTTAAAAGAAAGCGTTGACACCTACCAAATTCCCGTGATAAATTACACGTATCAAATAAAACTTAATAAATTCCTTGAAGGAATGTTACCTTAAGTGGGCATAACCTGAACTGATTAGAACACGCTATCGCTAGCAGTGTGTGTTCCTAATTGGCTCAGGTTTTTTATTTGGAAAAATAAATAAATATCATATAAAAGAAGGAAGGGTTAAAAATGAAATACGAGCAATTAGCAAAAGATATTATTGCCAATGTGGGCGGAAAAGAAAACGTTTCCAGTGTAGTCCACTGTATTACCCGTCTACGATTTAAGTTAAAGGATGAAAGCAAAGCAAACACAGAAGTGTTAAAAAATATGGATGATGTTGTTACGGTTATGAAAAGCGGTGGACAATATCAAGTAGTAATCGGAAACCATGTACCAGATGTGTACAAAGCAGTAACTACTGTTGGTGGATTCCAAGGTCAAACGCCTGTTGAAGAAGAGGAAGGTCCAAAAGGATCTCTATTAAGTCGCTTTATTGATATGATTTCAAGCATCTTCACTCCTGTTCTTGGAGTATTAGCAGCAACAGGGATGATCAAAGGATTTAACGCATTATTTGTCGCATTGGGTTTGTTAGATAGTACATCAGGTACGTACCAAATTTTAAACGCAACAGGTGACGCATTGTTTTACTTCCTACCAATCTTCTTAGGTTATACAGCAATCAAGAAATTTGGTGGTAACCCATTCGTAGGGATGGCGATCGGGGCAGCGTTAGTGTATCCAACTTTATCAACACTAACAGCAGGTGAGTCTCTTTATACGTTATTTGCAGGAACCATGTTTGAATCACCAATTTATGTTACATTCTTAGGTATTCCAGTTATTTTAATGTCTTATTCTTCATCTGTTATTCCGATTATTATCTCAGCATTCTTTGCAGCTAAAGTGGAAAAATGGTTAAAGACAGTTATTCCAGATGTAATTAAAGCATTCGTTGTACCAATGTTAACATTATTAATTGTTGTACCACTTACATTTATTGTTATTGGTCCGGTAGCAACATGGGCAGGAAACCTTCTTGGTCAAGGAACTTTAGCGGTGTATAACGTAAGTCCATTGATTGCAGGTCTTTTATTAGGTGGTTTCTGGCAAGTATTCGTTATCTTCGGTCTTCACTGGGGACTAGTACCAATCGCATTCAACAACCTTGCAACACTAGGTTATGACACAATCCTTGCAACTGTATTTGCAGCATCTTTTGCTCAAACGGGTGCAGTTCTAGCAATCTTATTAAAAACAAAGAACCAAAAATTAAAATCTTTAAGTATTCCAGCTTTTATTTCAGGTATTTTTGGTGTAACTGAACCGGCTATTTACGGTATTACACTTCCTTTAAAGAAAGCTTTTATCATGAGCTGTATCGCTGCAGGTATTGGTGGAGCTATTGCAGGTGCTACAAATGTAACGGGTTACATTATTGGTGGTCTTGGGATTTTCGGAATTCCATCATATATTAGCCCTGAAGGAATCGATTTCGGTTTCTATGGTGCAATCATCTCTATCGTAGTAGGTTTCATCGCAGGTTTCGTTCTAACTCTATTATTCGGTGGAATTAACAAAGAACAAAAAGCTACAACTGAAACGACTTCAGCAATTAACGAAGTAGCAGCAACAAAGGTTCAAAATGAAGATGTAGTAAGTCCATTAAATGGGGAAGTAGTAGCATTATCAGACGTAAAAGACGCAGCATTTTCATCTGGTGCATTAGGTTTTGGTGTAGCGATTGAGCCAAGTGAAGGGAAATTAGTTGCTCCAGTAGCAGGAACAGTTTCTGCACTTTTCCCTACAAAGCATGCAATTGGTATTACAACAGATTCAGGTGCCGATCTTTTAATTCACATCGGTATGGATACGGTTCAATTAGAAGGTAAGTTTTTCACCGCTCATGTGTCTCAAGGTGATTATGTAAAGCCAGGTCAATTACTAATTGAGTTTGATATGGAGCAAATTAAAGAAGCTGGAAAGCCGTTAACAACTCCAATAGTAGTAACAAATCATAAAGAATTTGATTTACAACTTGTAGATTCAAAACAAGTGAAAATTGGTGCTCCATTATTTACACTAGATAGTAAGTAAACAACATGTTCAGGAGAAAGGAAAATACGGTTCCTTTCCTCCTGCTGTTTTAAGAGAGGATGGATATTTATGGCTTTTCCAAAAGGATTTTTATGGGGTGGCGCTATTGCCGCAAACCAAGCAGAAGGTGCGTATTTAGCAGATGGAAAGGGTTTAACAACTGTTGATTTAATGCCAACTGGTAAGTTACGTTGGGAAATCTTACTCGGTAATTTACCTTCTTATGAACCGCTTGAAGGTGAATTTTATCCTTCACATGAAGCAATTGATTTTTACAATCGTTACAAAGAGGATATCGCGCTATTTGCAGAAATGGGCTTTAAAGCCTTACGTTTATCCATCTCTTGGGCGAGAATTTTTCCAAATGGAGACGATTTAGTGCCGAACGAAGCGGGACTACAATTTTACGACAATGTATTTGATGAGTTATTAAAATATGGCATTGAGCCAGTTGTAACGATTGCTCACTTCGATGTGCCAGTTAACTTAGTGAAGAATTATGGAAGCTGGAGAAATCGCAAGCTTGTTACATTCTTTGAAACGTATGCAACGACACTTTTTAAAAGATATAAGGACAAAGTAAAGTACTGGATGACATTTAACGAAATCAATATGCTCCTGCACTTGCCATTCGTTGGAGCCGGACTTGTATTTGAAGAAGGTGAAGATAAGAAGCAAGTGAAGTACCAAGCTGCACACCATCAATTGGTTGCGAGTGCTTTGGCTGTAAAGGCAGGTCATGAGATCAATCCAGTAATGAAAATTGGCTGTATGTTAGCAGCGGGTCAAACGTATCCATACTCTTGTAATCCGGATGATGTGTTTGATGCGATGGAAAAAGATCGTGATTCGTTCTTCTTTATTGATGTTCAATCTCGTGGGAAATATCCAGGATATGCAAAGAGATTTTTCAGAGACAATAACTTAAATATTGTGATGGAAGCGGGAGACGAAGAGCTTCTTAAAAATCATACGGTAGATTATCTTGGGTTTAGCTACTACGCAAGCCGTACAACAAGTACAGATCCAGAAATCAACAAGACAACATCTGGAAACGTATTTGGTTCGATTGAAAATCCATATTTAGAGAAGTCTGAATGGGGCTGGACGATTGATCCAAAGGGTTTCCGTATTACAGCAAACCAATTATACGATCGTTATCAAAAACCTCTTTTCGTTGTAGAAAATGGTCTTGGTGCAGTTGATGTTCCAGGGGAAAACGGGGAAGTGAACGACGATTACCGTATTGAATACTTACGTAAGCATGTGTCTGAAATGTCAGAAGCCATTGAAGACGGGGTGGAAATCCTCGGTTATACGAGCTGGGGTCCAATCGACCTTGTGAGTGCTTCAACGGGTGAAATGAAAAAGCGTTATGGCTATATTTATGTGGACAAGGATAATGAAGGAAATGGAACATTGAAGCGTTCGAAGAAGAAGAGCTTTGACTGGTATAAAGAAGTAATTGCTTCAAACGGAGAAAAACTATAAGTAGTTGGGTAAAAGTGGGAAAGCTCGGTGTTAGCTTTCCTTCTTTTGAATGTCTAAAAGATTTTATAACGCGCACTATTTCCATTATAATAACAGTAAGAGAACCATAATAAATTTATAGGTGGTCAAATGAAAATAGCCAAAGTATACAATAACAACGTAATCAGTGCGTTTAACGAAAAAAACGAAGAGTTAGTGGTAATGGGGAGAGGTCTGGCCTTTCAAAAAAAGCCAGGAGATTTTATAGAAGAAGACAAGATTGAGAAGATTTTTGCTCTCAAAAATAACGATATGTCAGAAAAATTTAAAACGCTTTTATATGAAGTTCCGATCGAATACATGGAAGTAACAGAAGATATTATTAAGATTGCCAAAAGTAGACTTGGAAGAAATCTAAACGATAGTATCTATATTTCCTTAACCGATCATATTCATTTTGCGGTAGAGCGAAATGAAAAAGGATACGACATTAAAAATGCGCTTTTATGGGAAATTAAGCGATTTTATAAGCAAGAATTTGTGATTGGGATGGAAGCCTTAAAGATTATTCAGGAGAAGCTTGGAGTTCTTTTACCAGAAGATGAAGCGAGCTTTATCGCGATGCATATCGTGAATGCAGAGCTCAACCAGGAAATGCCGAATGTTGCTAACATCACGAAAGTCATGCAGGACATTTTAAATATTGTGAAATATCATTTTAAAATAGACTTCGACGAGGAATCATTAAATTATTTTCGGTTTATTACACATTTAAAGTTTTTTGCTCAGCGTTTATATACTAAGACGTATATTGAAGATGACGACCCGTTCTTATTTGAAACGGTGCGTGAGAAGCATAAAGCAGCATTTGAATGTACGGAGAAAATTAATGAATATATTGAAAATCAATTTGACTACAGCCTTACGAATAACGAAAAATTATACTTGATTATTCATATACAACGAGTCGTGAACCGTTAATTGCATAATTGAGATCAGGAAACAAACGAAAATATCGTGTTAATCGCCTATGATGAAAAAGATGAATAACATAAAAGGAGGGGAGAATGACTAACTGATGGCATTCTCCCCTCTATTTATTATAAGATTTTTACGTTTAAAGGAAATAGGTACGGTTCAGATGGTTGTTCGATCGTTTTCCAGTTGGTAATTTTGATAAAGGGCATCTCCGTTCCGTTATAGGTTGTTACATCTAGTACACCAGTGGCTTCTACCCATGTATCTTTATCCAGTGTAGCTGCTTCATCAAATTGTGTTAAAAAACCGATAATGCTTGCATCTGCCACACAGTGAGTAATCAAGAAACGGGAGATGACAAGCTGATCTGATTGAAAGCCTTCCTCTTTATAAACGAAGCCTCTTAACGTGATTTCTCTTCCTTTATATGAGGCTACGTCCTTACTAATTTCTTCATAGTTTAAATAATACACATAATCATCCATGTCAATGGGATCACTTTGCTTTAATTTTTGAACAAGAGAATTCATCTCTTCTTGAGTGATTTCGCCATATGGATTCGGAACTACCTCCTCCGTGTCGGAGGGTTGAACCACTTCTTCCTGTGCTGATTCATCAGTTGAAGATGTTTCACTTTTTCCGGTAATCACCGCCATTCCACCTTTTTTCTCTGCGATAGAAGAATCGAGTACTTTAGCTGGTATGGTAAAACCAGTCACAAGAGGAAAGGCGATAATGACGTACGATACCACTTTTTTAAGTGTCATCGGTGTATTTCCATGGTCATGGTTATGATCACAGTCATGATGATGGCTACACTCATGGTCATGATGATGGTGATGAGTCTTTTTCTCCCAAATACGTGTAATTTGGATGAAGAACAAGATTAGGAACAGAACAGACGCGATCTGACTGAGTCCGATGTATTTCGGATTAATAAACATAGTAATCTCACCAGTATAGTGAAATTTAAAAATTAACACCGTGAATAGAAGCAAAATCGCTGCACGTACGGCTTGTTGGGTTTGGAAGACCACCTAAATCCCTCCTTATAAAAAGCTCTGCACGAGCACAGTGGATAGAAATACAGTTGTTGCTACAAAGAACAATACACTAAATACAAATTTTGCACGGAAAACACTTAACATCATAAGTGTGTTTTTTAAATCAATCATCGGTCCGAAAATAAGAAACGCTAGGACAGATGGTGTTGGAAAAATACTATTAAAGGATGAACCGATAAAAGCATCTGCTTCCGAACAAAGAGATAATACATAGGCAAGACCCATCATGACAGCGATGGAGGAAAAAGGTCCATCTCCTGCTTCTAATAAGGATTTTGCTGGCATATACGTTTGTACAGCTGCAGCAAGAAATGCTCCAAAAATTAAAAACTTCGCCATATCGAAAAATTCATCAATGGAGTGGGTAAGCATCGAGAAAAAACGCTGGGTCAAAGGTTCTTTTTTTCTACTTGCAGAGATGGTTTGTGTACTTACAAGTGCCTGCTTAAATTGATGTCCTCGGAAGAAAAAGCTCACTGAAAACGCAACAATAAGAGCAACGGCAAATCCAAGTCCCATTCTCCAACCAGCTATGGACGCGTTATTTCCAAACGCCATATACGTGGAGGCAATTACGATCGGGTTAATAAGTGGTCCCGTTAGCATGAAACCAATGGCTGCATATAGAGGAACCCCTTTTGCAACCAGTCGTCTAACAATCGGTACAATTCCACATTCGCATGCAGGAAACAAGGCACCGACCACACAACTCATGATAATCGCCTTCGTCCTGCTTTGGGGAATCCACCGCTGAATATGTTCTTCGGTTACAAAGATTTGAATCACACCAGCAATCAAAACGCCGATAAGCACAAAAGGAAATGCTTCAATTAATATACTTATAAAAATGGTATTAAGATTTAAAAATGAGGAGGGAAGAACGTCCCCAACGTCTAATTTTAAAGTTAGTAAAAGAAAAGCGGCTGCTAATAAAATCAATCCGGTAATATCAACCAAGTTCGTTCGAACAATTCGATTCATATGTCCCTCCTATGTATTGGTTAAACCGTAACAATTACGTTTTATATTCTACCTTAAACTATATGGGCTTGTACATGGGAATATGTCTCTCTTTTTCAGGAAGACTCAAATGTGAATGAATGAGAGGGTGCGGTGAGGAACATCACTGCGTGAATGGGGCAGTTCACGCATAATTAACATATTAGACTATTTTTTCAAAAGTAGGAGGTCATCGATTGTATAAAAATATCATCCTAGCCACCGACGGATCGGATCATGCAAAAAGAGCAGCTGAAAACGCGATGCATATTGCTAGTTGCAGTCCAGGGTCTTTAGTAGAGATTGTATTTGTCGTTGATGCTGATAAAGTGAAATCTGACGTGCTGAGTCACTGGAACTCAGCCGATTTAGATGGTAAACGCAAGGAACGAATAAGAGAAGTCGAGAAAATGGCCAGAACCTATGAGGTTTCCTACAAGGTCACGATTCTCCAAGGTGATCCAGGGCCGGCGATTGTTGAATATGCAAACAGTCACCATGCGGATATTATTGTGATAGGTAGCAGAGGGTTAAGTGGCTTGCAGGAATTTGTACTAGGTAGTGTGAGTCATAAAGTAGCCAAACGAGCAAACTGTCCGGTGTTAATCGTGAAATGAACATCAAGCATTCCGTATGCTGCCTTCGAAAAATTATTAGACAGTAATCAAACAGGTACTTAGGTGCCCGCGGGCCCTAGAAAAAGCAAGGGAACGGTAACCAAACAGGTACTTAGGTGCCCGTGAGCCCTAGAAAAAGCAAGGGAACGGTAACCAAACAGGTGCTTAGGTGCCCGTGAGCCCTAGAAAAACAAGGGAACGGTAACCAAACAAGTACTTAGGTGCCCGTAAGCCCTAGAAAAACAAGGGAACGGTAACCAAACAGTACTTAGGTGCCCGTGAGCCCTAGAAAAACAAGGGAACGGTAACCAAACAAGTACTTAGGTGCCCGTGAGCCCTAGAAAAGCAAGGGAATGGTAACCAAACAGGTGCTTAGGTGCCCGTGAGCCCTAGAAAAGCAAGGGAATGGTAACCAAACAGATACATAGGTGCCCGTGAGCACTCTGTAAACCTTGAGCGGGTATACAAATGCTAAGATGCTTTAGTCTCATATTTAACAAAACCCATTCATCAACATTTCATCAAGGTAAATTACCACTACAAAAAAACTGATACTTAACCATTGACAATATCTCGAATTCATAATATTATTATCTCATATTCAAGATATTTGAATCAGAGATAAAAGCAAGGAGGTGATCATATGGATAAGATTTGTTCTAACGAACCGTATCTGCTACTCATGCAAACAACAAAAGCGATTCAAGAATGTATAAAGGCAAATGTGGCAAAGCATGATTTAAGCGTGACTGAGTTTTCTGTTCTTGAAGTTTTATACCATCAGGGGACTCAGACGATTCATCAAGTTGGTAGCAGTATTCTTGTGGCTAGCGGGTCAATGACGTATGTAGTTGATAAGCTAGTACAAAAGGGTTTTTTAGAGCGAAATATTTGTCCAGGAGATCGACGAGCTATTCATATTTCTTTATCGGATAAAGGGAGAAAATTAATGGATGTCCTTATTCCGGAGCATCAAGTACTGATTGATTCCATGTTTGCTTCATTAGATCGTCATGAGGTAAACAGTTTAATAGATGTACTAAGAAAAACGAAGATGAAAGTAGAAGAACATTCAAATTAACAAAGGCTGTTTACGTAAAGATTGTCTTTGTTGGAAAAACCCTCCCAAATGCCGGATTTTTCCACGTGTAACGGTGTGTTTATTAATCTATTTGGAGAGTAGCTCTTTTCTAAGGATGAAAAAATTCTGATTGGCTGTTGAAACATATAGTTAATTTCCTAAAAAGTGTATTTATAGCAACAATGTTTTAGAAAAGAGCCTTAACAAACAACTAGGAGGAATTACAACATGTTAGATTTAGGATTATTATTGATTCGTGTCGTTATCGGTTTATTATTCATTGGTCATGGTGCACAAAAATTATTTGGTTGGTTCGGTGGTTACGGACTGAAAGGGACAGGAGGCTGGATGGAGTCACTTGGATTAAAGCCAGGTGTAACAATGGCTCTTCTTGCTGGGTTAGCTGAGTTGGTAGGAGGATTATTCTTTGCTGCTGGATTCTTAACTCCACTTGCAGGCCTACTTATTGCTGCAACTATGGTCATGGCAATTGTAAAAGTTCATGCTGCTAATGGATTATGGTCAACAGCAAACGGATATGAATACAACGTAACATTATTAGTGGTAGCCATTGGTGTTGCATTAACAGGTCCAGGAGCATATGCAATCGACGCATTTATTTTCTAAATTATCTCGATTTTGAGAATCATAAATACAAGATAAAGACCCTCCTCGCAATAGGTGGGTCTTTTATTCATTGACCGGATAAATAATCCTTTTAACCTGCGAAAATAGTAGGATATTAGTGTCGAATCATGGTAAAATGGAGTCCATAGTAGGACGGAATTGAGCAGTCTACTGAATTTTGCTCTGGGATGAGGGGTTACTTTGCTTGGGTCTGCCACATTTTATGTGTTCAATTTAAGCGATGTGTTGATTGCTATCTTCATTTCGATAATATGCTGTACATTAGGGGCAGAATTTTGTCGACGGATGAAGCTAGAAAATTATACGTTTACAAGAAGATTATTATACGCCTTAATGTTAGGGTTTACTTTATGGTTAGCGTTATTATTGGTTTGTTTCTCAATAGATTTACCCTACTCTACAGGGAATATCAATCTATACTTTCAATTAAGTTTTTACTTTTGCTTCATCGGATCTATAATCGCTCTAGGTGTAACAAGACAGCGATTAAATAGCTCCATTCAATACCTATTTGCAGGAATATTCACGACGCTTTGTATTTTAAGTACACTTAGCCTTGGTTTTTATCTTCTATACTCGGACCATCTAGATATAAAGCCTGTTCTTGCAACTATGACTGTGTCTCTAACATTAGCAACGATGTTTTCCTTGCTTCGCTTTCTTATTCAAATAACGAATTCAGATGTTTATCAATTTCTGTCTCGATGGAAGCTTGTTGGTAGTATTCTTGGTGGAGCTGCTTTTGCAGGAATACCTTTTATGGTTGTTGTATCCATGCTGAATCTTGAAGAAATTAGTGTGGGTAATACAAATCCATTGATCATGCTATTACCTTTTACATATAGTGTCATTACAAATCTCGCCTTAATGCTTGTACCTGACTTGTTTGGTGAACGATTATTAATGCGAAACATTCAGTCGTATTTATCCTTATTTAATCATAATCCTGATGCTGTATTTGCGGTGAGCTTGTCAGGGAACATCTTGCATGCGAATAAGGAGGCCTTTGAGCTAACAGGGTATGATCAAAAAGCCATTAAGGGGTTGCATTTCAAAGAGCTTTTAATTTATGACGAAGAGGAAATTAATGGCTATATACAAAGCTTTCGACAAGGGAAAATTCAATCGGTTGAAGTAAAACTTCGACATCGAGATGGCTTTTTTATTGATGTAAGAATTACGCCTGTTCGAATCATCGTGAAAGAGGAACTGATTGGCGTATACGGAGTTGTTCGAGATATCACGGAAAAAACGCAGGCGGAGGAAACGATTCACTACCTGGCCTATCACGATGATTTAACTAGTTTACCGAATAAACGGAAGCTTGAAAAAGTGGCAACAGAGGCGATTGGGGAAAATAAACCTTTTTATCTTTTTTATATTGATTTTGATCGATTTAAACGTATTAATGATACGTTTGGTCATTTTTTCGGTGATAAAATTCTTCAAGAAACGGGGAAAAAGCTTGAGGAGCTCATGCCTAAAAATTGTACGATTGCAAGGCTTGGTGGAGATGAGTTTGCGGTACTTCTTCCTTATCCAGCAAACTATGATGAGATTGCACAGAAAATAATAGAAGGCTTTCGTACCCCGATAGTCCTTGATGGCTTTGATTTCCTGCTTACAGCGAGCATCGGTGTAGCTCATTTTCCAAAAGACGGAGAGTCGATTCTGGATTTATTAAAGGCAGCCGACCTAGCGATGTATCGAGCGAAAAATCAAGGCTCCAATCGATATGTTGTGTATGAGGCGACGATGAAGGAGCAATCACTTAATAAAATCAAGATAGAAAGTGAACTTCGCAGAGATATAGCGAATCGCAAGCTAACGGTGTATTATCAACCGAAATTTGATACCGGTTCAAACCAATTGGTTGGGTCAGAAGCACTCATTCGTTGGGAACATGAAGAGAGCGGATTTATTCCACCAAGTAAGTTTATTCCTATCGCTGAAGAAAGCAATTTAATCATTGATCTTGAGAGATTTGTGATTACGGAAGTATTTGATACGATTGGTGAATGGAAGAGGAAAGGGATGCCGGTTCCAAGAACTTCTATTAATATATCCGTTATTCATTTTTACCAAGAAGACTTTGTTGATTTTATCATTAAAAATTTAGCCGCTTATGAGATCGATGGCAGTGATATCGAGATTGAAATTACCGAAAGTGTTATTATGCGCGGAGAGGAACGAGTTAATCGAAACCTGCTTGCGCTAAGAGAAGTCGGGGTTGAGATCAGTGTGGATGATTTTGGAACAGGGTATAGCTCCTTAAGTTATTTACAAAAGCTATCTGTTGATCGTTTGAAAATTGATCAATCCTTCATCGCTGATTATGAAAGCAATAAAGAAATCATTTCTGCTATCATTTCTATGTCACATAACCTAAATTTAAAGGTGATTGCTGAAGGTGTGGAAACGTCGAATCAAATCGGTTTTCTACAAAACATGAATTGCTTCGAGGTGCAAGGTTATTTCTACTCCCCTCCAGTCGAGCGTTCGAATTATGAAGATATTTTAACGAAATACGGTGCTGCTAGCTAAAAATGCCTCATTTAGAGGCATTTTTTATTAGTCAGCCGATTGATTTCTCATTCTTTCTTGTGCAAGTCGGACCATTTCTTTGACCATATTTCCACCGATTTGACCACCGATCTTGCCTGCTTTATGGGAGGTTAAATTTCCGTTATTACCTCTACTTAGAGGAATCTGCATATCCGCTGCCACTTCGTATTTAACCTGGTCCGGGTTATCCTTAGACACTTCGTATCCCTTTTGTTTCATGACATCTGCTTTTAACGAATCTAATGCCTCTCTAGCCTCTGGAATTAATGGGCGTCTTTTTCTAGCCATATTCGTCATACCCCTTTCATTTTTTCTTAGTATGTACTTTCCTTATGTGAAATACTTGTGCAACCGGGGTTGACCATATATTCTAGAAATATAACAAAGAGGGGTTGAACGAGATGAAATATGTATTGGGTCTTTTTATCCCTGGTGCTCTCGTTATTTTTTTTACAAGAGTTACATACAGCCATGTGATTGGTTTATTGCTTACAGTTGCACTAATAGCTGCATCGGTTTATAAGGGTTATACCGATTCCTTAGCGCTCATTATTGTAGATGCATTATCATTAACGGTTGGGTTTGCGTACTCGAAAACGGTTCGAGAGAGGGCAAAAAAACGATCGTAGGTAGAAGCTTGTCGATGAAATTTTCGACAAGTTTTTTTATGCGCTTTTTACTTATAGAGGGTGTTTGGGTCAATTCAATCAAACGTTTGATTGACCTTTTTTCGACTGAGACTGACAGACTTCATGGAAAAAAAAGAAAAAACATCGAATATTTGTTCGTATATTATTGGTTTGTTTTCCCTGGTTTGTGGTAGAATGATTAATATGAAAATATAGGATATTTGCTCAGCAAGGTCCGTCGCAGCTAGTTACTATAGATGAAATTCTAATTGATGCTTTTAATAGGAGGAGTACTTGTGAAGGACCAATTTGAATTAGTCTCAAAATACTCACCACAAGGAGATCAGCCTGCAGCCATTCAAAGGATTGCTGATGGAATACATAACGGTGAAAAACGTCAAACGTTGCTCGGAGCAACAGGAACTGGAAAAACATTCACGATCTCCAATGTGATTAAAGAAGTGAATAAGCCGACACTGGTGATCGCTCATAATAAAACGCTTGCTGGCCAACTCTATAGTGAGTTTAAGGAGTTTTTTCCGGATAATGCCGTCGAGTATTTTGTTAGCTATTACGATTATTATCAGCCAGAAGCATATGTTCCTTCAACGGATACGTTTATCGAAAAAGATGCTAGCATCAATGACGAAATTGATAAACTTCGTCACTCGGCTACATCCTCATTGTTTGAGAGAAAAGATGTCATCATCATTGCGAGTGTTTCTTGCATCTACGGTCTCGGTTCTCCTGAGGAATATCGAGAGCTTGTGCTGTCACTAAGAACGGGGATGGAAATTGAGCGAAATCAGCTCTTGCATCGCTTAGTAGATATTCAATATGAAAGAAATGATATTAACTTTCAGCGCGGAACATTCCGTGTTCGTGGCGATGTGGTCGAGATTTTCCCGGCTTCACGTGATGAGCATTGCTTGCGTGTGGAGCTATTTGGGGATGAAATTGATCGGATTCGAGAGGTGGATGCATTAACAGGGGAGATTCTTGGAGAAAGAGAACATGTGGCTATTTTCCCGGCATCCCACTTCGTTACACGTGAAGAAAAGCTCCTTGTTGCCATTGAAAATATCGAAAAAGAGCTTGAAGAACGTTTAGCGTACATGCGTGAAAACGGAAAGCTTCTGGAGGCACAGCGATTAGAGCAACGAACACGTTATGATTTAGAAATGATGCGGGAGATGGGGTTCTGTTCGGGAATTGAGAACTACTCCCGCCATCTAACTCTAAGACCTCCTGGGTCAACACCGTATACCTTAATCGATTATTTTCCAGAAGACTTCTTAATTGTCATCGACGAGTCGCATGTTACGCTTCCGCAAGTTCGTGGAATGTTTAACGGCGACCAAGCGCGTAAGCAGGTTCTAGTGGATCATGGGTTCCGTCTGCCATCAGCGATGGATAACCGACCGTTAACATTTACAGAATTTGAGGAGAAGATCAATCAAATTGTGTTTGTTTCCGCAACACCGGGACCATATGAGCTTGAACACACGCCAGAAATGGTTCAACAAATCATTCGTCCCACAGGATTGCTGGATCCAACGATCGATGTTCGTCCGATTGAAGGACAAATTGATGACCTCATCGGCGAAATTCATGAGCGGATTAAGAGGAATGAACGGGTTCTTGTCACAACGTTAACAAAAAAGATGTCCGAGGATTTAACAGATTACTTGAAAGAAATCGGTATCAAGGTACAATATCTACACTCTGAGGTAAAAACACTTGAAAGAATAGAGATCATTCGTGAGCTTCGACTAGGGAAATATGATGTTCTCATAGGGATTAACTTGTTAAGAGAAGGACTGGATATCCCAGAGGTTTCGTTAGTAGCTATTTTGGATGCTGACAAGGAAGGCTTCCTACGTTCAGAACGTTCGTTGATCCAAACCATTGGTCGCGCAGCGCGTAATTCCCGCGGTCATGTCGTTATGTATGCAGATCGAATGACAAACTCGATGGAGCTTGCAATTTCAGAAACGAAACGTCGTCGCGCCATTCAAGAAGAGTACAATGAAAAGCATGGAATCACACCGATGACGATCCAAAAAGATATAAGAGATGCGATTCGTGCCACACATGCGGCTGAGGACGAAGCAGAGTATAAGACAACAGAAAAGCTTACAAAGCTTACGAAAAAAGAGCGTGATAAGCTGATTGAGAATATGGAGAAGGAAATGAAAGAAGCTGCTAAGGCGCTAAACTTCGAGAGAGCGGCAGAGCTTCGCGATTTAATATTAGAGTTGAAAGCGGAAGGATGACGAACCAATGGCAATGGAAAAGCTCATAGTTAAAGGGGCTAGAGCTCATAATTTAAAAAATATCGACGTGACCATTCCGCGAGATAAGCTCGTCGTACTGACAGGACTTTCAGGGTCGGGGAAATCCTCTCTAGCATTCGATACGATTTATGCTGAGGGGCAAAGGCGCTATGTAGAATCATTATCTGCGTACGCAAGACAGTTTTTAGGACAGATGGATAAGCCGGATGTGGATACCATTGAAGGACTTTCCCCTGCTATTTCAATTGATCAGAAGACAACGAGTCGTAATCCTCGTTCGACGGTAGGAACGGTCACGGAGATTTATGATTATTTACGATTATTATATGCGAGAGTAGGCCGACCAACCTGCCCGAATCACGGGATTGAAATTAGCTCACAAACGATCGAGCAAATGGTCGACCGAATTATGGAATATCCTGAACGAACAAAGCTCCAAGTACTGGCCCCGATTGTTGCAGGTCGCAAAGGGACACATGTAAAGGTTTTTGAGGATATTAAAAAGCAGGGCTTTGTTCGCGTTCGTGTGGACGGAGAAATGCTCGATCTTTCAGACGAAATTGAGCTGGAGAAAAACAAGAAGCATACGATAGAAGTGGTAGTTGACCGAATCGTCGTCAAGGAGGGAGTCACTGCCCGTCTCGCTGATTCGCTTGAAACCGCTCTTGGTCTTGGGGAAGGAAAAGTAATTATTGATGTGATCGGCGAAGAGGAGCTATTATTTAGCGAACACCATGCCTGTCCACTATGTGGCTTCTCAATCACGGAGCTTGAACCTCGGATGTTCTCGTTTAACAGTCCGTTCGGAGCCTGTCCTGACTGTGATGGATTAGGATCAAAGCTCGAAGTGGATGTGGACCTTGTTGTTCCGAATAAGGAGTTATCATTAAAACAGCATGCCATCGCACCATGGGAGCCGACAAGCTCTCAGTACTACCCGCAGCTTTTAGAAGCCGTTTGTAACCACTTTGGAATTGATATGGATATTCCTGTGAAGGATATTCCAAAGCATTTATTTGAAAATGTACTATTTGGATCAAAAGAAGATGATATATACTTCCGTTACGAAAATGACTTTGGTCAAATCCGTGAAGGCTATATCCAATTCGAAGGTGTCATTCGAAATGTGGAGCGTCGTTACAAGGAGACAAGCTCTGATTTTATTCGTGAGCAAATGGAAAAGTACATGGCTCAACATCACTGTCCTACTTGTAAAGGTAACCGCTTAAAGAAGGAAACATTAGCGGTGTTAATTAACAACCATCATATCGGTAAAGTGACGTCCTTCTCGATTCAAGAAGCTCATCATTTCTTTGACCATCTCGACTTAACGGAAAAAGAAACAAAAATAGCTAACCTAATTCTGCGTGAAATCAAAGAACGTCTTGGTTTCTTAATCAATGTGGGCCTCGATTATTTAACATTGAACCGTGCGGCAGGAACTTTATCCGGTGGAGAAGCACAACGGATTCGTTTAGCCACACAAATTGGATCGAGATTAACCGGTGTGCTTTACATCCTCGATGAGCCATCAATTGGCCTTCACCAGCGAGACAATGATCGTTTAATTGATACGCTGAAAAATATGCGTGATATTGGGAACACACTGATCGTTGTTGAGCATGATGAAGATACGATGCTTGCTGCGGACTACTTAATTGATGTTGGCCCAGGGGCAGGAGTTCACGGAGGACAAATTGTTTCTGCTGGGACACCTCAGGAGGTTATGGACGATCCAAACTCTATTACCGGTCAGTATTTAGCTGGTAAGAAATTTATTCCATTACCAATTGAGCGAAGAAAAAGTGATGGTCGCTACGTAGAGATTAAGGGCGCAAAGGAAAACAATTTGAACAATGTGAACGTCAAGTTTCCGCTTGGCATGTTCGTCGCGGTAACCGGTGTTTCTGGTTCAGGAAAAAGTACATTGATCAATGAAATTCTTCATAAATCATTAGCTCAAAGGTTAAACCGTGCAAAAACCAAGCCTGGTCAGCATAAAGAAATCAAAGGAATTGAGCATCTGGATAAGGTCATTGATATCGATCAATCACCAATCGGCCGAACTCCAAGATCGAACCCAGCGACTTATACTGGGGTGTTTGACGATGTTCGTGATGTGTTTGCAGCGACTAATGAGGCAAAAGTTCGAGGTTACAAAAAAGGTCGCTTTAGCTTTAACGTCAAAGGTGGCCGATGTGAGGCATGCCGTGGAGATGGAATTATCAAAATTGAAATGCACTTTTTGCCAGATGTATACGTCCCTTGTGAAGTATGTCACGGCAAACGCTACAACCGTGAAACGCTAGAAGTAAAATATAAAGGCAAGAATATTTCCGATGTGCTAGATATGACGGTAGAAGATGCACTCGTTTATTTCGAGAATATCCCGAAAATAAAAAGAAAGCTTCAGACCATCCACGATGTGGGTCTTGGTTATGTTACGCTTGGTCAACCTGCGACCACTTTATCTGGTGGAGAAGCCCAAAGGGTAAAACTTGCGTCTGAGCTTCATCGCCGTTCCACTGGTCGATCGTTCTATATTCTCGATGAGCCGACCACAGGGTTACATGTAGATGATATTTCACGATTGCTTGTCGTACTTCAGCGCCTCGTGGAAAACGGAGATACCGTGTTAGTCATTGAACACAATCTCGATGTCATTAAAGCAGCCGACTATATTATTGACCTCGGGCCGGAGGGTGGCGATAAGGGTGGTACCATTATTGCGATGGGAACCCCGGAACAGGTATCAGAAGTGCCCATATCGTATACAGGGAAATACTTAAAGCCGATTCTCGACCGTGACCGTGAGCGAATGAAGAAGCAAATTCAGCAAAAAGAAGAACAAGTCACTAATGCGTAAAGAGGGGAGCAGTTCCGTATAAGGAATTGCTCCTATTTGTATCACTCTCCTCAAAATTCATGAAACTTTTATTTATTAAGAACGTACATATGAGCAGAGGAGATGAAGGAAAATGAATACAGAGAAAGTGTTGGCTGGACTGAGTGACTTGAGTATCTTTTTTGCTGGTTTTATTTTTCCATTGGTTGTATTTTTAGTTTCTTCTAGTTCTTATGTTAAGCAGCATGCGAAGAAAGCCTTTTTGTCGCATTTGATTCCAATAGTTCCCGTTCCGTTTTTAGTCGGTTCAGCGGTATATCTAGATATGACCAACCAGATAACAGACACAGCACCGATTGCTATCATGATAGGTGCGCTTTTAACAGGATTAATCGCTATCATCGTTACGATTTGGAATCTGGTCAAAGCCATAAAAGTCTTTGCGATTGAAGATTATTGAGCATTGGGGAGGGTATAAACATGAAAGAAGAGAGAAAACGAATCTTGCAGATGGTTGAGGAAGGAAAGCTTAAAGTAGATGAAGCGTTACTGCTATTAGAAGAATTGGAGAAATCCAATACCTCGATGGAAGAAAAGCAACAAAAGTTATACCATGAGCTTTCAACGGTTGTGAATATTGAGGAAGGGAAAAAGTCGTCAGGTTTTTCTTATCAAAAGGCTCAATCTGCCAAAGATAAGATACTAGAGTTTGTTGATGTGGCGTTTAAAAAGATCAAGGATTTTGATCTTGATTGGAATTTTGGTCAATCGGTAGATGTTTCTCATATCTATCAACAAACACATGCAAGAGTTAAGGATATAGATATTGACGTGGCCAATGGTTCGGTGACCCTTATCCCTTGGGATCAATCAGATGTTCGAGTCGAATGTGAAGCAAAGGTGTACCGTGTGGAATCACCAGAAGAAGCGAAAAGCCTCTTTATTAAAGATGTGTTATTTTCGGTCGAAGGGGATAAACTACGTTTCGGAGCACAACAAAAGTGGATGAAGGTGCAGGCAAAGGTATACGTACCTTCTACGGAATTTGAGCATATTCGTATTCGCATGTTTAACGGGCCGATCACAAGCGAAAACCTAGTGGTGGCTTCATTTAAAGCAAAAACAGCAAACGGAAAAGTGGATGTGTCGAACATTAAGGCTTCAAAGACAGAACTAGAAACAGCAAATGGACAAATTACGGTTACGCAAAGTCAAATAGAAGACTTTGAAGCAGAAACGATTAATGGAGCTATCAGAGTGGATGGTTCGTATAAAAAGCTCGACCTCCAATCCTTTAACGGAAATATTGAATGTGAGCTGGCTGGTGACCAAAGTGATGTGGTTGTAGCCAAAGCTACAACAGGCTCCATCAAGGTGAAGGTACCATCTGCATGGGCATTAAGTGGCGAACTAAAGTCCAATCTTGGTGGATTCCAAGTAGACGTTGACGATATTTCCGTTGTAGAAAATAAAAGTGAAGTGGTTCAAAAAATGTTTAGTTTTAAATCTACAAGACCGCTGGATACCTTTACAACGATTTTTGCAGATACAAAGACCGGTTCGGTTTCGTTGAAAAAAGTTAAATAAGAATGGATGATTGCGATGAGATGGCTTATAGGAATTGGAATTAATGCGATTTTATTTATCGCACTGGCAGGCTATTTTGAAAACTCCTTTTATATAGAAGGCTTTGGGGCGGCATTGGCCGCGAGTTTCATATTAGCAATCCTAAATATGCTGGTAAGGCCGATTTTAATCATATTAACTCTGCCGATCACGTTTGTGACGCTTGGTGCATTCTTGTTAGTTATCAATGCATTGACACTTCTGCTCACCGATGAATTGGTCGGTTCTTCCTTTGAAATTGACGGATTCTGGATGGCCTTCTTCATCGCACTCATCATGTCGATCGTAAATGTCATCCTTCAAAAGACCGTTTTTTCTAGAAAAAAGGAAAATAACTAAGTTTCCACCCTCCTTTTGAAAGAAAAGGAGGTTTTTTATTTGCATTTTCCCACATTAATTTCCATTTCCCCGGTTACTTTCCAACAACATGAGTAAAATAAACAACGATTGGGAAAGGAGGCTTTTATGAGCAAGAAATTACTGATTACAACCTTAGCGTGTATCATTTTACTTGGAAGTGTAGGGTGTACAGAGATGAAAGCACAGCAGCCGCAAACCGAGTCCCCGAGAAATGTCATTATGATGGTGATGGACGGAACAAGTTCGGGAGCGATCGCATTAGCCCGTTGGTATAAAGGAAGAGATCTTGCGCTAGATCAAATCTTGACGGGGGGCGTGCGAACGTATTCGGCAGAATCTGCGATCACAGACTCAGCGGCTGCGGCCACTGCTCTGGCAACTGGAAACAAAACGGATGAGCATTATATTGGGCTTCTTCCATCGAAAATTACAACACCAGGTAAGCAGGAACAAAATCCAAAGCATGCACTCATGCCGGTAGCCAATGTTCTAGAAGGAGCGAAGCAAGTAGGGAAAGCGACTGGTATAATTGCTACCTCTGAAATTCAACACGCCACACCTGCCGGATTTTCCACACATGTTCCGAGCCGGAAGCAAAAAGAAGATATTGCTGAGCAACAGGTGTATCAAGAAATTGATGTTGTACTTGGTGGGGGAGCCGTTCATTTAACAAATCGTAAAGACCAGGAAGATCTACAAAAGATCATTAAAGAAAAAGGCTATCAATGGGTCAACACGAGAAGTGAATTGCAAAAGGCGAACGGGCCAAAAATCTGGGGAAGCTTTGCCGAGCAGTCGCTTGCATACGATATAGACCGTCCAGCAACAAAGCCTTCCGAGCCAACTCTTGCTGAGATGACAAACAAAGCGATTCAAACTCTTTTAAAAGACGAAGATGGATTTTTCCTGTTTGTGGAAGGAAGCAAGATTGACTGGGCTGCACACAATAATGATATTGTAGGTATGATTAGCGATGTATTAGCCTTCGACGAGGCGGTAAAGGAAGCAGTTAGGTTTGCTGAAAGAGATGGAAACACGCTGGTGATTGCCGTGACTGATCATGGAAATAGTGGAATCTCGATAGGGAACCGGCAAACATCTAGATCGTATGCGCATACTCCTGTTGAAAGCATTATTCAGCCATTGAAAAAAGCCCAGCGGACGATCGAGGGTGCACTACAGGACCTTAAGCCTGATCGATCCAATATCAAACAAGTGGCAAAGCAGTATGGGCTGGATCATTTATCAAACAATGAAGTAAGAATGCTGATCAACTCCAATCATGTTGGAGCCGATCTATCTGCTATGTTAGCAGAAAAAGCCCAACTTGGTTTTACAACATATGGTCATACGGGAGAAGATGTATTTCTGTACGCGTACGGTCCGTCTCATCCGACAGGCTTCCTAGAGAATACGGAGTTACCTGAAAAAATGGCAGAGTTCATGGGGTTTAACTTAGAAAAGTTGAGTCAATCGTTGTTCATAAATGCAAAGGATGCATTTGAGAAGCAAGGCTACATCACAAAAATTGATCACTCGAAAAAATATAATCCTGTATTTGTAGCTACTAAAAGAGACATCTCCATTGAAATCCCTGCGAATAAAAATATCATTACGGTAAATGGAAAGCAGTATCCTCTAAGGGGGATCTCGATATTCAATGGAAGGGATTTCTTTGTGAGTGAACAAGTAAAAGAGTTTACCCCTTAATTTCTAGCCCTTCTCAATTTGAGGAGGGTCATTTTTTTGACAAAATACGCGGATCAAATTTGGTTCTTTATAAAAAGATGGTAAAATAGATAGGAATTGTCTCTTTACATACAGAGGAGGAACACGACCATGGCGAAAGTTCGCACGAAAGATATTATTGAAAAATTTGACCTTGAGTTAATTAGTGGAGAAGAAGGAATAAATCGCCCGATCACGATGAGCGATATCTCTAGACCGGGTATTGAGATAGCAGGGTTTTTCGATTATTATCCAGCTGAGCGGATCCAACTTCTTGGGAAAACAGAGCTAACCTTTGCGGAAAAATTGTCGCCAACGGAGCGTGCCATTCGTATGGAAAAGCTTTGTACGGATGTAACTCCCGGAATCATTGTAACTAGGGAGCTTGAGGTACCTGAAGAACTGATCGAAGCCTGTGAACGTGAGGCTGTGCCGCTTATGCGTTCTAGACAGAAGACGACACGTTTTTCTGGACGATTGACGAATTTTTTAGAAAGTAAGCTTGCACCTACAACGGCTGTTCATGGGGTTCTCATTGATATTTATGGAGTAGGAGTTCTAATCACGGGGAAAAGTGGCGTCGGGAAAAGTGAAACGGCTCTTGAACTCGTCAAACGTGGACATCGATTGGTTGCAGATGATTGCGTAGAAATTCGTCAGGAAGATGAAGATACGCTTATTGGTAACTCTCCAGAATTGATTGAGCATTTACTTGAAATTCGCGGATTAGGAATCATTAACGTGATGACACTGTTTGGAGCAGGAGCGGTTCGTAGTCATAAACGTATTACATTAGTTATTAACTTAGAATTATGGGATCAAAATAAGCAGTACGACCGCCTAGGGTTGGACGAAGAAAAAATGCGAATCATTGACACAGATTTAACAAAATTAACGGTTCCTGTTCGACCTGGTCGGAACTTAGCCGTTATTATTGAAGTAGCAGCGATGAACTTCCGTCTAAAGCGAATGGGAGTGAACGCAGCGGAGCAGTTTACGAATCGTCTGGCTGATGTGATTGAAGAAGGCGAGCATGACGAAGAACATTAATCCTAAGGAGGATGAGCTGTAATGGAATCAACTATTCAACCGATTGACCCAGTTGCGTTGTCACTCGGTCCAATCCAGATCCATTGGTACGGTGTGATCATTGGGGTGGGAATTGCACTTGCATTGTTTTTAGCGATGCGAGAAGGTGAAAGAAGGGGGCTACATAAAGATATTTTCCCAGATTTGATGCTTTGGGCGATCCCTATTGCCATCATTTCAGCTCGTATTTATTATGTGGCATTTGAATGGGATTATTACTCGCAAAATCCAGGTGATATTATCAAGATTTGGAACGGTGGTATTGCGATTCATGGCGCACTCATCGGTTCGGTTATTACTGCGATTGTGTTTTCAAGGAAGAGAAATATTTCGTTTTGGAAGCTTGCGGATATTGCTGCCCCAAGTATTATCATTGGGCAAGCCATTGGTCGTTGGGGGAATTTTATCAACCAAGAGGCACATGGGGGCGAGGTAACGAGAAGCTTTTTAGATGGCTTATTCTTACCAGAGTTTATCATTAACCAAATGTATATTGATGGCACCTATTATCATCCAACCTTCTTATATGAATCAATCTGGAATCTTTTAGGTTTTATTTTATTAATGTCACTAAGAAGAGTGAATTTACGACAAGGTGAGATTTTCCTTTCCTATGTGATTTGGTATTCCATCGGTCGTTTCTTCGTGGAAGGAATGCGTACGGACAGCTTGATGTTAACAGAATCTTTACGTATTGCCCAAACGATTTCGATTGCCTTAATTGTTATAGCCGTTGCATTATTCGTTTATCGAAGAGTAAAAGGATACGCGAAGGTCCGGTATTTGGACCAGAGTGTGTAAAACAAAGAGAGAAAAGGGTGCCATTTCTCCTTAAGGAGAAACTTTACCCAATATGAAATAAGTGAGAGGGACAGTTTCGCCTTTCGCCACCTGGTGTTGCTACGCAACAAAGGCTGGCTTCAGGGGAAACTGCCCTCATCCTAATACAAATAAGGGAGCACGGAGAGAAGATGCTACAATCTACGAAAGCAGGGTTTTTCGTCGGTTTGAAGACCGTTTGGGCATTGGGGAAAATAATATTTCCGGTTGCCCTTATCGTTGCTTTGCTGCAGCACACCCCTGTTCTGCCATGGGTGATACAGTTAATTACTCCTTTGATGGGGATTTTTGGACTTTCTGGTGACGCAGCAATTCCTCTCGTACTAGGAAACTTTCTCAACCTGTACGCGGCCATCGGCGCCATGCTTACGATTGATTTATCGGTAAAAGAAGTGTTTATTATCGCAGTTATGCTTTCTTTTTCACATAATATGCTCGTGGAATCGAGCGTCGCCATAAAGGTAGGCGTGAAGCTTTGGATTGCTCTTACCGTTAGAATTGGATTGGCCATTTTTTCAGGAATTGTGATAAACCTTGTGTGGCAAGGTGGAAGTGAACGTGCGCAATACGGGCTGGTGGCAGCGAAAGAAGAAAGTGTGAGTGGAGTCATTCCTGTTCTTCTCGATGCTTTGCAAACAGCCGCACTTGGAATTGTTCAGTTAGCTATGATTGTCATGCCGTTAATGATTGTGATTCAAATTTTAAAGGACTTAAAATGGCTTCAGGTGTTTTCTCGATGGATGGCACCAGTGACAAGAGCATTAGGAATGAAGGAAAATACATCAACCACTCTTGCGGCAGGATTGATCTTTGGCCTTGCGTATGGAGCGGGCGTCATGATTCAGGCTGTAAAAGAGGATGGAGTGAGCAAAAAGGACGTAACGATTGCATTCATTTTCCTCGCAGCCTGCCACGCCGTTGTGGAAGATACCCTCATCTTTTTACCATTAGGAATACCTGTCCTTCCTTTACTACTCATCCGTTTAGTATTGGCGATCGTATTGACCGCCATCGTGGTGAAGGTATGGAAGCGAGTGGAGTTCTCAAAACGAAAGGAAACAGTCTATGACCACTAAAACAACAACCATCTTATTTGATTTAGACGGAACATTAATTGATACAAACGAACTGATTATTCAATCCTTTCTACACACCTTACAGCACTATTATCCTGACCAATACAAGCGTGAGGATGTGATCCCGTTTATGGGACCAACGCTCGTAGAAACATTTGGTGGAATGAATCCGGATAATGTCGAGGAAATGATAAAGACTTATCGATCCTTTAACATTAGTAATCACGATTCGCTTGTAAAAGAGTTCGAGGGTGTAAAAGAAACGGTTATTGCCTTGAAGGACAAAGGTTATAAGATTGGAATCGTGACGTCGAAAATGTCTGACGTTGTGATGAAAGGGTTGAAGCTAACCGAGCTAGATCCTTATTTTGAAATTGTCGTGGCACTTGATCATGTGGAAAAAGCAAAGCCAGACCCAGGTCCGGTACGTATGGCATTAGAAAAACTGCATTCTACTCCAGAGGAAGCGATCATGGTTGGAGATAACCATCATGATATTTTAGGAGGGAGAAATGCGGGAGTAAGAACGGCTGCAGTGGCCTGGTCGATTAAAGGTCGTGACTATTTAGCCAAATATAATCCAGATTATATGCTTGAAAACATGACTGATTTACTGGCGATTTTAGAGGCAGAAGGATAATGAGAAGGACAACTCGCTACCCAGTTGAAGGAGCGAACTCTCTCTGGCATGTATACAAAACCGTCCCTTTTGTAAAAGTCGTCAAAAACTTCATTGTAATCCAACTCGCACGATATACACCATTTTTAGGAATGAAAAACTGGTTGTATCGAACATTTCTAAAAATGAATATTGGTGACCAAACCTCGTTTGCTCTTATGGTTATGCTTGACATTATGTTTCCAGAAAAAATCAGCGTGGGCAAAAATACGGTCATCGGTTATAACACCACGATCCTTGCACACGAATACTTAATCAAAGAGTATCGGTTAGGAGAAGTGCAAATCGGGAGCGAAGTAATGATCGGAGCAAATACCACGATTTTACCTGGCATCACGATTGGAGACGGAGCCATTGTATCAGCGGGAACGCTCGTCCATAAGGATGTTCCAGCAGGAGCGTTCGTTGGTGGCAACCCCATGCGAGTGATTTACACAAAAGAAGAGCTCACAGCAAGATGGGAAGAGGATCCGATTTACGGAAAAGAAAAGCTTCATTAACAGTAGTTAGTGAGGCTTTTTTTATATCATTGTCGATTGGTGTACATAATCGAGCCTTTATTGCGCTAGCAATAACAGCGAAGAGAATGGACGCCAATCGACTTTGTTACCAATTTTTCAGTTGACGACTTCCTTGAGAAAGGAGTAAACTACATATAACTTCAATTTGCTAACATATTAGCGAACTAAAGGATTCGGAACATTTTGATATAGAGGTGATTGTCTTGAGTCGTTTGTTTATGTTCGAAAAACCACTTGGAATGAGGGATACTCTTCCAGGATTATACGAAACGAAAAGCATTGCTAGAGATGCGATCAAATCTGAAATGAAACGTTGGGGCTTCCAGTTTATTGAAACGCCCGCACTTGAATATTATGAAACGGTCGGAACAGCTTCGGCTATTCTTGACCAGCAGCTGTTTAAATTATTAGATTCACAAGGTCATACACTTGTGCTGAGACCGGATATGACTGCCCCAATCGCGCGTGTGGCAGCATCTAAGCTGTTAAAGGAAGACTTGCCACTGCGTTTGGCCTACTCGGCGAATGTTTACAGAGCACAGCAAAGAGAAGGGGGCAGACCAGCAGAGTTTGAGCAAATCGGTGTGGAGTGTATTGGCGACCATACGATTAGCGCAGACGGAGAGGTCATCGCTCTATTAATCTCGTCATTACGTGAGGTTGGACTACCTAAGTTCCAAATTTCCGTTGGTCATATCGGCTTTGTTCAGACATTGTTCCAGCAAATTCTAGGAACGGAAGAGCGGGCCCAAGCATTAACGAAATATTTATATGAAAAAAATTATGTAGGATACCGTGAGCATGTAAAAAACCTTGCGTTATCTTCCATTGATAAGCAAAGATTATTGGATTTCCTAAAGCTTCGCGGAGGCGAGGAGGTTCTAAGCTTTGCGAATGATATTATTGAAAACGAAAGTGGTCGTGAAGCCCTTTCTCAGCTTCAGCAATTGTGGGAGATTGTCGTAGCCTTTGGTGAGGAAGATAAGCTGAAGTTTGACCTAACACTTATTAGTCATATGAGCTACTACACAGGAATCGTGTTTGAAGTGTATTCTCACGCGGTAGGTACACCAATTGGAAATGGCGGCAGATATGATCTTCTTTTAGAAAAGTTCGGGAAGGCAACGGGAGCGACCGGGTTTGCACTATACTTAGACCGCTTAATTGAAGCGCTTGGTGGAGTATCAGAAGAAACACCGATGACATGTATTTTATTCAGTGATGAACGACGACAAGAAGCGTACACGGTGGCAAAAGAAAGACGCGCCATCGGAGAAAAAGTCGTGTTACAAGATATCAATGGTGTGAAAAATATTGATGCATGTACGAATCAATATACAGATATCGTCTTTTTAATCGGAAAAGCAGGCAGGGGGTCTTAACAGTGAAGGAAATGCTAACAATTGCAATGCCGAAGGGGCGAATTTTTGACGAAGCAGTCGAGCTTCTCCGTCAAGCGGGCTTCAATCTTCCACCAGAGTTTGAAGACTCTCGCAAGCTCATTATCGATGTGGAACAAGAGCAATTTCGCTTTATTTTAGCGAAGCCGATGGACGTCCCTACTTATGTAGAACACGGCGTGGCTGATTTAGGAATTGCAGGGAAAGATGTTATGCTTGAAGAAGAGCGTGATGTGTATGAACTATTAGATTTGAAAATTAGTGCCTGCTACTTGGCGGTTGCAGGTTTGCCAAATACAAAAATGAACGATGTGGCTCCAAAGGTGGCTAGCAAGTATCCGAATGTGGCTGCTGCCTACTTCCGTGAACAAGGAGAACAGGTGGAGATCATCAAGCTGAATGGTTCGATCGAACTGGCACCGATCATCGGATTATCTGATCGCATCGTAGATATCGTGTCTACAGGAAAAACACTAGTTGAAAATGGACTAGTAGAATATGAGCGCATTGCCGATATTACCTCTCGTCTGATCGTAAATCCGGTCAGCTACCGAACAAAGGATGAGCGAATTAGTGAGATCGTTGATAAGTTAACAGACGTGATTCACGGAGTAAGGAGCTAAAATAGGATGAGAATTCTAAAGGTGAGTGAGGCAGTTAGCATTAAGCGTTCGGTGGATGCAGGAACCGAGGAGCAACGCCAAACGGTAAAGGCAATTATTGAAGATGTACGAAAAAATGGAGATACGGCTCTATTTTCCTATACAGAAAAATTTGATCGTGCCACGTTAACATCGATGCAGGTTTCTGAAGAAGAAATTCGTGAAGCATACGAGGAAACAGGTGCGGAGTATGTGGCGATTATTAAGGAAGCAGCTGAAAATATTCGCTCGTTTCACGAAAAGCAGGTTCGCAATTCATGGCTCACGACTGAAGCGAACGGAACGATTCTTGGTCAAAAGGTCACTCCACTTGATTCTGTTGGGGTGTATGTGCCAGGTGGAACTGCGGCGTACCCATCGTCTGTTCTTATGAATGTGATGCCAGCAAAAGTGGCTGGGGTTGAACGCATCGTCATGGTGTCTCCTCCAGGTGCTAATGGAAAGTTACCGGCAGCCGTCGTTGTTGCGGCTCAAGAAGCTGGTGTGAAGGAGATTTTTAAGGTAGGGGGAGCACAAGCAGTTGCCGCTCTTGCTTATGGAACAGAAGCGATTCAGCCTGTTGATAAAATCGTCGGACCAGGTAACATCTATGTGGCCCTAGCCAAGCGTGAAGTTTTCGGTGACGTGGCCATTGATATGATTGCAGGTCCTAGTGAAATTGCTGTTTTAGCAGATAACACAGCTCGAGCAAGCGAAGTGGCTGCAGATCTACTTTCTCAGGCTGAGCATGATGAAAGAGCATGTTGTGTGCTTGTTACCACATCGCAAGAGTTAGCGGAACAGGTTTCTAAAGAGGTTGTTCGTCAGCTCGAAACACTTCCTCGTAAAGCCATTGCCGAACAATCGATCGCTGAATATGGAGCGATTTATGTGGCGGACACATTAGAAGAAGCGATTGCGACGATTAACACATTGGCGCCAGAGCATTTAGAAGTAATGACGGCTAATCCAATGGAGCTTTTAGGGCAAATCAAACATGCGGGTGCCATTTTTATCGGTCGATACAGTTCCGAACCAGTCGGAGACTATTTCGCAGGCCCCAACCATGTGCTGCCAACTAACGGAACCGCCCGTTTCTCAAGCCCATTAAACGTAGACGATTTCCAAAAGAAATCAAGCATTATCTCTTACAGTGAAAAAGCCTTACAACAAAACGTCGAGAAAATCGCCGCCTTCGCAAGACTCGAAGGCCTAGAAGCTCACGCAAGAGCGGTGGAATCACGATTTAAATAAATGGAATAGGGGGCGTTTCCACCCGAAGAAGCCTTTGTTGCGTAGCAACACCAGCGCACGGAGGGTGAAACGACCCCTTGACCAACACTTTTTTGAACAGGAGGATTCGGGATGACAAGGTCAGCAAGTATAACAAGAAAAACAGGTGAAACAAATATAGAACTTGCTTTAACGATTGATGGGGAAGGTAAATCAGAACTAGAGACGGGCGTTCCTTTTATGACACATATGCTTGATCTCTTCACCAAGCACGGTCAATTTGACTTAACCATCAACGCCAAGGGTGACACAGAGGTGGACGATCACCACACAACAGAGGATATTGGTATCTGCTTAGGACAAGTCCTTCGTGAAGCGTTAGGCGATAAAAAAGGAATCAAGCGCTACGGAAATGCTTTTGTACCAATGGATGAGACACTTGCACAAGTCGTCGTTGACTTAAGCAATCGTCCGCATTTAGAAATGCGCGCACACTTCCCAAGTCAAAAGGTTGGAACCTTTGACACCGAGTTAGTTCATGAATTTCTTTGGAAGCTTGCCCTTGAAGCACGAATGAACCTCCATGTGATTGTTCACTATGGTCAAAATACACACCATATCATTGAAGCAATTTTTAAAGCGTTAGCTAGAGCATTGGATGAAGCAACCACGATTGACCCAAGAATAAAGGGCGTTCCATCAACGAAAGGGATGTTGTAAATGATCGGAATTATTGATTACGGCATGGGGAATTTGTTCAGCGTTTCGAAGGCCCTCGAACGGCTCGAAGCTCCTTACTTCATTTCAGAGGATGCTAGCGAACTGCTACAAGCTGATAGCTTAATCTTACCAGGGGTTGGATCGTTTAAAGATGCTATGGAAAAGCTGAACGAATCAGGCCTGACTACGATGATCAAGGAATATGTGAAAACTGGAAAGCCATTGCTAGGTATTTGCCTTGGTATGCAGCTGTTATTTGAAGAAAGCGAAGAGAACGGCTTAACAAAGGGGTTAGCGTTACTACCAGGAAACGTGATTCGTTTTCCCGGAGAAACTCCTGAAGGAGAGGCGTACAAGGTTCCGCATATGGGCTGGAACAATATTCACTTCTTCTGTACCTCGCCGATTTTAGAAAATATTCATGAAGACTTTGTGTATTTTGTTCACTCGTATTACGTAAATACACCGGATCATGAGGTTGTCATCGCTAGCTGCGATTATGACGTGGAAGTACCTGCTGTAGTAGGTCGAGGAAATGTATTCGGTATGCAATTTCATCCGGAAAAAAGCAGCAAGCTAGGCATGGAGCTATTGCGTAATTTTACTGAGCTAACGAAAGAAAGGGTGGCACGATGAGCTTTACTATTTATCCAGCAATTGATATGCGCGGGGGCAAATGCGTCCGCCTTTTACAAGGAGATTATAATCAAGAAACCGTGTATGGAGATTCTCCATTTGATATGGCGAAAAGCTTTGCCGATGCAGGAGCCGAGTGGATACATATGGTCGACCTTGACGGAGCAAAGGATGGCAAGCGTGTGAACGATCGTTTTGTGATCGAGGCTGCCCAAAAGCTTGATGCGAAAGTACAAATTGGTGGTGGGATTCGTACGGAGGAAGATATTCTTCATTACCTAAACAATGGCGTATCACGTGTCATTATCGGGAGTGTGGCCGTATCAAACCCAGAGTTTGCTATTGAAATGATTCAAAAGTACGGAGAAAAGATCGCGATCGGGCTCGATGCGAAGGATGGCTATGTGGCAACGCATGGTTGGCTCGATACTTCTTCTGTCACAGCGGTTGAGCTTGGTAAGCGTCTAGCTGAAGCCGGTGCAGAGACATTTATTTTTACAGATATCGCAACAGATGGGATGCTTTCTGGTCCGAACTTATTGGCGGTAGAAAAGCTGGCGGTTGAAACAGGAAAAAGCGTCATCGCCTCTGGCGGGGTAAGTGAACTTGCTGATCTGCGAGCATTGAAGGAGCTTGTAGGTAAAGGTGTGAGCGGTGCGATTGTGGGAAAAGCGATTTATGAAGGTCGATTCTCTGTTCCTGAAGCATTGAAAGAGGTGAAGTAACATGCTAACAAAGCGTATTATTCCCTGCCTGGATGTGAAGGACGGTCGTGTGGTAAAAGGAATTCAGTTCGTACAGCTACGCGATGCAGGAGACCCCGTGGAACTGGCTCGTTTTTACGATGAGCAAGGAGCAGATGAGTTAGTCTTTTTAGATATTTCTGCTTCGCATGAAGGTCGCGGAACGATGGTGGATGTGGTTAAATCGGTTGCTTCCGAGCTAGCAATTCCGTTTACTGTAGGTGGGGGGATTAATTCCCTAGAAGATATGAAGCGCATTTTACGTGCTGGTGCTGATAAGGTGTCATTGAATACGGCTGCTGTGCTAAATCCTGAGCTTATAACCGAAGGAGCGAACTTCTTCGGAACACAGTGTATCGTCGTTGCTATTGATGCGAAATTCGATAAAGAGCTTGGTTCTTGGCGTGTTTTTACACATGGTGGGCGAAAAGCTACCGAGTATGAAGTCATAGAATGGGCAAAAGAAGCGGTTCGTCGTGGGGCAGGAGAGATCCTATTAACAAGTATGGATAGTGACGGAGAAAAGAAGGGCTTTGATGTGGCCTTAACTCGTGCGGTGAGCGAAACGGTTTCTGTTCCAGTCATCGCCTCCGGGGGAGCAGGAAACTCTGCGCATTTTGCGGAAGCCTTTTTAGAAGCAAAGGCAGATGCAGCGCTAGCGGCATCAATTTTCCACTACAAGGAAACATCAGTTGAAGAAGTGAAATCATTTCTAAAAGAAAAAGGGGTGAACGTACGATGAATGTAAAGTTTGATGAAAACGGCTTGCTGCCGGCAATCGTTCAGGATGCGGTGACGAAGGAAGTATTAACCCTTGCGTATATGAACAAAGAGTCTTTAAATAAATCGATAGAAACGCGTGAAACATGGTTTTACAGCCGATCACGTCAGGAGCTTTGGCATAAAGGGGCAACAAGCGGGAATACACAGAAAATCGTTGATATGAAGTTCGATTGTGACCAAGATGCAGTGGTTGTACTAGTAGAACCAGCTGGTCCTGCTTGCCACAACGGAACAACCAGCTGTTTTACAGAGAGTGTGTTCACAGGTGAAGAGGCAGCGTCTGGAGCGGAAAGCCTAGCAGACTACCAAATTTTATTTGAACTTGAGCAGTTGATTCGCAACCGTGAAAAAGAACGTCCAGAAGGTGCATACACGACGTACTTGTTTGAAAAAGGCGTTGATAAGATTTTGAAAAAGGTCGGCGAAGAAGCATCTGAAGTCATCATCGCTGCGAAAAACCGCGATGCTGAGGAGCTAAAGTGGGAAGCAGCCGATTTATTGTACCACTTATATGTATTGTTGGTGGAGCAAGGCTTGCCAGCTCGAGATGTCTTATCTGTATTAAATAAGCGACATGAAAAATCATCAGCAAAATAACCAGCCGAGGGGCTGGTTTTTTGTTTTTAGACAAGCTTCGTCTAATAGTCTTTCTACATTCATGGTTTCAGCCAACTAGGACTTATGATATAATAATTAGGTTAAACTTATTTTTTTATAAATTACTTCATTACATCTAAGAAGTGCTTGTAAACACGTTAAATGGAGGATTTCATGAGCAAAGACTCTAAAGCATATCAACCTAAAGGTAAATTATTGTCTTTTCATCCAACTGGTGAATACTACTTTGCGAAAGGCTTAAAGGCGTATCAACGGAGGGATTTTTATAAATCAAAAAAGTATTTGGAGCGCGCGATTCAATTAGAGCCGGGCGAACCAATGATTTATTGTCAGCTGGCGATTGTATGTACGGAGCTTGGTGATTATCAACAGTCCAATCGCTATTTGCACGAAATTTTAGAAGAGCTGGATGAGCATATGCTCGAGTGCCATTATTTCTTGGCTAACAACTACGCACATCTCGGTCTTTTTAAAGATGCATACACACACGCGTCGCTGTATTTAAAGCTTGACCAGGACGGAGAGTTTGTTGAGGATACGGAAGAATTACTCGACTTGCTAACTCTTGAGGCGGAGGAGCTTGAGGAGGATCTGTACGAAGAGGACGATCTTATTGTAAAACAGGATGAGGCGCGTCGTTTATTAGAATCGGGACATTTTCCAAGAGCGGTTGACCTTTTAGAAGAGGTAATTGAGGAATTTCCTGAATACTGGTCAGCCTACAACAACCTAGCTCTTGCTTATTTTTATTTAGGTGAAACTAGCAAGGCGGACGACATTCTTGAGGATGTACTCACGAAAAATCCAGGCAACCTGCATGCGCTGTGCAACAAGCTTGTATTTGCTTTTTATCTAAAGGATAAAGAGAAAGTGAACAGCTTGAAAGAAGTGTTGAAAAAGATTAAGCCGATGCTGCACGAACATCAATTCAAACTTGGTGCAAGCTTTGCTCTTGTTGGAGAGTATGAGCTAGCTTACGGTTGGCTAAGAAAGCTGCAACGAGTGGGCTTTGAAGGGGACGGACCGTTTTATTACTGGTTATCTTACTCTGCTTACCATACGAAACGTCAATCCATGGCTGAGCAAGCATGGAAAAGAGTTCTTGAATTTAGCCCTGAAAAAGAAGGGCATGAGCCATGGGAAAAGAATAAGCCAGAAGCGGCCGGCTTTGAACATATTCCAAAAGCGATTCATCAAAAGCTAGAAAGCAGCTTTATTGAAGAGCGTTTATTCGGTTTATTCCTTGCTTCTTTATCGGCAGAAAAAGAGCAGCTTTTAACTTCTATGAAGCCAAAGTATTTGATAGAAAAGGAATATGTTGATTTTTTAAGCATGGAAGCATGTGAAAAACCTATCATGCGTTCTGGACATGAAACAGCCATGGAGCTTTATAAGCAGCATCAACCGATTGGAACGACACAGTCGAGCTTGTTTTTATTATGGTTTACCATTTTGCCAGGACTTATGAAAGAAAATGTGCAAGCAAACAACTCAAAGGCCTTGGCAGCTGCGACCGAATATATGTGGAGAAAGCAACGTGGGGAGCGAACATCACAGCAGCAGGTGGCAAAGCTGTACAGTTTATCCAGCTCCACCCTCCAAAAATATGTCAAAATTGTAAAAGGGCTCATTTAGTGAGCATATATTTGGACTCCACTCACTTTGTTTTATAGGATAAGAGTAACAAGGAAATACTAATACAAGTATTGTTTTCTTTTTTTAAAAGGAGTGAATAAAACGTGTCTGAAGAAAAAATTTATGATGTCATTATCGCTGGTGCTGGTCCTGCTGGAATGACGGCTGCTGTGTATACATCACGTGCAAATCTTTCAACATTAATGATCGAGCGCGGTGTGCCAGGCGGACAAATGGCCAACACAGAAGAGGTTGAAAACTATCCAGGTTTTGACCATATATTAGGACCTGAGCTTTCTACAAAAATGTTTGATCACGCGAAAAAGTTTGGTGCTGAGTACGCATATGGCGATATAAAAGAAGTCATTGATGGTGAAGAGTATAAGACGGTTGTAGCTGGTTCAAAGCAGTACAAAGCTCGTGCAGTGATTATTACAACTGGTGCTGAATATAAGAAAATTGGCGTTCCTGGTGAAAAAGAGCTTGGAGGCCGTGGGGTTTCTTACTGTGCGGTTTGTGATGGCGCCTTTTTCAAAGGGAAAGAACTTGTCGTTGTTGGTGGAGGAGACTCTGCGGTGGAAGAAGGAGTGTACTTAACACGCTTCGCTTCTAAAGTAACAATCGTTCACCGTCGTGACGAGCTTCGTGCCCAAAAAATTCTTCAGCAACGTGCGTTTGACAATGAAAAAATTGATTTCATTTGGAATCACACAGTGAAGCAGATCAATGATAAGGACGGCAAGGTAGGTAGTGTCACTCTTGTTTCAACACAAGATGGGGCAGAGCGGGAATTCCAAGCAGATGGCGTATTCATCTACATCGGAATGGTTCCTCTATCTAAGCCGTTCGCGAACCTTGGAATTACGAACAGTGACGGATACATTGAAACCAATGACCGTATGGAAACAAAAGTTCCTGGTATTTTCGCCGCTGGTGATATCCGCGAAAAAACACTTCGTCAAATCGTTACCGCAACAGGTGACGGAAGTATCGCCGCTCAAGCTGCGCAACACTATGTAGAAGAACTAATGGAATCATTAAAGCAAAAAGCATAACATAGGAAAAGCTAGCCTTTTGGGGTTAGCTTTTTTCTTCATAAAATATTTGGTGCATTGCTTCACCTATTTTTTACAAAACGTAATCTCCAATTAATTATACTGTAACAGTAGTGAAACATTGTTCGTGTAGAATAAGAATTGAAATTGACCCCCTTTTAAGATATATATCTTTGGCACAGGAACATGTCCTGTGCTCTTTTTTTATATTTGTCCATTTCCTATTCATTGTGAGCCCATTGTAAAAATAGTATAATAGTAAGAATAAAAGTCGTTAATTCTAGTCCCTGAGGTGATTGAAGCGTGCAACGAGTGACAAATTGTGTATTGGTAAAGGATAATAAAGTCTTGCTGCTCCAAAAGCCTAGACGTGGCTGGTGGGTGGCTCCCGGTGGAAAGATGGAGCCTGGTGAATCAGTGAGAGACTGCTGTATTCGAGAGTACCGTGAAGAGACCGGTATTTACTTGAGAAACCCCAATATTAAGGGCATTTTTACATTTATCATGAGAGATGGAGACCAAGTCGTTTCTGAGTGGATGATGTTCACCTTTTTTGGAACAGAAGCTGATGGAATCAATCTGGATGAGTCAGAGGAAGGAAAGCTTGCTTGGCATGACTTTCATCAGATTAAAGATTTACCGATGGCAGAAGGAGATTATCATATATTGGACTACATGATCCACGGTCAAGGAATCATCTATGGCACTTTTACATATACAACCGATTTTCAGTTAATTCAATATCGTCTTGATCCTAGCTAAGGAGGAATTTTTATGAGTACTGGAGCGACACAAGATACACAAATGGTGATTATAACGGGGATGTCGGGTGCAGGGAAAACCGTCGCCATTCAAAGTTTCGAAGATCTTGGTTTTTTCTGTGTAGATAACCTGCCACCAACCTTATTGCCAAAATTTCTTGAACTTATGAAAGAGTCTGGAAATAAGATGAATAAGGTAGCGCTTGTAATGGATTTAAGGGGGAGAGAGTTTTTCGACCACCTATTCAAGGCGCTCGATGATCTTGCAGAAACATCATGGGTGACACCGCAAATTCTATACTTAGATGCGGATGACTCCACGCTTGTTCGTCGCTACAAGGAAACTCGACGTACTCATCCTCTTGCTCCGTCCGGACTTCCATTAGAAGGTATACAGCTGGAGCGAGAGTTGCTTGAGGACCTAAAAGGAAGAGCACAGCTCATTTACAATAGCTCGCAAATGAAACCAAAAGAATTACGCGAAAAAATCTTAACGGAGTTTTCAGTGAATAAGCAAACCATCTTTACGGTCAATGTGATGAGCTTTGGGTTTAAGTACGGAATTCCGATTGACGCAGATTTAGTTTTCGATGTTCGCTTTTTACCAAACCCGCACTATATTGAATCGATGAGACCAAAAACGGGTCTTGATGAGGATGTTTCAAAGTATGTACTGAAGTGGAATGAGACGACGAAGTTCTTAGAAAAAGTAACAGAGTTGTTAGCCTTTATGCTTCCTCATTACAAGCGTGAGGGGAAAGCGCAACTTGTGGTGGCCATTGGATGTACTGGTGGGCAGCATCGCTCGGTGGCATTGACTGAATACATTGCACACCACTTCGAAAAAGACTATGAAACTCGAATCACTCATCGTGACATCGAAAGGAGAAAGGAACAAACTACATGACGAAGATTCGACAGCCTCGAATTGTGATTATTGGGGGCGGAACAGGGCTACCGGTGTTGCTTCGCGGATTAAAGAAGTTTCCCGTTGATATTACGGCCATCGTTACGGTTGCTGACGATGGCGGTAGCTCTGGACGCCTTCGAGATGAAATGGACATTCCTCCTCCCGGAGATGTTCGCAATGTGCTAGCGGCATTATCTGATGTTGAACCGTTAATTGAGGAAATGTTTCAGCACCGTTTTGCAACTGCTAATGAATTATCTGGTCATTCGCTTGGTAATTTGATTTTAGCAGCGATGACATCCATCACAGGGAATTTTACTCATGCCATCCAAGAGATGAGTAAGGTATTGAACGTGCGTGGGAAGGTGCTTCCAGCTGCCACACAAAGTGTGGTGTTGCATGCAGAAATGGAGGACGGCACGATCGTTTCAGGGGAATCGAAAATTCCTTACTCCGGAAAACGGATCAAGCGGGTGTTTTTAACACCTGGTGATGCGACTCCACTGCCAGAGACTCTTCAAGCCATTCGAAAAGCGGATTTAATCGTAATTGGACCAGGAAGCTTATATACTAGTATCTTACCTAATCTTCTTGTACCAAAGCTAGGCGAGGAAGTGTGCCGTGCAAAGGCGAAGAAGGTGTATATATGCAACTTAATGACTCAAGCGGGCGAGACGCTTGATTATTCCGCGAGCGACCATGTGAAAGCGATTTACGACCATATGAAGAGTGATTTTATGAACATCATTTTAGTAAATAGGGAACATATCCCAGAAGAGGTTCTTACTCGCTATAGCGAAGAGCTAGCAAAACCTGTACACTTTGATTTAACTACTCTATATGATTTAGGACTTGAAGTGGTAGAGGGAGAAATCATGAGCCTTGAAAATGGAGTCATCCGCCATGATACGAGGGAAGTAGCAAATATTTTATATTCTCTATTAATAAATGAAACCCGCAAGCGGTCTAAAGCGTAGATACACTTAAGCAACCGTTTGTGTAGGAGGTGAAGATGTGTCATTCGCTTCGGAAACGAAAAAAGAGTTAACGAATATTGAAGGAAAAGGATGCTGCGGGAAAGCGGAACTGTCCGCTTTGATTCGAATGAATGGCTCATTGTCCTTCTCTAATCGAAAACTAGTGGTCGATATCCAAACGGAAAATGCTGCGATTGCACGAAGAATTTATACGTTGGTAAAAAGATACTACGACGTTCAAGTAGAACTTCTCGTTCGAAAGAAAATGAGATTGAAAAAGAACAATGTGTATATTGTAAGGCTATCACAGGATGCAAAGATCATCTTAGAGGATTTATTTATCCTGGAAGAAGGATTTGTGTTTGCTCACAATATTGCTGAGGTACTTATTAAAAAGAAATGCTGTAAGCGCTCCTATTTACGTGGAGCATTTTTAGCAGGAGGTTCGGTGAACAATCCGGAAACATCCTCTTATCATCTCGAAATTTTTTCACTTTATAAAGAGCATAACGACTCTTTATGTGAATTGATGAATACATTTGGTTTAAATAGTAAAACGCTTGAAAGAAAAAAGGGCTTCATCACGTATTTAAAGGAAGCTGAAAAAATCACCGAATTCCTAAACATTATCGGTGCCCATAATGCCTTACTAAGGTTTGAGGACATTCGGATCGTACGAGATATGCGTAACTCGGTGAACCGGTTGGTCAATTGTGAAACGGCGAACTTAAACAAGACGATTGGTGCGTCTTTACGACAGGTTGAAAATATCCGATTTATTCAAGATACAGTAGGTCTTCATATTTTACCTGAAAAGCTTAGAGAAATTGCAGAGCTTCGGATTGCTTACCAAGATGTCACATTGAAGGAGCTAGGGGAGATGGTATCTGGAGGGAATATTAGTAAATCAGGTATCAATCACCGTCTGCGCAAAATTGACGAAATTGCCGAAAAGCTCCGAGTCGGGGAAAACGTGAGTAAAACCATGTAATTGATATAGATAAAGAGAATAGGATAGGGGAGGAAAGTAAGAATGGTGGAAAAACAAGTAGTAGTCAAGTTGAAGACTGGTTTACAGGCACGCCCTGCAGCGTTGTTTGTACAAGAAGCAAATCGTTTTTCGTCAGAAGTATTTTTAGAGAAAGACGGTAAGAAGGTCAATGCAAAGAGCATCATGGGTCTTATGAGCTTAGCTGTTAGCTCAGGTTCATCTGTGAATTTGATCGTCAATGGAACGGATGAAGAAGCAGCGCTTGAAGCATTAGAAAAATACGTTCAAAAAGAAGCATAATAAGAAAACTCGCTCCAGTATGAGAGCGAGTTTTTTTACTGTTGAAATCTTATTTTTCTTCCTTCTTCGTTTCAAGCGTGTTGCGTGAAATGATATGGTCAACTAGGCCATATTCCTTTGCACGATCAGCTGTCATGAAGTTGTCGCGGTCTGTGTCTTTAGAAATGACTTCCATTGGTTGACCAGTACGCTCAGCAAGAATGCCGTTTAACTTTTCACGAAGGAAAAGGATACGCTTCGCAGCGATCTCGATTTCTGTTGCTTGACCTTGTGCTCCACCAAGCGGTTGGTGAATCATTACTTCTGCATTTGGAAGAGCATAACGCTTTCCTTTTGTACCAGCAGCAAGAAGGAATGCACCCATTGATGCTGCCATACCGATACAAATGGTTTGAACATCAGGCTTAATGAACTGCATCGTGTCGTAGATGGCCATACCAGCTGTAATGCTACCACCTGGTGAATTGATGTAGATGGATATGTCTTTTTCAGGATTTTCCGCTTCTAAAAATAATAACTGAGCGACGATTGAATTAGCCACATTATCATCAATTCCACTTCCAAGCATGATAATGCGGTCTTTTAATAGGCGTGAGTAAATATCGTATGCACGCTCTCCACGGTTCGTTTGCTCAATAACTGTAGGGATTAAATTCATTTCTTTTTCCTCCTTTAATTGAGAGTCAAACATACAATTGATTAAGTATGTTTAAAGTAAAACTGTATGTATTTTCATGATACACGCATGGTCAATAAAGGTCAAACAAATAGCTACATAATTGTTCGACACAAATTGCTATGTACTTATAAACCCACTTTCCATCATACCCACTGGGCAGTTTTTTAAACAAGAAGTTGAGCTTTTCCACTATACTGGAAATAGGAACTGTTGTAAAATGTAGGATAATGATAATGGGGGGAGAGAAGTGGGATTGGTTGTTCGCGAAAATACATTCAAAAACATCCTCAACTCTACGAAATCCGCCAATTCGACATAACAAATATAGAAAATGTTAACAAAGGGAGTGGAAAACGTGGAAACGAAAAAGGCCATCAAACTCAACAAAATACAAATCGCAGCAATTAGTACAGGACTCGTAATCATGGCTGGTTTTGGTGTATTTTCGTATTGGACAAATGCCACTCCATCAAGCGGTGGAACGGACAGGGTGCTCAAGCAGGCGGAGGAAGCGGAGGCATCCGTTGAAGACGGAGGACTTGAAATCCAAATAGATGAAAACGTGGAGCAGGTTTTTCCAAGTGACTTAAAAGAATTCGAAGTACAATCTGCCATTCACCATATGTCACATCAAAAGGTGGAAGCCGAAAAGAAATGGGGAGCCATTCTTATTACGGAAGAGCGAATTAAGCGACTTTACGATGTGGTAGTTGCCAATGAAAATGAATATAAGTATGCGAACACATATATCAGGATTCTTGAAAGATGGCTTGAGGGGGATTTTTCCCAAGCAGTCAGTGACCATAACACGATATGGGAATTACAGGACGGAAATGTTGGAAAAGCGACTGGCCTGTTAAGTATGAAAGAAGAAGAGAAATTTATAGAGAAGTATATGAAGTAGAGTTGAAGCAATGACGTCTAGTCGTTGACAGCATAATGAATCATCTTGTATGATGTAAGAGCGCTTATTTTGCATATAAGCACTTTTCTGCCCTCGTGGTGCAACGGATAGCACGTAAGATTCCGGTTCTTGAAATGGGGGTTCGATTCCCTCCGAGGGCGTCATTAAGTAAAAAACACTTGTCACTATATAGACAGGTGTTTTTTTATTAACTACCCATTCAATTCCCACATATCTTCATGTAAAATAGATAGTGGGGGTGAGAAGATGAACTTAAAAGCAGGTTTGTGGCAACAGCAGACGTTAAAATTAAAGATGACGCAAGAGCTATCTCAAGCGATTACTCTACTTCAGTATTCTTCCCAGGAGCTTACGGCTTTTTTAGAAAGCAAAGCATTGGAAAATCCCCTTATTCAGATTGAAACCTCCCATGTTAAGACGATGGATCCCCGCAAAGATCGACCGAAAAAAACGAGAGTCATAGATAAAGATCAACAAAACTGGATTGAACAAATAGGAAAAACCGCTACGAACCTTTATGACCATCTATACGCTCAAGTGGTGAACCACTCGGATGTGGAGCTACTTAAGGCTTTTTTAGAATACATTGATGGAAACGGTTACATCGGAGTGAGGGACGAATCTCTTGCTACTGAATTAGGTACTTCACATGAGAAAGTAGACTCGTTAGTTTCTATTATTCAAGACCTTGAACCAGCTGGAGTAGGTGCGAGGTCATTAGGGGAGTGTTTATATTTACAGCTCATCCGTATGCCGAAACGAAATCCCTTAGCGGAAAAATTAGTCAGTAATCATTTTGAGGAGTTTGCAGAAAAAAGATGGAAAACATTATCCAAACAACTAAACATTAGTCTGTCTGATATTCAATTGGCATTTGACCTAGTTCAAACATTAAATCCGCGTCCAGGGGCTGACTTTCAGGACGAAGCACCGTCTTATGTGTTTCCAGATGTATCGGTCAAATGGGACGGGAAACACTTTGAAATTAGTGTGTTCGATGACGTGCTCCCTAAGCTAACGTTCCAACAGGAGTATTATCAGCAATTTTCATCTGTGAAAGATGCGAACCTCAACAAATATTTGCAAGAAAAGCAACAGGACTACTCATGGATCGTTAGAAGCTTAGAACAACGGAAGGAAACGATTACTAAGGTGTCACTTGCGATTGTGCAAAGACAGCAGGACTTTTTCGAAAAAGGGCCGTTGCACATAAAGCCGATGACGATGAGAGAAATTGCAGAGGAAATAGAGGTTCATGAGTCCACGGTTAGCCGGGCGGTCCGTGAAAAGTATATGCAAACCCCATTTGGAACATTTGAATTAAAATCGTTCTTTACGAACATGGTTTCCACGACCAATTCAGAGGCCACATCGTCTAATCAGGTGAAAGATGCCATTAAGAAACTGATCGAAGGGGAAGATAAAGCAAAGCCTTATTCCGATCAGGAAATTTTAGATATATTAAAAGAAAACGATGGATTTGTGATATCCAGGAGAACAGTGGCTAAGTACCGGGATCAGCTCGGAATCCCATCTTCATCAAAGCGAAAGAGATTTTAAAGGAGATTGTTTAATGATTATTGAGTTTTATACTAGAAAAAGATGCCCATTATGTGAAAAAGGAAAAGCGATCCTAGCCGAACTTCAGGAAAGCTGGGAGTTTGAAATCGTTGAGAAAGACATTGATACAAATGATGAATGGACAGAGCAGTATGGGTTAATGATTCCTGTCGTTGTTCTGGACGGAGAGGAGCTTCAGTATGGACAGTTAGACAAAATGTTCATAAACGAAGCGCTTACAAAAAAAATACACCGTATATGAGTTGAAAAGGGAAATCGCACCTGTTAGAATAAGTTTTGTAGCAGGGGTGATTTTTTTTACCTTCAGCGGGACACATTATGTCTATGAGGGACATAAAATGTCCATATAGGATGAAGGAGACATCAATATGCAGTCGATCATTGATATCCAAAAAAGATTATTACCTGATTTGCTCTCTGTTATGCAGGAACGTTTTCACATTTTACAATACATAGGTTCCATGGAGCCAGTAGGTCGTCGAAGCTTATCTGTCAGTCTTGGTGTAACAGAACGAGTCCTCAGAAGTGAAGTATCCTTCTTAAAAGAACAAGATTTAATCACTATATCAAGTGTAGGAATGAGTCTAACTGAAGATGGAAGGGAATTACTAGAGGGATTAGAAGCGGTTATGCGTGAGATATCAGGTATCGACAAAATGGAAGAAAGACTCCGAAGGAAACTTGGTATTCAGCAAGTGATCATTGTAGCGGGTAACAGTGATGAGTCACCATGGGTAAAAAGCGAATTAGGAAGAGCTTGTGCTCTTTGTATGAAAAATTCGTTGCAGGGAAAAAATATCATCGCAGTTACTGGTGGTACAACAATGGCCACTGTAGCAGAGATGCTAACTCCTGACCTTGGCAAAGATCTTCTTTTTGTACCAGGACGTGGGGGAATTGGGGAAGATGTTCAAAATCAAGCCAATACCATTTGTGCCAAAATGGCTGAAAGAACCAAATCAAGCCACAAGGTGCTCTATGTCCCTGATCAAGTAAGCAGTGAAACGTACCACATGATGTTGAAGGAACCTCATATTAAAGAAGTTCTAGGTTTAATCAAATCTGCAAGCATGGTTTTACACGGAGTAGGAGACGCTATGACAATGGCCCAACGCCGGCGAACAAGCGCGGAGGACTTACGTAAAATCGAAGAAAGGCAAGCGGTTGGTGAAGCATTCGGGTATTACTTTAACGAAGCGGGAGAAGTGGTCCACAAAGTAAGAACAGTTGGACTTCAACTCGATGACCTAGTAAAGACCGGGCATGTGCTCGCCGTTGCTGGTGGAGCTTCAAAGGAAAAAGCAATTCGCTCTTATATGAAGCAAGCTCCAAAGAACACCGTATTAATTACGGACGAAGGAGCCGCAACACAGTTATTACAGGGTTAACCCCCTTAAATAAAATATATCCTTATTGAATTAAAGGAGGAAACAAATCATGGCAGTAAAATTAGGTATTAACGGTTTTGGTAGAATTGGACGTAACGTTTTCCGCGCAGCATTAACAAACCCTAACGTAGAGGTTGTAGCAGTAAACGACTTAACTGATGCAAACACACTTGCTCACCTTTTAAAATATGACACAGTTCACGGCAAGCTTAAAGAAGACGTAACTGTTGACGGCGACTACCTAGTAGTTGGCGGAACAAAAGTAAAAGTTATCGCTGAGCGCGACCCAGCTCAACTTGGATGGGGAGACCTTGGAGTTGAAGTAGTAGTTGAATCTACTGGTCGTTTCACTAAGCGTTCTGACGCTGCTAAGCACTTAGAAGCTGGCGCTAAAAAAGTAATCATCTCTGCTCCTGCAACTGATGAAGATATCACAATCGTAATGGGTGTTAACGACGACAAGTACGATGCAGCTAACCACCACGTTATCTCTAACGCATCTTGTACGACAAACTGTTTAGCTCCATTTGCTAAAGTTCTTAACGACAACTTCGGTGTTCGCCGTGGTATGATGACAACTGTTCACTCTTACACGAACGACCAACAAATCTTAGACTTACCACACAAAGATTTACGTCGTGCTCGTGCAGCTGCTGAAAACATCATCCCTACATCAACTGGTGCTGCTAAAGCTGTATCTTTAGTTCTTCCTGAACTTAAAGGTAAGTTAAACGGTGGAGCTATGCGTGTTCCAACTCCAAACGTTTCTTTAGTTGACTTAGTTGTAGAACTTGATAAAGATGTAACTGTTGACGAAATCAATGCAGCACTTAAAGCAGCATCTGAAGGTGACTTAAAAGGAATCCTTGATTACTCTGAAGAGCCACTAGTTTCTACTGACTACAACGGTAGCCCAGCTTCTTCTACAATCGATGCTCTTTCTACTATGGTTATGGAAGGCAACATGGCGAAAGTTATTTCTTGGTATGACAACGAGTCTGGTTACTCTAACCGCGTAGTTGACCTTGCTGAATACATCGCTTCTAAAGGCCTTTAATCTTAAGGGAAAAAAACTTCAATTGCGCTAATAAATGGATTATGGGTTTAACCCTTTCCATTTTGTAGCAAAATAGGTTTAAAAAGGGGAGAGGGATCAAATCCCCCTCCTTTTCTAATGTTCAAAGCTTATGCTAAATAGGAGGATTTTCCGATGAACAAGAAAAGCGTAAAAGACATTGATTTAAAAGGTAAAAGAGTATTTTGCCGCGTAGATTTCAACGTACCTATGAAGGATGGACAAATTACGGACGAAACTCGTATTCGTGCAGCACTTCCAACTATTCAATACCTAACAGAGCAAGGTGCAAAAGTTATTTTAGCTAGCCATCTTGGTCGTCCAAAGGGTGCTGTAGTAGAGGAAATGCGTTTAACTCCAGTGGCAGGTCGTTTATCAGAGCTTCTTAATAAAGACGTGAAGAAGGCGGACGAAGCTTACGGAGATAGCGTAAAAGCTTTAGTTTCTGAAATGGCTGAAGGCGATGTTCTTTTATTAGAAAACGTTCGTTTCTATGCTGGTGAAGAAAAGAATGATCCAGAATTAGCAAAAGCATTCGCTGAGCTAGCTGACGTATACGTGAATGATGCATTTGGAGCTGCACACCGTGCACATGCTTCAACAGAAGGAATCGCTCACCACCTACCAGCTGTATCTGGTCTATTAATGGAAAAAGAACTTGATGTTCTTGGAAAAGCTCTTTCTAATCCGGAAAGACCATTTACTGCAATCATCGGTGGAGCAAAAGTAAAAGACAAGATTGGTGTAATCGACAATCTTTTAGATAAAGTAGACAACCTAATCATCGGCGGTGGCTTAGCTTATACATTTGTTAAATCTCAGGGCCATGAAGTAGGTAAGTCACTATTAGAAGCTGATAAGATTGACTTAGCTCTTTCTTTCATTAAGAAAGCAGAAGAAAAAGGCGTTAAGTTTTATATGCCAGTTGATGTGATCGTTGCTGACGATTTCTCTGATAGTGCAAACAAAAAAGCAGTAGCAATCAATGAAATCCCTGCTGATTGGGAAGCGCTAGATATCGGACCAAAAACAGCTGAGCTTTACAGCAATGTAATTAAAGAGTCTAAGCTTGTTATTTGGAACGGACCAATGGGTGTATTCGAATTAGATTCGTTTGCAAACGGAACAAAGGCAGTAGCAGAAGCATTAGCAGCATCTGAAGGTACATATTCTGTTATCGGCGGTGGAGATTCAGCTGCAGCCGTTGAAAAATTCAACCTTGCTGATAAAATGAGCCATATTTCTACAGGTGGCGGAGCTTCTCTTGAGTTCATGGAAGGAAAAGTTCTTCCTGGAGTCGTTGCGTTAAACGATAAGTAATAATTTTAGAGAGGATGAAAACCATGCGTAAACCTATTATTGCCGGTAACTGGAAAATGCATAAAACTCTTTCAGAAGCAACGAGCTTTTTGAATGAAGTAAAGTCAATCGTTCCTTCTTCTGAAAAAGTAGATTCTGTGATTTGTGCACCAGCTTTATTTTTAGAGCGTTTAGTTGACGGAGCAAAAGGAACAGAAGTAAAAATTGGTGCTCAAAACATGCACTTTGAAGAAAGCGGAGCATTCACAGGTGAAGTTTCTGCACCAGCTCTAGCTGATCTTGGTGTTCAATATGTGATCATCGGTCACTCTGAGCGTCGTGAAATGTTCAATGAAACAGACGAGTCTGTGAATAAGAAAACTCTTGCTGCATTCAAGCATGGTATTACACCAATCGTTTGCTGTGGGGAAACTTTAGAGCAACGTGAAGCTGGTGAAACAAATGCGCTTGTGGGCGATCAAGTGAAAAAAGCACTTGTTGGCTTAACAGATGAGCAAGTTAAGCAAACAGTTATCGCTTATGAGCCAATCTGGGCAATTGGAACAGGTAAATCTTCTACTGCTGAAGATGCAAACGAGGTATGTGCACATATTCGCCAAGTAGTTGCAGACAACTACTCTAACGAAGTAGCAGCTGCGGTTCGCATTCAATACGGTGGAAGTGTAAAACCAGGTAACATCGCTGAGTACATGGCACAGCCAGATATCGACGGCGCTTTAGTTGGTGGAGCAAGCTTAGAAGCTGATTCGTTTGTACAATTACTGGAGGCAGGTAAGAATGAGTAAGTCTCCTGTTGCATTAATCATCCTTGACGGCTTCGCTCTTCGTGGCGAGCGTATGGGAAATGCAGTTGCACAATCGAAAAAACCAAATTTTGATCGTTTTTGGAACAGCTACCCACACGCACAGCTTACTGCTTCTGGGGAAGCGGTAGGATTACCTGAAGGTCAAATGGGTAATTCCGAAGTGGGCCACTTGAACATCGGTGCAGGACGTATTGTGTACCAAAGCTTAACACGTGTGAACGTATCCATTCGTGAAGGCGAATTTGAACGTAATGAAACGTTTTTAAATGCCATTAATCACGTGAAAGAAAAGGGAACAAACCTTCACCTATTTGGATTATTATCTGATGGTGGTGTTCACAGTCATATTCAGCATTTATTTGCGCTACTAAAGTTAGCTGCTCAGGAAGGTGTGAACAACGTATACGTTCACGCATTCTTAGATGGCCGCGACGTAGCACCACAATCTGCTGCTGACTTTATTAAGCAAGCAGAAGAAAAGATGAAAGAATACGGTGTTGGTCAGTTTGCAACGATCTCTGGTCGTTACTACTCGATGGACCGTGACAAGCGTTGGGAACGTGTAGAAAAATCTTACCGTGCAATGGTGTACGGAGAAGGGCCTGCCTACTCAAACGCTATGGATGTCGTAGAAGACTCTTACAACAACGGAATCTTCGACGAATTCGTTCTTCCATCTGTTTTGAAAAAGGAAAATGGAGAGCCGGTTGCAACGATTTCTGATAACGACGCAGTTATTTTCTATAACTTCCGTCCAGACCGTGCGATCCAAATCTCTAACACGTTCACAAATAAAGATTTCCGTTCGTTCGACCGTGGCGATAAGCATCCACAACACTTAAACTTCGTGTGCTTAACACACTTTAGTGAAACGGTTGATGGATATGTTGCCTTCGAACCTACAAACCTTGATAACACACTCGGTGAAGTGTTATCTCAAAACAATCTGTCACAGCTTCGTATCGCTGAAACAGAAAAATACCCACACGTAACGTTCTTCATGAGCGGTGGACGTGAGGCGGAATTCCCTGGTGAAAAGCGTATCTTGATCAACTCACCAAAGGTGGCAACATACGATTTGCAACCAGAAATGAGTGCGTATGAAGTAACAGACGCATTAGTAAAAGAAATCGAGGAAGACAACTTCGATGCGATTATCTTGAACTATGCGAACCCTGATATGGTTGGACACTCTGGAATGTTAGAACCGACAATCAAAGCGATTGAAACAGTGGATGAGTGCCTAGGTCGTGTCGTTGATCTGATCATTAAAAAAGGAGGAACAGCGATAATCACGGCGGATCATGGGAATGCTGATGAAGTAGTCACTTTAGAAGGCAACCCAATGACTGCTCACACCACTAACCCCGTTCCAGTGATCGTAACAAAGGAAGGCGTGGAGCTTCGTGAAGACGGAATCCTTGGCGACCTTGCCCCAACGATGCTTGAACTATTAAACGTAGCACAACCAGCTGAAATGACTGGGAAGACATTATTTAAGAAGTAAGTTAGTTTCGATTGTGAAAGCCGGACCTGCTAGCACATGGCGGAAGCAAGCGTTACTGACCATTTTGTAAAAATAAAAAGGCAGTTTACGTCTTTGACGAAACTGACCATCTCAAATTAGGAATAAGGGCAGTTTCCACCTGAAGTAAGCCTTTGTTGCAAAGCAACAACAGCTTGCGGAAGGTGAAATTGACCTGTTCGTGATACAATATTAAAATTTTCTATTATAAGGAGAGATTTTATTATGCCATATATTCAACATGTATACGCTCGTGAAGTATTAGATTCTCGCGGAAACCCAACTGTAGAAGTAGAAGTAATCACTGAGTCTGGTTCATTTGGACGCGCAATCGTTCCATCTGGTGCATCAACTGGTGAGCACGAAGCAGTAGAACTACGTGACGGCGACAAGTCACGTTACCTTGGAAAAGGTGTTCAAAAAGCGGTAGATAATGTAAACAACATCATCGCTGAAGAAATCATTGGTATGGACGTAACTGACCAAGTTGGAATCGACCGCACAATGATCCAATTAGACGGAACTGAAAACAAAGGTAAGTTAGGAGCTAACGCAATCCTAGGTGTTTCTATGGCTGTTGCTCACGCTGCTGCTGAATTTGTAGGTCTTCCATTATACCGTTACCTTGGCGGATTCAACGCGAAGCAACTTCCAACTCCAATGATGAACATCATCAACGGTGGATCACATGCTGACAACAACGTTGACTTCCAAGAGTTCATGATTTTACCAGTAGGAGCTCCTACTTTCAAAGAAGCAATCCGTATGGGTGCTGAAATTTTCCATTCATTAAAGAAAGTTCTTTCTGACAAAGGTCTTAACACAGCTGTAGGTGACGAAGGTGGATTCGCTCCAAACCTTGGTTCTAACCGTGAAGCTCTACAAGTTATCATGGAAGCAATCAAGAACGCTGGTTATGAGCCTGGAAAAGACATTTTCTTAGGTATGGACGTTGCATCTTCTGAGTTCTTCAACAAAGAAACAAAGCAATATGACCTAGCTGGAGAAGGCCGCACTGGTTTATCTTCTGAAGCGATGGTTAACTTCTACGAAGAATTAGTTAACGAATTCCCAATCATCTCAATCGAAGATGGTTTAGACGAAAACGACTGGGAAGGCCACAAGCTATTAACTGAGCGCATCGGTGACCGCGTTCAATTAGTTGGTGACGACCTATTCGTTACAAACACAAAGAAGCTTGCTGAAGGTATTGAAAAAGGAATTGCTAACTCAATTCTTATCAAGGTTAACCAAATCGGTACACTTACTGAAACATTTGAAGCAATCGAAATGGCGAAGCGCGCTGGTTACACAGCTGTTGTTTCTCACCGTTCTGGTGAAACTGAAGATGCTACAATTGCTGACATCGCAGTTGCAACAAACGCTGGCCAAATCAAAACTGGTTCTATGAGCCGTACAGACCGTATTGCTAAGTACAACCAACTTCTTCGCATCGAAGACGAGCTTGGCGAACTAGCTGTATACGATGGAATGAAATCACTTTATAACTTGAAGAAGTAATTCAAGTTGGAGAGGGCGGGCCTTTTTATTGGGCCCGCTTTTTGTATTGTGGGACCCGTCTCTCCCTTTGGGAGGGCGGGTTTTTGGGTTTTTGTGGGTGGCTGGTGGGCAATTAAGCGTGGAGGTCGCTGATATATTGGTGAAAGACGCCGATATATTCAAAAACTCGCTGATATAGTTGAAGAAGTCGCCGATATATTTATAAACTCGCTGATATATCCTCTACGCTGGCTTTTGGATAATAGATTCTTCCCTTATTTGATCCGGAATAGCCTAGATTTAACTCGTTTAATAGACGCTTAGCCACATCCGGTGACTCCAACAACATAAAATCCCGAAATTCCTGGTTCGTTATCGTCAGTTTTATTAAATAAAAGTAGTCCTTCAGTGCAGACATATGTGCATTCGCGTCATTATTGCCGCAATCTGCACAATACCACTTCCCATACACACGCTCCATCCGCAATTTCCCACAAGCACCGCATTGCACCCCAATAGAAATATCAGAAGGAGATAACCCAAATCGACCAAGTGCATCATATTCAGCGGGACGATGACTCTTCAAAAGTAGTTTACAGACTCTTTTAACTCCACGCTGATCCAAAACATCCAATTTAAATTTGCTACCCAAGCCATTAATCCTTTCAGGCAATTTATCCCCATGAATCACACGCTTAAACAAATGTGCCTTCCCTGGATCGGTACGTATAATGGATGAAGGATTGCTCACAACTACAAAATACTCAATAGGTACACGTACACCTCCATACTTCAACAGCCATTTACCCAACATGCCTTGCTGTCTCCTTGCTTGTGTTAAAGGATCTTGAAACCCATCCTCTTCACCATCTTTCATCCGGATTAACTGCCCAAAGCCAGAATCGAAAAATAACGTACCCATAATATTTTTTGTTTCAAGTATCAATGCAAATCTAGTAGTTAGAATAAGGAAATCAATCTGAAAGTAATAATCTCTTTCTTGAAGTCGAAGGTTGTGGAAAATAAAGTGCTCTTTTTCGGGGAGTTGACGTAGGTAATACAAGAGGGATTGTTCGCCCTTATGTCCGGCAAGTCTTTTGGATAATTCGCTTTTTACCTCTGAGTTTACTGCATGACTAGAACCTATCCTTTTTCCTAAGGATTTCAACTTAAGAATTTCCAATGACATTTCAAACTTTTTAACAATCAAAACTAATCACTCCAATCAAAATAATCTACTCTATCTTTTCTCCTCACCCCCCGTCACTTCCTCCCAAAAGGAAAACTATTGTTTATCAAAGCTGGTTATGGTACATTTAAAGTACTGCAATGTGCGTTTTAGGAGGTGGACTTTTTATGGAAACATTAGTTACTGTATTACTTGTGGTCGTTTCGATCGCTTTGATTGTGGTTGTGCTTCTTCAGTCTGGAAAAAGTACAGGTCTTTCTGGTGCTATCTCGGGTGGAGCGGAACAGTTATTCGGGAAGCAAAAGGCACGTGGACTTGACCTTTACCTCCACCGTGCGACGATCGTTCTGTCGGTATTTTTCTTTATCTTAACGATCTTACTAGCGTACGTTTTATAAGAGTCTACAAACCTGGCCACTTTCGGGGTCAGGTTTTTTTTTGTGGTGTTGTGAAAAGTTCAAACATATCATTGGATTGTCGTTGCAAACTATGATTACAATAACTAAATAGATACGAACAGTTTAAAGGAGTTTTACATATGAAAATTGCTATGCCAAAGCCATTTACTTTTGAGGGGGGACCACGAGCGGTACTTCTTCTACACGGTTTTACGGGTAACAGTGCTGACGTTCGAATGCTAGGTCGTTTTTTAGAAAAAAGAGGCTACACCTGTCATGCCCCGCACTATAAAGGACATGGTGTTCCACCGGAAGAGCTTGTCCATACAGGACCAGAAGACTGGTGGCAAGATGTGACCGAGGCGTATGAATATCTTAAAAATAAGGGACATAAGGAAATTGCAGTGGCTGGACTTTCTCTAGGTGGCGTATTTTCGCTGAAATTGGGTTACACTGTACCTATTAAGGGAATTGTTCCAATGTGTGCACCAATGTACATAAAAAGTGAAGAAATCATGTATGAGGGAATTCTTGATTACGCTCGTGAATTCAAAAAACGAGAAGGAAAATCAGCCGAGCAAGTCGAAGCAGAGATGGATGATTTTAAAAAGACACCTATGAATACGTTAAAGGCACTGCAAAACTTAATAGCTGATGTTCGTGATCATGTAGACCATATTTACGCTCCAACCTTTGTGGTTCAAGCTCGACATGATCATATGATTAATACAGACAGTGCGAATATTATTTACAATGGTATTGAATCTGATGAAAAATCTATTAAATGGTATGAAGAATCTGGACACGTCATCACACTGGATAAAGAAAAGGAACAGCTTCACGAGGACGTTTTTCAGTTTTTAGAAAGTTTAAATTGGGAAGAATAAATGAAAAGGAGGGTTTACTATGGACGAAAGTATTAAACAACACGTCGATAAACTTCTTCATTATATGAAGGATGAAGCCTACAAGCCTCTAACTGTGCAGGAGCTGGAAGAAGCATTTGGGATCCAGGACTCTGGTGATTTTAAAGATTTCGTTAAAGCACTTGTACATATGGAAGAAAAGGGACTTGTTGTCCGAACAAGAAGCAATCGTTACGGCTTACCAGACAAAATGAATCTGATAAGAGGAAAATTAACAGGTCATTCGAAGGGATTTGCATTCGTTATTCCTGAAGAACCTGGAATGGATGATATTTTTATCCCTCCAAATGAAACGAATAACGCCATGCACGGTGATACTGTCTTAGCACGTGTAAACTCAGAAACCTCTGGTCAGAGACGAGAAGGAACGATCGTAAGAATTCTCGAGCGTGGGATTCAGCAAGTGGTTGGAACCTATACAGAAAGCAAACATTTTGGCTTTGTGATTCCAGATGATAAAAAGTTTACGAGTGATATTTTTATTCCTAAAGCTGCTGCAAAAGGGGCAGTGGAAGGGCATAAGGTTGTCGTGCTTCTCACAATGTATCCAGAAGGAAGAAAGAGTGCAGAAGGTGAAGTTATTGAAATTCTTGGTCATAAAAATGACCCAGGGGTTGATATACTTTCTGTCATTCATAAGCATGGGCTTCCAGGACCATTTCCGGAAGAAGCGATCAAGCAAGCAAATGAGACCCCAGATGAAATTGATGAAGAGGATCTTGTAGGTCGCCGAGATCTTCGAGACCAAGATATTGTTACTATTGACGGTGCAGATGCAAAAGACCTGGACGATGCTGTAACGGTTACAAAGCTTCCTAATGGAAATTACAAGCTAGGCGTACATATCGCTGATGTAACATATTATGTAACAGAGGAGTCTCCGATTGACCGTGAAGCAGCGGATAGAGGGACGAGTGTGTATCTTGTGGACCGAGTAATACCGATGATTCCGCACCGCCTCTCAAACGGAATATGCTCTTTGAATCCGCAAGTTAACCGTCTGACACTTTCTTGTGAAATGGAGATTACATCGACGGGAGAAGTCGTGAATCACGAGATTTTCCAAAGTGTAATCAAAACAAAAGAACGTATGACCTATAGTGACGTGAATAAGATCTTAACTGATAAAGACGAAGAGCTCCTGAAGCGCTACGAGCCACTAATTCCAATGTTCGAGTTAATGGAAGAGCTAGCGGCTATCCTTCGTAATAAACGGATGAAGCGTGGAGCAATCGATTTTGATTTTAAAGAAGCTAAGGTACTCGTCGAAGAAGATGGAAAGCCAACGGATGTGGTTCTCCGTGAGCGTTCGGTAGCAGAACGACTTATTGAAGAGTTCATGCTTGCAGCCAACGAAACAGTAGCAGAGCATTTCCATTGGTTGGATGTACCGTTTATTTATCGTATCCACGAGGATCCAAAGGAAGATAAGCTACGTAAGTTTTTCGAGTTTATCACAAACTTTGGCTATATCGTGAAAGGAACAGCCAATGATGTTCACCCGCGTGCCCTTCAGGAGATCATTGAAGAAGTACAAGGGAAGCCGGAAGAGATGGTTGTATCAACCGTCATGCTACGCTCGATGCAGCAGGCGAAGTACGATCCAGAAAGTCTTGGTCACTTTGGACTATCAACGGAGTTCTATACGCACTTTACGTCACCAATCCGTCGTTATCCAGACTTAATTGTTCACCGTCTGATTCGAACGTACCTAATTGAGGGCAAGCTGGATCAAGCAACGCGTGAGAAATGGGATGCTCGCTTACCAGACATTGCGGAGCATACATCCAAGATGGAGCGTCGTGCGGTTGATGCCGAGCGTGAAACAGATGAGTTGAAAAAAGCGGAATATATGATGGATAAAATCGGCGAGGAATACGATGGAATGATTAGTTCGGTGACAAACTTTGGAATGTTTGTTGAGTTGCCGAATACCATTGAAGGTTTAGTTCACGTTAGCTATATGACGGATGATTATTATCGCTTCGATGAGCGTCACTATGCAATGATTGGTGAACGTACCGGGAAGGTCTACCGAATTGGAGACGAAATTACCGTACGTGTCGTAAAGGTTGATAAAGACGAGCGTTCCATCGACTTTGAAGTTGTTGGTATGAAGGGTGCTCGACCAGTCGATCGCGATCGTACACCAAGGGTATTTAAAACAGGAAGTACCGAGAAAAAGCCTCGCAGAAAAGCAGGTGCTGGGGACGCAAAAGGCGGATCTGGTGGCTCTAAGCCGCGTGGTGGATCAGGTTCTGGCCCTGGCTCTGCCCGTAAGAAAAAGAAGCATTTTGAAAATGCTCCTAAAGCGAAGCGAAAGAAAAAGCGATAAACATACAGAGAGAGCCATTCAGCATGGCTCTCTTCTTCCCTCTATTGGGGAATTTTGCTACAATAGAGAAACAGACGAGCACCAAAGGAGGAGAATATCGTGCCAAAAGGAATGGGGAAGGTCGTTGCCCAAAACAAAAAGGCAAACCACGACTACTGTATAGAAGAAACTTATGAGGCAGGAATGGTTCTCCAAGGAACGGAAATTAAGTCGATTCGTAATGGACGTATTAACTTAAAAGATTCGTATGCCAGAATTCAAAATGGAGAAATCTATCTATTAAATGCGCATATAAGCCCGTACGAGCAAGGAAATCGCTACAACCACGACCCTCTTCGCCAACGTAAGTTATTGCTTCATAAGAGAGAAATTGATAAACTATTAGGCGAAACGAAGGAAGCGGGCTATGCGCTAGTTCCTCTGAAAGTTTATTTGAAAAATGGCTATGCAAAGATTTTAATAGGCCTTGGAAAAGGGAAGAAGAACTACGATAAGCGTGAAGATTTGAAGAAGAAGGAAGCAAAGCGTGATATCGAACGAGCTTTCCGAGAAAGACAGAAATAAGTTTCTTACAAAAACTTACAATTGAAATCATAAAGAAGTATGCTATAATAACTTATGTCGGGTAACTGACAAACATAATCTTAGCTCTGAAGCTTACCTTCAGACTTTCCTAACGTACGCTAGCGTGAAATACCAATAGCGCACCTTTTATTTGAGGGGACGTTACGGATTCGACAGGGGTAGTTCGAGCTTAGGTTGCGAGTCGAGGGGATCGGCCTCGTTAAAACGTCAAAGCCTATAACTGGCAAAACAAACAACAACTTAGCTTTCGCTGCTTAATAGCGCGTAGCTGTTCCTCCCTCCATCGTCCATGTGGTAGGGTAAGGGACTCACTCTAAGTGGACTACGCCGGATCCCACCGTCTGAGGGTGAAGGAAGAGAACAACCAGACTAGCTGACCGGGCGCCTGTCGATAGGCAGATGGCTCAGCGAAATACGAATATGTCGACTACACTCGTAGACGCTTAAGTGGCGATATCTTTGGACGTGGGTTCGATTAGTTCATAGTCGCCTTGTGTGGTAACATGCAAGTGAAAATTCGGCTTTATCGGTGAAACCTAAGTTGCACTCGTGGCGATAAGGCAATGCCGAGCGGTATGTGAAGTAATTCAACAGCCGTGTATCGACTTATAGGCTGCCAATATGGTAGTACTAGGATGCAGCATCCTGCTTGTGAAGCGAGCAAAACTACGATCTGCATAATACGCCGAAGAACCTGTAACTAACAGGTTCAAGATATAGTCAGTGCCATCTCGAAAGAATGGAATAGCACGTCCCACCGTCTCCACCAAATACATATTTGGTGGTTTTTATTTTGTCTTAAAAGCTACAACAGAAAAAATTCCTCTTCGAATTGTAGTTTTTGTTTTAATAATGTAGGTGAATATTTCCCGTTTCTTCGACTAACTTTATCATAAAATTTTAGAATCCAAATGGCGCGTGCACGTTTTTTGTTAACCCTTAAATAGGGGTGTGTTTTTTCCAATACTTCAAACACCTTTTCTTTTTTCTTAATAGTTAATGTGTAGGAGTCTTTATGTCTTTTAGGATTATAATTTTTTTTATTGTTTATTACTCCATCTGTTAAGCTTTTTATGTAAATTAATAATTCTTTATCAGTAGAGGAAATTGAAATACATGGTCTCCTGAATTCCCCTTTATGCATTCTGGTAAGGCTTATTGAACCCTCACCATCAATAATTCCAGCTATATATGAAGCTTCCCATTCCTTCAATTAACTCCCTCCTTACAGAACGTTTGTTCCTTGTAATTATATAAGATTATAGAGATGTTTGGACTAATTAAATATGGACAATTTATTACATAATTAAAAGAAACTAGTGCTGTGTGAAGTTGATTTATAATCTTAGACATAGTTAGTGTAAATGATCTATTTGAAGGGAGTTGGAAAAAAATTTAAAATGATAATATTTTATAAATTAGAAGAAAATAGTTCTTAGGAAAGGAGGGATTGTCTGTGAAAATGCGGTTAAAAGGATTAATCGTTTTGTTTTCGATGATATTGCTTATGACAACGTCATTCGGTGTGTTTGCTGAAGTCGGTACTGTAACACAACCGTCGGAAATGGAGAAAACCATTGAAGTCGAGTTGAACGATGATTACTTTAATCCAGAAGTTATTACAATTCCCACTGGAAAGACAACAACTTTGATATTGAAAAACAAGGGTAAGAAAGAGCATACCTTTACAGTAGAAAAACTCGGAGTTGACGTTGAAGTCCAGCCGGGAAAAGAAAATACAATTACTATAAATCCGAAAGATTCCGGTACATATGAACTAATATGTAGGTACCATGTCAAGGAAGGTATGGTTGGAAAAGTAGTTGTCAAATAATAAGCAGGGCCATTCGTGCCTTGCTTTTATATTTGATAATTGTCGATGTTAAATATTTTGTTATTAACCTCTTGTGTTTTATAAAAGAATTATGTAATATATAATCCTTGGCTTCAAATAATGAAGCCTAAAGAAAAAATAATTTTAAAACAGAAGTTGACTTCTGCGAATCAAAATGATATAGTAATACATGTAGCCGACAACGACTTGAAAAAAATATCTTTTAAAATAATTTTTTCGTAGAAGTTGACAACGGTGAAGAGATGTAGTAAGATGATCAAGTGCTTAATTGAACCTTGAAAACTGAACAAGACAACAACAAACGTCAACGTTAATTCTAAGTTTTAACTTTTTAAGAGCTAATCTTACTCTTTATTGGAGAGTTTGATCCTGGCTCAGGACGAACGCTGGCGGCGTGCCTAATACATGCAAGTCGAGCGGATCTTTGGGAGCTTGCTCCCAAAGATTAGCGGCGGACGGGTGAGTAACACGTGGGCAACCTGCCTATGAGACTGGGATAACTCCGGGAAACCGGGGCTAATACCGGATAATTCTTTTCTACACATGTAGAAAAGCTGAAAGATGGTTTCGGCTATCACTCATAGATGGGCCCGCGGCGCATTAGCTAGTTGGTGAGGTAACGGCTCACCAAGGCGACGATGCGTAGCCGACCTGAGAGGGTGATCGGCCACACTGGGACTGAGACACGGCCCAGACTCCTACGGGAGGCAGCAGTAGGGAATCTTCCGCAATGGACGAAAGTCTGACGGAGCAACGCCGCGTGAGTGATGAAGGTTTTCGGATCGTAAAACTCTGTTGTTAGGGAAGAACAAGTACCGGAGTAACTGCCGGTACCTTGACGGTACCTAACCAGAAAGCCACGGCTAACTACGTGCCAGCAGCCGCGGTAATACGTAGGTGGCAAGCGTTGTCCGGAATTATTGGGCGTAAAGCGCGCGCAGGTGGTCTCTTAAGTCTGATGTGAAAGCCCCCGGCTCAACCGGGGAGGGTCATTGGAAACTGGGAGACTTGAGTGCAGGAGAGAAGAGTGGAATTCCACGTGTAGCGGTGAAATGCGTAGAGATGTGGAGGAACACCAGTGGCGAAGGCGACTCTTTGGCCTGTAACTGACACTGAGGCGCGAAAGCGTGGGGAGCAAACAGGATTAGATACCCTGGTAGTCCACGCCGTAAACGATGAGTGCTAAGTGTTAGAGGGTTTCCGCCCTTTAGTGCTGCAGCAAACGCATTAAGCACTCCGCCTGGGGAGTACGGCCGCAAGGCTGAAACTCAAAGGAATTGACGGGGGCCCGCACAAGCGGTGGAGCATGTGGTTTAATTCGAAGCAACGCGAAGAACCTTACCAGGTCTTGACATCCTTTTGCCTTCCCTAGAGATAGGGCGTTCCCCTTCGGGGGACAGAGTGACAGGTGGTGCATGGTTGTCGTCAGCTCGTGTCGTGAGATGTTGGGTTAAGTCCCGCAACGAGCGCAACCCTTGATCTTAGTTGCCAGCATTCAGTTGGGCACTCTAAGGTGACTGCCGGTGACAAACCGGAGGAAGGTGGGGATGACGTCAAATCATCATGCCCCTTATGACCTGGGCTACACACGTGCTACAATGGGTGGTACAAAGGGCAGCAAAACCGCGAGGTCGAGCCAATCCCATAAAACCACTCTCAGTTCGGATTGTAGGCTGCAACTCGCCTACATGAAGCTGGAATCGCTAGTAATCGCGGATCAGCATGCCGCGGTGAATACGTTCCCGGGCCTTGTACACACCGCCCGTCACACCACGAGAGTTTGTAACACCCGAAGTCGGTGGGGTAACTCGCAAGAGAGCCAGCCGCCTAAGGTGGGACAGATGATTGGGGTGAAGTCGTAACAAGGTAGCCGTATCGGAAGGTGCGGCTGGATCACCTCCTTTCTAAGGAAAATGCTTGCGTAAGCAAGACATAATACAGACGTGACGATTTGTTCTTGTTCAGTTTTGATGGTTTAATAAGGTTTTTTTGCGAAAGCAAAAATAACCATCCATCAAACGTTGTTCTTTGAAAACTAGATAAAGTAAAAAAGTCAAGAAAGAAATCGAGTATCGCCATTTTAGGTTTTCTCTCTTAAATGAGTAGAAACAAATTAACCATAGGTTAAGTTAGAAAGGGCGCACGGTGGATGCCTTGGCACTAGGAGCCGATGAAGGACGGTACTAACACCGATATGCTTCGGGGAGCTGTAAGTAAGCTTTGATCCGGAGATTTCCGAATGGGGAAACCCTCTATCCGTAATGGGATAGAATCTTTACCTGAATACATAGGGTATTGAAGGCAGACCCGGGGAACTGAAACATCTAAGTACCCGGAGGAAGAGAAAGCAAACGCGATTCCCTGAGTAGCGGCGAGCGAAACGGGATTAGCCCAAACCAAGAGGCTTGCCTCTTGGGGTTGTAGGACACTCTATACGGAGTTACAAAGGAATGAAGTAGACGAATCGATCTGGAAAGGTCAGTCATAGAAGGTAACAACCCTGTAGTTGAAACTTCGTTCCCTCTTGAGTGGATCCTGAGTACGGCGGAACACGTGAAATTCCGTCGGAAGCAGGGAGGACCATCTCCCAAGGCTAAATACTACCTAGTGACCGATAGTGAACCAGTACCGTGAGGGAAAGGTGAAAAGCACCCCGGAAGGGGAGTGAAAGAGATCCTGAAACCGTGTGCCTACAAGTAGTTAGAGCCCTGTGTATTTTTCCTTTGGATAAATACCGGGTGATAGCGTGCCTTTTGTAGAATGAACCGGCGAGTTACGATTACATGCGAGGTTAAGTTGATAAGACGGAGCCGTAGCGAAAGCGAGTCTGAATAGGGCGCTTTAGTATGTGGTCGTAGACCCGAAACCAGGTGATCTACCCATGTCCAGGGTGAAGTCCAGGTAACACTGGATGGAGGCCCGAACCCACGCACGTTGAAAAGTGCGGGGATGAGGTGTGGGTAGCGGAGAAATTCCAATCGAACTTGGAGATAGCTGGTTCTCTCCGAAATAGCTTTAGGGCTAGCCTCATGTAGTAAGAGTCTTGGAGGTAGAGCACTGTTTGGACTAGGGGCCCTCATCGGGTTACCGAATTCAGACAAACTCCGAATGCCAAAGACTTATCCATGGGAGTCAGACTGCGAGTGATAAGATCCGTAGTCGAAAGGGAAACAGCCCAGACCACCAGCTAAGGTCCCAAAGTATACGTTAAGTGGCAAAGGATGTGGAGTTGCTTAGACAACCAGGATGTTGGCTTAGAAGCAGCCACCATTTAAAGAGTGCGTAATAGCTCACTGGTCGAGTGACTCCGCGCCGAAAATGTAACGGGGCTAAACGTATCACCGAAGCTGTGGATTGACATCTTAGATGTCAGTGGTAGGAGAGCGTTCTAAGGGCGTTGAAGCTAGACCGTAAGGACTGGTGGAGCGCTTAGAAGTGAGAATGCCGGTATGAGTAGCGAAAGATGGGTGAGAATCCCATCCACCGAATGCCTAAGGTTTCCTGAGGAAGGCTCGTCCGCTCAGGGTTAGTCGGGACCTAAGCCGAGGCCGAAAGGCGTAGGCGATGGACAACAGGTTGATATTCCTGTACCACCAAATTACCGTTTGAGTGATGGGGGGACGCAGGAGGATAGGGTAAGCGCGCTGTTGGATATGCGCGTCCAAGCAGTTAGGCTGCAAGTGAGGCAAATCCCACTTGCAATAGGCTGAGCTGTGATGGCGAGGGAAATATAGTACCGAAGTTCCTGATTCCACACTGCCAAGAAAAGCCTCTAGCGAGGTAACAGGTGCCCGTACCGCAAACCGACACAGGTAGGCGAGGAGAGAATCCTAAGGTGAGCGAGAGAACTCTCGTTAAGGAACTCGGCAAAATGACCCCGTAACTTCGGGAGAAGGGGTGCTCTTCAGGGTGAATAGCCCAGAAGAGCCGCAGTGAATAGGCCCAGGCGACTGTTTAGCAAAAACACAGGTCTCTGCGAAGCCGCAAGGCGAAGTATAGGGGCTGACGCCTGCCCGGTGCTGGAAGGTTAAGAGGAGGGGTTAGCCTTAAAAGCGAAGCTCTGAATCGAAGCCCCAGTAAACGGCGGCCGTAACTATAACGGTCCTAAGGTAGCGAAATTCCTTGTCGGGTAAGTTCCGACCCGCACGAAAGGCGTAACGATCTGGGCACTGTCTCAACGAGAGACTCGGTGAAATTATAGTACCTGTGAAGATGCAGGTTACCCGCGACAGGACGGAAAGACCCCGTGGAGCTTTACTGTAGCCTGATATTGAATTTTGGTACAGCTTGTACAGGATAGGTAGGAGCCTGAGAAGCCGGAGCGCTAGCTTCGGTGGAGGCGTCGGTGGGATACTACTCTGGCTGTATTGAAATTCTAACCCTCACCCCTAAATCGGGGTGGGAGACAGTGTCAGGTGGGCAGTTTGACTGGGGCGGTCGCCTCCTAAAAAGTAACGGAGGCGCCCAAAGGTTCCCTCAGAATGGTTGGAAATCATTCGTAGAGTGTAAAGGCACAAGGGAGCTTGACTGCGAGACCTACAAGTCGAGCAGGGACGAAAGTCGGGCTTAGTGATCCGGTGGTTCCGCATGGAAGGGCCATCGCTCAACGGATAAAAGCTACCCCGGGGATAACAGGCTTATCTCCCCCAAGAGTCCACATCGACGGGGAGGTTTGGCACCTCGATGTCGGCTCATCGCATCCTGGGGCTGTAGTCGGTCCCAAGGGTTGGGCTGTTCGCCCATTAAAGCGGTACGCGAGCTGGGTTCAGAACGTCGTGAGACAGTTCGGTCCCTATCCGTCGTGGGCGTAGGAAATTTGAGAGGAGCTGTCCTTAGTACGAGAGGACCGGGATGGACGCACCGCTGGTGTACCAGTTGTCTTGCCAAAGGCATCGCTGGGTAGCTATGTGCGGAAGGGATAAGTGCTGAAAGCATCTAAGCATGAAGCCCCCCTCAAGATGAGATTTCCCATAGCGCAAGCTAGTAAGATCCCTGAAAGATGATCAGGTTGATAGGTCAGAGGTGGAAGCGCGGCGACGTGTGGAGCTGACTGATACTAATCGATCGAGGACTTAACCAAATTTAGATGATACTCATTCTTTTGACTTTGACTCTTTATCTAGTTTTGAAGGAACAACCTTCAAACTTTATAGTCTGGTGGCGATAGCGAAAAGGTCACACCCGTTCCCATACCGAACACGGAAGTTAAGCTTTTCAGCGCCAATGGTAGTTGAGGGTTTCCGTCTGTGAGAGTAGGACGTCGCCAGGCTTGTCCCTATTGGGACTATTATTTTTGTCTAAAATATATAATTTAGGCCCCTTGGTCAAGCGGTTAAGACACCGCCCTTTCACGGCGGTAACACGGGTTCGAATCCCGTAGGGGTCACCAAGTTTTTTTACGAAGTAAAAATAACCAAGTTTTTTCATGAAGTGAAAATAACTTTCTATTTCGGAGGATTAGCTCAGCTGGGAGAGCACCTGCCTTACAAGCAGGGGGTCGGCGGTTCGATCCCGTCATCCTCCATTAAGAATTTTTTCACGAAGTGAAAAATATTCATCCTTAAGTCACGAAGTGAAAAATATTCATCCCAAAGTCACGAAAGTGAAATATAGTCTTCTTAATAAGCCGGCGTAGCTCAATTGGTAGAGCAACTGACTTGTAATCAGTAGGTTGGGGGTTCAAGTCCTCTCACCGGCACCACTTTATACCGAGCCATTAGCTCAGTCGGTAGAGCATCTGACTTTTAATCAGAGGGTCGAAGGTTCGAGTCCTTCATGGCTCACCAAATTTTTTTGCTTCAGCAAAATAACTTTTCATTAATTATCATTACGCGGGTGTGGCGGAATTGGCAGACGCACTAGACTTAGGATCTAGCGCCGCAAGGCGTGGGGGTTCGACTCCCTTCACCCGCACCAATGTTTTATACAATTTTCGCATTGCGGAAGTAGTTCAGTGGTAGAATACAACCTTGCCAAGGTTGGGGTCGCGGGTTCGAATCCCGTCTTCCGCTCCAAGAATTTCTTTTGCCGGGGTGGCGGAACTGGCAGACGCACAGGACTTAAAATCCTGCGGTAGGTGACTACCGTACCGGTTCGATTCCGGTCCTCGGCACCAAAGCTTTTTGCAAAGCAAAATAGTTATCCTTATCACTTTGATATCAAAGTGAAAAATAATGCGCCCGTAGCTCAATTGGATAGAGCGTCTGACTACGGATCAGAAGGTTATGGGTTCGACTCCTTTCGGGCGCGCCATATTAGTTTTAATCGGGGAGTAGCTCAGCTTGGTAGAGCACTTGGTTTGGGACCAAGGGGTCGCAGGTTCGAATCCTGTCTTCCCGACCATCTAACTTTATTATGGGGCCTTAGCTCAGCTGGGAGAGCGCCTGCCTTGCACGCAGGAGGTCAGCGGTTCGATCCCGCTAGGCTCCACTTAGATTTTTTCACGGAACGTAGTGTAGTGAAAATAATCTTCATTAATTCCAGAACATGTGTTTTAAAAATTCAATGAATTACTTTGGCGGTGTAGCTCAGCTGGCTAGAGCGTACGGTTCATACCCGTGAGGTCGGGGGTTCGATCCCCTCCGCCGCTACCAAAGATACGGAGGTATACCCAAGTCCGGCTGAAGGGATCGGTCTTGAAAACCGACAGGCGGGTCAAACCGCGCGGGGGTTCGAATCCCTCTACCTCCTCCATTTTTTAAATGCAATACAGCTTTTTCTTATAATATTATCGCGGGGTGGAGCAGTCTGGTAGCTCGTCGGGCTCATAACCCGAAGGTCGCAGGTTCAAATCCTGTCCCCGCAATCTAAATTTTTCAAATAAATTTGAAAAATTTCTGGTCCCGTGGTGTAGCGGTTAACATGCCTGCCTGTCACGCAGGAGATCGCCGGTTCGATCCCGGTCGGGACCGCCATTTTAAGTGCCTCATTATCTAGGGTACTATAATAAATGTGGCTCAGTAGCTCAGTCGGTAGAGCAAAGGACTGAAAATCCTTGTGTCGGCGGTTCGATTCCGTCCTGAGCCACCATTCTTATTAATGTTCTTATCATTTTTATATGGAGGGGTAGCGAAGTGGCTAAACGCGGCGGACTGTAAATCCGCTCCCTTGGGTTCGGCGGTTCGAATCCGTCCCCCTCCACCATTATGGCGGTTGTGGCGAAGTGGTTAACGCATCGGATTGTGGTTCCGACATTCGTGGGTTCGATTCCCATCAGTCGCCCCATTATTTATAAATTTTTTCATTGGGCTATAGCCAAGCGGTAAGGCAACGGACTTTGACTCCGTCATGCGTTGGTTCGAATCCAGCTAGCCCAGTTATGGCAGCATAGCCAAGTGGTAAGGCAGAGGTCTGCAAAACCTTTATCCCCGGTTCAAATCCGGGTGTTGCCTCCAATTTTATATTTGCGGGTGTAGTTTAATGGTAAAACCTCAGCCTTCCAAGCTGATGTCGTGAGTTCGATTCTCATCACCCGCTCCAAATAGGGGCCTATAGCTCAGCTGGTTAGAGCGCACGCCTGATAAGCGTGAGGTCGATGGTTCGAGTCCATTTAGGCCCACCAGATTTTTTACCCTATTAAAATAATTCTTCAATGTTCCGCAGTAGCTCAGTGGTAGAGCAATCGGCTGTTAACCGATCGGTCGTAGGTTCGAGTCCTACCTGCGGAGCCATTTTTATGTCTATGGGGAAGTACTCAAGAGGCTGAAGAGGCGCCCCTGCTAAGGGTGTAGGTCGGGTAACCGGCGCGAGGGTTCAAATCCCTCCTTCTCCGCCACTATATAGATGCGCCTTTAGCTCAGCTGGATAGAGCATACGCCTTCTAAGCGTACGGTCAGAGGTTCGAATCCTCTAAGGCGCGTAAAAAATAAAAACACAACAAAAACGCTATCAAGCGTTTTTTTGTTGTGTTTTTTTATCTTTTAAGAAAATGTTAACCCTTGGGCTTTTCAGATATAAACTTGAAGAGTAGAGGGTGGGAGGCCACTTCCACATAGGAGGTTTTTTGAGTAAGATACAAATAAGAGAAGAATAAAAGGAGTGTACATTTTGATTAAATACAAAAGTCTCCATCACGTAAGTCTTACAGTTACAGATTTGGAAAGAGCAAAAGATTTCTATGGGAATGTATTATGTTTAAATGAAATACCACGTCCAGATTTTGATTTTTCAGGTGCCTGGTATGAAATAGAGGGACAGCAACTCCACTTGATCGTTGATCCTTCTTCACAGACGATTCGTCAGGATAAAAGCTTATCCAGCAGAGAAGGTCACTTTGCTCTGAGAGTAGAGAACTATTATGATGCGCTTACATGGTTAAAACAAAATGAAGTGGAAATTCTTGAAAAACCCTACGGAAAAAGTGGATTTGCACAAATTTTCTGTGCTGACCCAGATGGTAATTTGATTGAACTTAACGTTAATCAAACAGAATTATAAGAGTTGGAATAAAGCTTCAGGAATAATCAGTAAAAACATAATAAATAATATGGTTATGAAAACTTTCATCCTATCGATTTTCATATTCGTTTTACTCGCTTTCACAACTGAAGTGCAAGCGGAAGAGATGATCTCTGTGAGATTACGAAATTATATTGGAGATACCTCTAAATTAGCATTTTACATAAAAGGTGCTTATTCAACGTTAGATCCAGCATTGATGTTAAATGAAGGGGATGAATATACACTTTCGTTTAAAGGTGGCAAAATGTTTCTTACATGCGGTAAGTCAAAAACGGAAATAGATAGCCCGCTCATTTTATATCCTGATACTTATGATGAAGAGCACCTAATATACATTGATGGAAGACCTTATATGGGAGCGGTAGCGTTTGGTATGGAAGAAAATAATATTAGACCCGTTAATCAAATCCTATTAGAGGATTACTTAAAGGGTGTTGTTCCATTCGAAGTGTTTCCTGATTGGAATATCGAGGCTTTAAAGGCACAAACGTTAGCTGCTCGCACGTATACAATCACCCATAAGAATCCCCAACTCGACGACACCATCCAATATCAAGTTTACGGAGGATACAATGAATTTAGTAATACAAAGAGGGCTGTAATTGATACAAAAGGAGAAATTATTACATTTCAAAATAAGCCCATAAGCGCTTTTTATTCTGCAAGTAATGGTGGAATCACAGAGAGTAATAAAAATGTATGGGGCGGCAATCCAAGCCCCTATTTTCCAATTAAACCAGATCCTTTTGATCCCATTCAACCCTGGGATTTTACATTACAAAAAACACAAATAGATCTGGATGAAATTCAATCGAAGGACTGGAACGAGCTAAAGGAGAAAGATGGTAAAATCAGCGACTCTATTAAAAAATGGCTTAATCGAAATGGTTATGAAGGTGACATAAAAATTTTAAGTATTCCTTTTTTTGCAATCGATAAAGTTAAAAATGAATCACAAAGGTCGATGATTGGCTCGATCCAAATTGAATTTATGAGAAGGTTGATTGATGGAACCATTTTATTCGAAAGAGTTTCGTTGGATCATGTTGAATTAAAAAAAATACGTCCAATGATAGGTGGAGGTCATTTTAGAAGTTATTTAATAAGTTCATTTGAAATCAATCCAACTTCTTATAAAGTAAGTGGCAAAGGCCATGGGCATGGAGTTGGTATGAGTCAATGGGGGGCAAACGAAATGGCTGAAGAGGGGAAAACCTACAAAGAAATTATTGGACACTATTATCCTGGGACCCAAGTGAAGGTCACTCAAACCTTTCAAGAATAATATTGTAGTGAACACCATGTGATGATATCTTTCGGGTATCATCCTTTTTTGCCGTTCATACTGATTTGGAAGGGATAGAAAAATAAATCACTCACACTAGTGAAATTTCCTCTCTTTTTTTATATTGTAATTATAGGAATGTAATAAATAGATAAGGTAGCCCTACTAACTTAAGGAGCTGATCGTAGTGGGAAAAGTTACACCATTCTTAATGTTTCAAGATGGCAAAGCAGAAGAAGCAATGAATTATTACATATCTATTATTGAGGATTCAGAAATTACAAGTATGGTTCGCTATGGAGCTAATGAATCTGGAGATGAAGGAACGGTAATGCAGGCCACTTTTTCTTTAAAAGGGCAAGAATTTATGTGTATAGATAGTAATTTAAAGCATCAGTTTACATTTACTCCATCCTTCTCAATTTTTGTTACATGTGATACTGAAGAAGAAATTAACAACGTTTATCAGAAACTGATCGAGGGCGGACAAGCACTTATGCCAATTGGTGACTATGGTTTTAGTCAAAGGTTTGGGTGGCTAAATGATCGATTTGGTGTGTCATGGCAACTAAATCTTCCTTTGTGAAGTAACTTTTATAGGGAGGAAACAACATGGCAATTGGTAAACTGAATCCTAAGGTTGATGATTATTTAAGTCAAGCTAAAAAATGGAGGGAAGAATCTGAGAGGTTAAGACATATTGTTCTTGACTGTGATCTGACCGAAGAATATAAATGGATGCATCCTTGTTACACGTTTGAGAAGAAAAATGTCGTATTAATCCATGGATTTAAAGAATATTGTGCACTTCTGTTTCACAAAGGTGCCTTATTAAAGGATCCCCATGGAATTCTTGTCCAACAAACCGAGAATGTACAGGCGGCACGCCAGATTCGATTCACTCATCTTCAAGAAATAATTGAACTAGAACCTATTTTGAAAGAATACATTCTTGAAGCCATTGAAGTGGAAAAAGCCGGTTTAGAAGTAACTTTAAAAAAGGATACAGAATTCATTATTCCAGAAGAACTTCAAGAAAAATTCGATGAGTCACCAGACTTAAAAGCTGCTTTTGAAGCATTGACGCCGGGACGGCAAAGAGCATATATTCTTTATTTTTCTCAACCCAAACAATCCAAAACTCGAGTGTCAAGGGTTGAAAATTGTATGGAGAGAATTCTAAGCGGAAAGGGATTAAAGGATTGCACTTGTGGACTTTCTAAAAAAATGCCTTCCTGTGATGGCTCGCACAAGAACATTCGATAGAAAAATATGATAAAAGTAAGGAAGGAAGTTCAAAGCTATGGATATTGAAACAGTGATGCAAGAGCTTGAAGCCCTAGGCAAGGAACGAATGAAAAAAATGTACATATCCAATGGTGCGCACGAGCCACTTTTTGGCGTGGCTACAGGTGCTATGAAACCAATCGCAAAGAAAATAAAAATCAACCAAGATTTAGCTGACGAGCTTTATGCCACAGGTAATTACGATGCCATGTATTTTGCAGGCATTATTGCTGACCCAAAAGCTATGACTGAAGCAGATTATGATCGTTGGATTGATGGAGCGTATTTTTATATGCTGTCCGATTATGTGGTGGCAGTCACTTTATCAGAGTCCGATATTGCACAAGACGTTGCAGATAAATGGATTGCAAGTGGTGACGAATTGAAAATGTCGGCTGGATGGAGTTGCTATTGCTGGCTTTTAGGGAATCGAAAAGATAAAGAATTTTCCGAAAGCAAGATTTCCAATATGCTGGATATGGTGAAAAATTCGATTCATGATTCGCCGGAACGAACCAAATCTGCTATGAATAATTTCGTATACACGGTGGCGATTTCCTATTTGCCGCAACATGAAAAGGCAGTCGAGGTCTCAAAGGAAATAGGAATCGTAGAAGTCAAACGAGACAATAAAAAAAGCAGTTTCTTAAACGCTTACGAAAGTATTCAAAAAGAAATGGATAGAGGGAAGCTTGGTTTCAAACGTAAATATGTACGATGTTAAAAAATAGTTTTGTATCGGGATGCTGATCTAGAAATTACGTGGGAATAATATTTCTATTAAAAATATTTAGAAAATACTATTGACAATTTGTTAATAGAATATTAAATTAAGTTTTATACTTTATTAAAGTAAATGAATAAAATACGTTCTCTTATCAAGAGTGGCAGAGGGACTGGCCCTGTGACGCCCAGCAACCGTTCCGAATGGAATTGGTGCTAAATCCTGCAAAACAAGATTTTGTTTTGAGAGATAAGAGAGGAGTAGTCCTTATTTTGTGATGAAACCTCTCTTTTCTGGAGAGGTTTTTTATATTGGCTATTTTCGTAAAGTTTGTTGTTTTGGAAAAATCCCAAAAGCCGGATTTTTCCCCGAATAACTCTGGGTTTATTGGTCTATTTGGAGAGTAGCTCTTTTCTAAGGATGAAAACATTCTGATTAGCTGTTGAAACATATATTTAATTTCCTGAAAAATGTGTATGTAGAAACAATGTTTTAGAAAAGAGCCTTTATATTTTATAAAAACTCTCCTAAGAGCAACGTTGGTAAGAAGACATAAAAAACAAAAAGGGGAGAAAGAATCATGAAGAGGAACTTTTTAAAAAGTGCATTTGTATCAGCTATCGCTGCAACACTTTTGCTTACAGGCTGTGCAACAGGGGGAGAAACAAAGGAAGCAACAGGATCGAACACACTGATTGAAGGTGTACCTGAGCGCTTTGCAAATGGAGACCAACCAAAAATCAAAGTAATTCGTAAAATTGGTGGGGACGACCACACAGCACAGTTCTTAGCAGGTGCAAAGCAAGAAGGGGAAGCACTAGGATTTCAAGTGGATGTATTTACGGCAAATGGAGATACAGCGAAATTTCATGATGCGATTAACCAAGCGTTAAATCAAGATTATGATGGATTTATTATTTCTCACGGTGATGATGATGCTACCGTTAATGACATACAGAAAATTGTTGATGCTGGAAAAAGCGTAGTGGCATTTGACTCGAATGCAAATTTAACAAGTGTTGACGGTGTTACTCTTGTGTCACAAGATGATGAAGCACTAGCTACTCTATCATTGGATCAATTAGTAAAAGAAACAAAAGGGGAAGCCAATATTGCATACCTATGGGTGGACGGATTCCCACCAATGGTTAGACGAAATAAAGTGTATGAAGAGGTTCTAGCAAATAATCCTGGCATTAAAGAAGTGGAGCGCTTTGGCGTAGCAGCAGCTGATACTAGTGTTCAAACCCAAAATGCGGTTGCTGCAATGTTGAATAAATACCCTAAGGGTGAACTTGATGCGATTTTTGCCACTTGGGATGCTTTTGCCATCGGTGCGGCTCGCGCGTTAAAAGAAGCTGGCAGAGAAGAAGTTAAAATCTATGGAATCGATGTTTCAAATGCTGATTTGCAGGAAATCCAAAGAGAAGGTAGCGCTTGGAGATATACGGCAGCTGTTGATCCTAAGTTGATTGGTTCAGTAAATATGAGAATACTAGCAAAGAAATTAGCAGGCGAGGAAACACCACAAACGTATGATTTGGAAGCTTCACTTATCTCTCAAGAAGATCTTCAAAAATCAAAAGATCCTGTAAATATGGTCAATCTAAATGAAATCATTGAAGGATGGGGTCAATCAACAGAATTTGAGGAAGATTGGATGAAGACGCTGAGGGAACACTATAAGAAGTAAGGGACTTATTGATAGACACTCTCTTTTTCACTAGATAAAGAGAGTGTTTCTTTGAAAGGACGGTGACATCATGACCACTTTAGAGATGAAAAATGTGTCAATTGAATTTCCGGGTGTAAAAGCATTAAATAGGGTGGATTTTTCAGTTAAAAGCGGGAAAACTCATGCCTTAATTGGAGCCAATGGTGCTGGGAAGTCAACCTTGATGAAGGTTCTTTCAGGGGCATATGATCACTATACTGGTGAAATCACATTGGATGGACAATCTATGACCATTCGTTCGCCCAAAAGTGCCATGGACTCAGGAATTCAAATTGTATATCAGGAAGTGGATACAGCTCTGATTCCCTATTTAACGGTTGCGGAAAATATCATGTTAATGGACACAGTACACAACATGGGAAAGAAGCAATGGGTTAATTGGAAAAGCTTGCATTCTAGAGCGGCCACCATCCTATCAGAAATGAATTTGTCTCTTCCAACTAAAAAACTAGTAAGTGAATTAACATTAGCAGAAAAACAAATGGTCTTAATCGCCAGAGCGGTGTCAAAAGAATGTAGATTCCTCATCTTAGATGAGCCGACAGCACCTCTTAGTCATACGGAGACAAATGAGTTATTTCGTATCGTACAAGAATTAAAGAACCGTGATGTTGGAGTTATTTTCATCTCACATCGACTTCCAGAGATTTTTGAGATTTGTGATGATATTACGATTATGAGAAATGGGGAAGTAGTCGAGAGACAGAGGATTTCGGATACTAACCAAAACAAAGTAGTGGAGCATATGCTTGGTCAAAAACTCGGTGACCAGTTTCCTGATAAATTCATGACCATTGGAGACACATTCCTTGAGGTAAAAGGACTTACAGATAAAGATAAGATTAAAGATTTTAGCATGAACGTCAAAGCAGGGGAGATTGTGGGAATTGCTGGACTTGTAGGTGCCGGTAAGACCGAGTTCTGTAAAGCTTTGTTCGGGGTTGAAGGCAAATTAGTGGCAGGAGAAGTCAAGGTTAACGGAAAAAGAGTTAATGTTAAAAACCCGTATGAAGCGGTTAAGAATGGACTGGCCTTGGTCCCTGAAGAGCGCCGAAAAGAAGGGATTCTTGTAAATGCGTCGGTTGAATCAAATTTAACTGTAGTGAATTTAAGGCATTTTTCAAAAGATTTTAGTTTCCTGGATAGGAAAAAAGAAAAGTTAGTTGCAAAGGCACTGATCAATCGTCTTGGAATAAAGACACCTTCTGAAGAAACAAAAGTTCAAAATCTTTCTGGCGGTAATCAACAGAAGATTGCCATTGGCAAGTGGCTCGTAGCCGATGCTGATGTCTATATTTTTGATGAGCCGACCAAAGGTGTAGACGTTGGAGCAAAAAAGGACATTTTTAATCTTATTGTCGAGCTGGCAAGCCGCGGAAAAGCTATTATTTATGCATCATCTGAACTATCAGAGATTATGGGAATTACGAATCGGGTCTATGTCCTTTATGATGGAAAATCAGTTAAGGAACTAGAAACAAAATCAACTAATGAAGAAGAACTATTATTCTATTCAACAGGGGGCAGGTAAGATGGAGGCAAACATAACAGCAAAGAAACAGACCCCGTCAAAAACGTCATTTGATCTTTTCCAATTTTTTTATAAATATGGAACGATTATTACAATCATTGCACTCGTGATCATATTTTCATTGGCCAATCCCGCATTTATACAAGGAAATAATATTGTAAATATCCTGCGTTCCATTTCAATTGTAACTATCATTGCAATCGGGATTACCATCAGTTTAACGGTTGATGGCTTTGATCTTTCCGTTGGATCGGTGGCCTCCTTATCAAATGCAATCGTGATTTCTATGTTCGTTTGGTTTTCGCAAAATACCTTTGTAGCTATTATTTCGGCAATTGCCGCAGCATTAGTTGTAGGGATTTTGAATTCTATTATGATTGTAAAAATGCGGATTCCTGATATGTTAATGACCCTTGCAACCATGTTTATTATTCAAGGAACGGCATTGACCTATACAAAGGGAGCGACTGTTTCACAAAACATGGTGTTGCCTAATGGAACGATGGCAGAAGGCCTAATTAGTCCGTTTTTTTCGAAAATCGGTCAGGTGCCATGGATTATTGTCATCATGGTGGTTGTTGTTGTAGTGGTTCATATCTTTTTAACGTATACGAAACATGGAAGATACATGTATGTGATCGGGGGAAATAAAGAAGCAGCAAGACTATCAGGTATTCCGGTTAATAAATACAAAGTGACTGCCTACCTGCTTTCTGCGCTCTTTGCCGCAATTGGTGGGATTGTCTTAGCTTCACGGGTTATGACATCTGAAATCAACTCAGGTGCACCTTACTTAATGGATTCTGTAGCAGCTGCATTTATCGGATTTTCCGTTTTAGGTGCTGGTAAGCCCAATGCATTCGGAACCTTCGTTGGTGCGGTGTTGATCGGGATTTTAGCAAACGGACTCGTCATGATGTCTGTTCCTTATTACGCAATGGACATCGTAAAGGGAACGGTTTTAGCATTTGCGTTGGCAATCACATATTATAAACAGAAGTAAATAGTGGGAGGCCTATTCGATGTGAATAGGTCTATTTTTATTTTTAAAATGAAAAAAACATGGTTTCCCATGTCTAGAATTGCATCTATATTCATCTGTTAGCCCCAATATTGCTGATAATGGTGACCATATAGTGGCTGTGGATATTGCCGAATATATCGGGATGGTTCATGCGGTTGATTGATATGTTGATAAGGTCTATGATCCGTTGATCTATTACAATCCTTGTATGGACCTATATATGTTGATGGTTTAACAGATGAAGTGGCTTGTTTCCATTGATTTTCATTAAGACAATAGGTATGCGCCATGATTTTTGCAGGGGTAAATTTCAATATATCAGAACCTAAAATAACTTCTGGAGTAGGCGCATTAAAAATAGC